>NZ_JABWRZ020000001.1:349198-673397 GCF_014269185.2 Pseudomonas oryzicola
GCCATACCGGCCATGGGAGAGCCTTTTCGTTGTTTGGTAGAGCTGATACTGCTGAACGGCATGACCGATGAAAAGCAGCTGTTACGCAGCGCCATCGAGCAACTGTGTGAAGGCCGTTCGCACGCTGCCGCCTGCGCATTGCGTGCCGCCGGGCACCGCTTCGGCCTGTGGGGCTGGTCACGTTCCGACGAGCAGGCCAAAGCCTGGGCGCAGATTGCGGTAAAGCGCCAGCGTACGGGCCGGGCGCCGGGCTTCGGGGTGCTCGACGTGGCACGACTGCTGTGGGCTGGTAAACGGCATGAAGTGGCCTGCTATCTGTACGAGCGTTTTGCCGAGCTGAATCTGCCGGGAGCGGCACTTGCACTGTACAGCTTGTATCGCGGCGAGCTGGGCGACACCCCTGCGCAATATCTGGACGACGAGGCGGCCAGGCACTGGCTGCAGCGTGCGGTGGAGGCGGGCAGCCGCCAAGCCAAGTACGAACTGGCTCGTCTGCACATGGAGGGCGATAAAAACCTTCGCGATCGCGCCGCCATGCTGACAGTCCGGCATTTGCTGGTCGACGCGCTGGGCAATGCGCAGATCAATGCACAAGCGCGGTTGCACTTGGGGATCTTGTTGCGTCAGTTTGGCGAGCCGCAGGAGCGGGCCGAAGCGGTGGCCTACCTGCTGAGCCTGGTCGAGCACCCTGACCCAGGGATTGCCGGGCGGGCCAGCGCCGAGCTGGGGCTGGCCTGGATGCAGGGGCGCGGTACCCGCAAACAAAGCCGGTTTGCCGCCATCGAATGGGTGAACCGGGCAGCCACCTTGCAGCCTGGGGATTCGGCCATCGGGGAAATCCAGGCCGAGATTCTCAACTCAGGCAACCGGGTGAAGACGTTGTTCACCCAGTGCGGTGCGGCCTTGTTCCGCGGCACCCTGCATGCCAGCGAGCTGCCGCCCGTGTGAACGGAGCAGCCTGGATGGATTCAGGCGCGCACGTAGACCCAGGCAGTCAGGCCCGAGGCGAGAGTGACGGCGATGCGCTTGTAGTCAGCGACTTCATAGCGGTCTGCAGCCGCCAGTTCTTCTTCGCTGATCTGGAAGACCATGCCGGCGACGCTGTCGTCGGCATGGCTGCTGGGGGACACGATGGGGTGGTGGGCCTTGCCGCTGGCTGCCAACACGGCCGGGTCGGTAATCTCGACCCAGTCCTGCCGGTAGCCAGGCATCCGGTCGGCCTGGCCGGCCAGCTCGCGGCCGAAATTGGCCAGTTGCACAGCCTTGTCCTGCAAGGTGCCGTAGGAAAACAGCAGTACCGGGTATGCGTTGGAGGGCTGCATTCACTTGTCCTGTGGGGTCGGGTTCAGCCGTGCTTCCAGCTCGGCTACTTGTTGTTCCAGGGCTTCGAGGCGGGCACGGGTGCGCGCCAGCACGACCATCTGGCTGTCGAATTCATCGCGGCTGACCAGGTCCAGCTTGCTGAAGGCACCTTGCATCAACACCTTGAACTGGCTTTCCAGTTCGGCACGGGGCTGGGCGGTATCGCTGCTGAACAGGCGCGAGGCCTGGTCGCTCAGGGCGTCGAGGAGGGCTTTGGGCGCGAGCATGGTTCGGCTGTCCACTGATACGGGAGATGGCCGGCAGTGTAGCACGCAGGAACCGGGCCTTTGAGTAGGCGTTGAGCAATGCTGCAGGCGCGCGCAGTTGCACGTTTTTCGAGCAATATGGCGAGCCGGCGTGCACCAAACTTGTGCGTGTTTCCGGTGCTGGCGACTGGCCAATCCCCGCGCATTCACATAAGCCACTGTTTTCACGTGCCTTGGTAGAACTGGCAAGGTTTCTGCAAAGACCAGTACGAGCCATGCACTGATGCGGTTCTTTGTGACCAGGCAGTGCGCATGCGGAGCCGGATGCCGACGACGCGTTACAAAGCCAACTGCTGCGCTTAGACTTGAGACGGGTTTGTTTTCCTGGGGCAAGTCCACCAAATCGGGAGAGAGTTTCATGAAGCTAGTCACAGCCATCATCAAGCCGTTCAAGCTGGACGACGTGCGCGAGTCGTTGTCGGAAATCGGCGTGCAGGGCATCACCGTCACCGAAGTCAAAGGCTTCGGTCGGCAGAAAGGCCACACCGAGCTGTATCGCGGTGCTGAATATGTGGTCGATTTCCTGCCCAAGGTGAAGATCGATGTCGCCATCGACGACAAGGACCTTGATCGGGTAATCGAAGCCATCACCAAGGCAGCCAACACCGGCAAGATCGGTGACGGCAAGATTTTCGTGGTGAATCTGGAGCAGGCGATCCGAATCCGTACCGGCGAAACCGATACCGACGCGATCTAAGCAGCAAAAAAGCCTCACCAAACCCAACGCCCCAGGAGAAAACAACATGACTCTGCGTAAGATCGCAGGGCTAGGAGCCCTATTGTCCCTCGTAATGCCCGGGCTTGCCCTGGCAGAGGAAGCTGCCCCAGCGCTGAACTCCGGCGATACCGCCTGGATGCTGACCGCAACGGCGCTGGTGCTGTTCATGACCATTCCAGGCCTGGCCCTGTTCTATGGCGGCATGGTGCGTTCCAAGAACGTGCTGTCGGTGATGATGCAATGCTTTGCAATCACTGGCCTGATGAGCATTCTCTGGGTCATCTACGGTTACAGCATGGCCTTCGATACCACCGGTATGGAAAAGGGCGTGCTCAACTTCAATTCCTTCGTCGGTGGCTTCTCCAAGGCGTTCCTCAGCGGCGTCACGCCCGGGAACCTGACCTCGGCCACCGCGCTGTTCCCCGAGGCGGTGTTCATCACCTTCCAGATGACCTTTGCCATCATCACCCCGGCGCTGATCGTCGGTGCCTTCGCCGAGCGCATGAAGTTCTCCGCGATGCTGGTGTTCATGGGTATCTGGTTCACCCTCGTCTATGCGCCGATCGCCCACATGGTCTGGAGCGGTGACGGTGCCCTGATGTGGGACTGGGGCGTACTGGACTTCGCTGGCGGTACCGTGGTGCACATCAACGCCGGTGTCGCTGGCCTGGTCTGCTGCCTGGTGCTGGGCAAGCGCAAGGGCTACCCGACCACCCCGATGGCCCCGCACAACCTGGGCTACACCCTGGTGGGCGCAGCCATGCTGTGGGTCGGCTGGTTCGGCTTCAACGCAGGCTCGGCCGCTGCCGCCAACGGTACCGCCGGCATGGCCATGCTGGTGACCCAGATCGCGACCGCCGCTGCCGCATTGAGCTGGATGTTCGCCGAGTGGGTTGGCCACGGCAAACCGAGCGCCCTGGGTATCGCTTCGGGTGTGGTCGCCGGCCTGGTCGCGATTACCCCGGCTGCCGGTACCGTAGGCCCGATGGGCGCCCTGGTGATCGGCCTGGCCGCAGGTGTGATCTGCTACTTCTGCGCCACCAGCCTGAAGCGCAAGCTGGGCTATGACGACTCGCTGGACGCCTTCGGCGTACACGGCATCGGCGGTATCGTCGGCGCCATCCTCACCGGCGTGTTCGCTGCCCCGGCACTGGGTGGCTTCGGTACCGTGACCGACATCGGCATGCAGGTCTGGATCCAGGCCAAAGGCGTGATCCTGACCGTGCTCTACACCGCCATCGTCACCTACGTGATCCTTAAGGTGCTGGACGTGGTGATGGGCCTGCGGGTCAACGAAGAAGAAGAGTCGGTCGGCCTCGACCTGGCTCAGCACAACGAACGCGGCTACAACCTGTAACTGCGACGCGGTAAAAAACTTGCCCGGCTTGCCGGGCATTTTTTTTGCCAGATTTTTAGCATTTGGCGCACGGCAAACGGTTTATTCGGTACGTTTGCGACGTGGGCATAAAACTTACAAAACGTAGAGCGTTCAGGGTGCTTTGCTTTTTCTTCTGGCGCGCTAGAATGCGCGCCGAAGGGTGTTTGACAGTTGTCCGCACGCTTCGCCAGCCTTTGCTAGGCTTGCCAATAGCGAGTGGCCAGCAGGGGCTTATGGATTTGTCAGGTCCTGCCAGGAGCAGGGTCTGCTGGGTACCGCCTCCCATCAGGAGCGCCGACCCTAGGGCAGTGGCCTTACCCACGGCCAGTTGAATTTTCACTGGTGGCTGCCGGTCTACGGCTGCACTGGTCTATAACTAACCTGCTTTTCGCAAGTCATGAGGTAGAACATGAGCGACGACGATCTGGAAAATGATGACCTCGAAGTAGGCGATGAAGACGAGGCTGATGACGGCCTCGAAGCTGCGGCTGATGATGTCGCTGAAGATGCCGGCGATGATGACAGCAGC
The DNA here is from genome assembly GCF_014269185.2 of Pseudomonas oryzicola. NCBI lineage: Bacteria > Pseudomonadati > Pseudomonadota > Gammaproteobacteria > Pseudomonadales > Pseudomonadaceae > Pseudomonas > Pseudomonas oryzicola. The sequence goes on from NZ_JABWRZ020000001.1 coordinate 353,452, forward strand.
CCGGCACCCACTGCCAAGGGCAAATCCAAGGCGGCCGTCTCGGTAGACGAGATGCCGAGCATGGAAGCCAAGCAGAAGGAACGTGATGCCCTGGCCAAGGCCATGGAAGAGTTCCTCGCTCGCGGTGGCAAGGTTCAGGAGGTCGAGGCCAACGTGGTCGCCGATCCACCCAAGAAGCCGGACAACAAGTACGGCAGCCGCCCTATCTGAGTGGCTGATCGAAAAAAGCCCGCCGTCGCTGCGGGCTTTTTTGTGGGTGTTGCCCCGTCCTGAACAAGGTGAGCGGGTTTACCGCGAATGGGGCCGCGAAGCGACCCCTGTCAGCGCCAGCGCGCGAGGATGTCGGGCAATTGCGACAGGCGCTGGATCTCGGCATCAGGTGCCTGTTCACCTGCCCATGGCTTGCCCTGGGGGTTGAACCACACCGCCCGCAGCCCGGCGCGCTGGGCGCCGGCAATGTCATCGCCCGGATGGTCACCGATGTGCACCGCTGCGCTGGCCTCCACGTTACCACGGCGCAGGGCTTCGAGGAACGGCGCCGGGTCCGGCTTGCCGATGCCGAGGTCCTCGGCACACAGGGCAAAGCGGAAATAGTCCGCCAGCCCGAGCCGGCTCACATCAGCATTGCCGTTGGTGACCACGCCCAAGGTGTAGTGGTGGCGCAGGATTTCCAGCACCGGCTGCACTTCCGGGAAGATCTCGACCTGGTGGCGGGCATGCAGGAACACTTCGAAGCCTTCGTTGGCCAGTTCCTGCGCATGTTTTTCGCTGTAGCCGACTTCTTCCAGGGCATGGAACAGCACCCGTCGGCGCAGGGCGCTGATGCGGTGCTTCAGCCCGGGTTCGGCTTGCACAAGGCGCTCGCGAATGGCGAACAGGTGCTCCACCGGCACGCCGCCAAGGATTGGGGCATTGGCTTCGAGCCAGTCGCGCAGCACGACTTCCGCGCTGGCAATCACCGGCGCGGTGTCCCACAGCGTATCGTCGAGGTCGAAGGTGATCAGCTTGATGCTCATGAGTCTGTGCCTTTGCTGCGTTTGGCCCGAGGGTGGGCGCTGTCGTACACCGCGGCCAGGTGCTGGAAGTCCAGGTGGGTGTAGATCTGCGTGGTGCCGATGTCGGCATGGCCGAGCATCTCCTGCACCGCGCGCAGGTCCTGGGATGATTCCAGCACATGGCTGGCGAAGGAATGGCGAAGCATGTGCGGGTGCAGGTGCTGGCCCAGCTCGCGCTCACCGGCCGCCTTCACCCGTTGCTGAACGGCCCGTGGGCTGATGCGGTTGCCCTGGCGGGTAATGAACACCGCGCGGTCGCGCGGGTTGCCGATGCCGCGCAGGCGGTACCAGGCTTGCAGCGCTTCGCGGGCCTTGCGACCTACTGGCAATACGCGTGTCTTGCTGCCCTTGCCCAGCACCTGCACCAGGCCGGCGGCGAGGTCGAGGTGGTCGAGGTCGAGGTTGGTCAGCTCGGACAGGCGCAGGCCCGACGAATAGAACAGTTCGAGCATGGCCTGGTCACGGCGAGCGATGAAATCGTCGTCGACACCACCATCCAGCAGCTGCAGCGCACGGTCGGTGTCGAGGACCTTGGGCAGCCGGCGTTCGCCCTTGGGCGCGCTCAGGCCGCTGGCTGGGTCGTGCTGGCACAAGCCCTCGCGGTTGAGATAGCGGTACAGGCCGCGTACTGCCGACAACAGCCGCGCCAGGCTGCGCGAGGACTGGCCATGATGGTACTGGCGGGCGATCAGCTGGCGCAGTTGCTGGATCTGCAGCGCCTGCCAGCCGGCAATGCCATGTTCCTTGCAGTAGGCGACGACCTTGTCCAGGTCGCGACGGTAGCCCAGCAGGGTATGCTCGGACACCTGGCGCTCGTTGCGCAGGTGTGCGCAATAAGCCTCCAGCTGGCGTTCCATCAGCGTACCGAGCGCAGGGGCTGGGTAACGCGCGGTACCACGCGGCCAAGCACTTCGGCGATATAGCCGAGGAACAGGGTGCCGACGCTGCTCTTGTAGTGTTGCGGATCGCGGCTGCCGATTGCCAATACCCCGTGCAGGCCTTGATATTCCAGGGCGGCGACGGCGCTGGAGCCCACTTCCCGGCGCTGTTCTTCACCAAACAGGAAGGCCAACTCATGCTCGCGCAGGTTGCCGCTGACGGTCTTGCCACCGCCCAGCAGGGCGCCGATGGCCTGCTGCGCTTCGGCATTGCTGACCCAGCGCCCGACCGGGGCAACGTTATCGCCGAACAGAATCAGGCTGACGAAGGGCACCTGGAACTCCTGGCGCAGGCTGTCTTCGACCGCCATTACCACTTCCTCCAGGCTGCCGGCATCGAGCAGGTCGAGGATCAGCCGGCGGGTCTTGTCGAACAGCCGGTCGTTGTCACGGGCCACGTCCATCAATTGCGACAGGCGGTGGCGCATTTCGATGTTGCGATCGCGCAGCAGCTTGAGCTGGCGTTCCACCAGCGACACGCTGTCGCCGCGCTGGTGCGGGATGCGCTGTTCGAGCAGCAATTCATCGTGCTCGGCGAAGAAGGTGGGGTGCGCGCGCAGGTACGCGACAACCGCATCGGCATCGAGCTCGGTGGACTGCTTGGGTACAACCTGGGGCTGATCGGTCATGGCGGTTACTCGCTTAGAGACGAACCTGTCCTTCGTAGACGCGTACGGCCGGGCCAGTCATCAGCACCGGTTTGCCGGGGCCGGCCCATTCGATGTGCAAGCGGCCACCGGGCAGGTCGAGGGACACCGGTGAATCCATCCAGCCCTGGCTGATCGCGGCCACTGCGGCAGCGCAGGCACCGGTGCCGCAGGCCTGGGTTTCGCCCGCACCGCGCTCCCATACGCGCAGGTTGGCGCGGTGGCGGTCGATGACCTGGAGGAAGCCGGCATTCACCCGCTGCGGGAAGCGTGGGTGGTTTTCGATTTTCGGCCCCAACTGATGCACGGGTGCGCTACGCACATCGTCGACTCGCAGCACGGCATGCGGGTTACCCATGGACAGCGCGGCAATCGGATATACCTGGCCGTCGACCTCCAGTGGATAGCTCAGCGCCTGCTCGTCGGCGACGAAGGGAATGTCAGCAGGGGTGAAGCGTGGCGGGCCCATGTCGACGCTGACTTGGCCGTCATTCTGCACGTCCAGTTCGATGATGCCGCTCTTGGTTTCCACGCGGATGCGCTTTTTCGCGGTCAGGCGCTTGTCCAGTACGAAGCGGGCGAAGCAGCGCGCACCGTTGCCGCACTGCTCGACCTCCGAGCCGTCGGCATTGAAGATGCGGTAGCGGAAGTCCACTTCCGGGTTGTTCGGTGCCTCGACGATCAGCAACTGGTCGAAGCCGATGCCAGTGTGGCGGTCGCCCCACTGTTTGGCATGCTTGGGCTGGATGTGCGCGTGCTGGCTGACCAGGTCGAGGACCATGAAGTCGTTGCCCAGCCCATGCATCTTGGTAAAACGCAGCAGCATGGGCTTACTCCGGCAGCAGGCTTTCGCCAGCGTACAATTCGGCGATGGTCTCGCGGCGGCGAACTTCGAAGGCCTGGTCGCCGTCGACCAGGATTTCAGCGCAACGGCCACGGGTGTTGTAGTTGGAGCTCATGACAAAACCATAGGCGCCCGCGGACTGTACGACCAGCAGGTCACCTTCCGCCAGGTTCAGCACGCGGTCCTTGGCAAGGAAGTCACCGGTCTCGCAGATCGGCCCGACCAGGTCGTAGGCACGGCCTTGGCCCTCACGAGGAGTGACCGCGCTGACGCCCATCCAGGCCTGGTACAGGGCCGGGCGGATCAGGTCGTTCATCGCCGCGTCGACGATGGCGAAGTCCTTGTGTTCGGTGTGCTTGAGGTATTCCACGCGGGTCAGCAGAACGCCGGCATTGGCTACGATGTAGCGACCCGGCTCGAACACCAGGGCCAGGTCGCGGGCGCCGATGCGTTCGCGGATGGCCTTGATGTAGTCGGCCACCAGCGGCGGCTGTTCATCGCGATAACGCACACCGACACCGCCACCCAGGTCCAGGTGGCGCAGGTGGATACCGCATTCGGCGAGGCGGTCGACCAGCACCAGCAGGCGGTCGAGGGCGTCGAGGAAAGGCTCGACGCTGGTCAGCTGCGAACCGATGTGGCAGTCGACCCCGACCACTTCCAGGTTCGGCAACTGCGCGGCACGCACGTAGATGGCCTCGGCGTCGGCGATGGCGATGCCGAACTTGTTCTCCTTGAGGCCCGTGGAGATGTACGGGTGGGTGCCAGCGTCGACGTCCGGGTTGACCCGCAGCGAGACCGGGGCAACCTTGCCCATTTCGGCGGCCACCACTTGCAGGCGTTCCAGCTCGTCGGTGGACTCGACGTTGAAGCAGTGCACGCCGACTTCGAGGGCACGGCGCATGTCCTCGCGGGTTTTGCCAACGCCGGAGAACACCACGCGGTCGGCACGGCCGCCAGCGGCCAATACGCGCTCCAGCTCCCCGCCGGAGACGATATCGAAGCCGGCGCCCAGGCGTGCCAGTACGTTCAGCACGCCCAGGTTGGAGTTGGCCTTGACCGCGAAGCACACCAGGTGCTCGGTGCCTTGCAGGGCGTCGGTGTAGCTGCGGTACTGGGCTTCGATGTGGGCGCGCGAATACACGTAGGTGGGGGTGCCGTAACGTTCGGCGATGGCCGACAGGCCCACGCCCTCCGCGAACAGCTCGCCGCCGCGGTAGTTGAAAGCGTTCATCTGGTTTCCTTACTGCGCTGGCGACTGCTCGGGCTCGGGTTGCAGCTCGGGCTGCTGCTCTTGCGTCGGGGCCGGCTTCGCTTTTGGCTGGTACTGGTGCGACTTGTGGTTGGCCTTGCCGTCCTTGCCGTCTTCAGGCAGGTACAGCGGACCTTTCTGACCGCAGGCCGAAACGAGGCAGGCAACAGCGACCAGCGCCGCGAGGGAGGAAATCAGGCGCTTCATGGGCGAAATCCTTAGAAATATGCAGTATTGCGCCGAGTATACCGAGCGACCGACGGCTTGCCTATGCAAGGGCAGGCCCGCCGGGCGGGCTATCCTTGGCGCCTGCAACAGCCCTTTTCCAAACCCCCAGGCACTGCGCTGGCCTCGAGTTCGTACCGGTGCAGGCAACGGCTAAAACTTTGCAATCGGCGGCAAGCGCCCGTATCTTGCCCGGCATGCCAGTAACGCAGCCAATTTCGAGGTTCCTGCAATGAGTTTGAGTGAAGCGCGTTTCCATGATCTGGTCGACACTACCCAACAGGCCCTGGAAGACCTGTTCGACGAGAGCGGCCTGGACCTGGACATGGAGAACTCCGCTGGCGTCCTGACCATCAAGTTCGACAATGGCAGCACGCTGATCTTCAGCCGCCAGGAGCCGCTGCGCCAGCTGTGGCTGGCCGACCGTTCCGGCGGTTTCCACTTCGACTATGACGAAGACAGCGGCAAATGGGTGTGCGAGAAGAGCGAGGAGCTGCTGGGCGAAATGCTCGAGCGCATCGTCTGGGAGCGGGTCGGCGAAAAGCTGGACTTCGACGAGATCTGACATGAGCGACACCCAGGCCCGGCCGCCCAAGCCGCTCTACAGCAATGTCAGCCCTGCCGTGCCGTCGCCGTGCATCAGCGTGTGTCGGTTGGACGAGCAGCGTATCTGCACGGGCTGCCACCGGCATGTCGAGCACATCCGCGAATGGCGTTCAGCCGATGACCAGCGGCGCCGGCAGATCTGCCGCGAGGCCCAGGCCCTGCGCGACCAGGCTAAGGCACACTGATCGCAGGGGCTTGAGTATTTGCCCGGCTGTGGTAGTGTCGGGTTCTGCGTCGCTGACGCAATGCCTTCGACAAACCCCGCCCTTGGGCGGGGTTTTGCTTTATCTGCACGATGAAAACCGCCTGTTCAAAGGAGTCTGACTGGATCATGAGCACCAAGCCTTCCCTCATCCTCACCCGATTGGACGTACAACGTCTGGAGCGTCTGATCGACAGCCTCGACGAGAGTACGCCGGGTGTACTCGCCTTGATGGGCGAGCTGGACCGCGCCGAACAGGTGGTCGGTCATGAGGAAGTGCCAGCAGGCGTGGTGACCATGAATTCGCGCGTGCACTGCCGTGAGGAAGCCAGTGGCAAGGACTACCACCTGACCCTGGTGTACCCGAAGGATGCAGGGCCTGAAGGCAGGGTTTCGATCCTCGCGCCGATTGGTTGCGCCTTGCTGGGGTTGTCGGTGGGCGAGCAGATCGACTGGCCTGCACCGGGGGGCAAGACCCTCAAGTTGAAGCTGCTGGAAGTCGAATACCAGCCGGAAGCGGCGGGCGATTTCGACCTTTGAGACCCTTGGGGCTGCAAGGCAGCCCCGTCATTCACTGAATACCTGTTCCAACCCCTCGTTCAACGCCTGCTCCAGCTCCCGTTTGTAGCGCAGGTACAGCTGCGTCGACCCCAGTTGGTCATCCAGCAGCTCGGACAAGTCCAAGTCAGTGATGTAGCACCGGTAGTGCCTGTCACCGCGCCGCTGCCCAATGATCTGCCTGGCAACCACCGCATACAGCTGCTCGCCATGCTCCAGCTCGGAAAACTCCTGCTGGTCGCAGTACAGCGTCACATGCGCAGCACCTGCCACGCCTGCCTGGATAATGGCCTGCACCTCGTAGTAGGGCTGGTCGTTGCCTTCGAAGGGGACCGGGCGCGGCTCGCTGCTGCGCGCCTTGCCTGGGCCGGAAGGCAGCAGTTGTGCGTAATGGATATCCAGCGACGCCGGCCGCAGGGTGTCCATCGGCAGTCGGGCATCGCGGCGCATCACTACCGAACGCAGAAAACGCTGCAGCGGCAGCAGCAGGTGCGCTTCGTCATGCAGCGGCAGGCGTTGTTGCCACAAGGCATTGTATTCATCCAGCACATACAGTTCGGCCCAGCTTCCCTGCAGGCGGTAGAACACCTGGATGCAGGCTGGCTGGCCCTGTTCCAGAACCAGGCGCAGGTCGTGGTCCTGCAGGGCGTTGGCGTCCAGGTACAGCGGGCTGTAGCTGCTGCGTTCTTCGCCCAGGTACGCCAGTAATGCCTCATGCTCGGCCAGGGTCGTCAGGCTGACGTGCCCGGCCAGCAGCTCAAGCACATGAGTATGCTGGGCAACCTGCAGCAGGTAGCGGTGGTCAAGGCCCTGGTCCAGCAGCAATTGCACGGTGTCGAAAACTTCTTCCACGCGCTGGGCGATGGCCTGGGCGCGGCTCTGGCAGAAGCAGCGTACCCGCACCCGTGGCCGCTGGCCGTGCATAACCGGGCTGTTGAGGAAGTCGCGCAGGCAGCGCACCAGCGCATGTTCGCCGTCATAGCGCTGGACCAGCACCTCGTTCCAGCTGTTGAGGGTGACCTGGTCCAGGGTCAGCACCAGGTTTTCGCGTACCCCGGCATAGCTCAGCGAGTCGGTGCGCTCGGTGGTCATCAGGATGTTCAGGTCGCGGTGGTGACGCAACGGGTCGATGGCGACGTTGACCAGCAGCAGTACTTCGTCGGCAACGCTGGGCTGCAGCAGGCGCACCTCGCTGACGGTCGGCAAGGGCAGGGGAATGCTCTGCTGCAGGCAACCCACCAGGTTGAACAGCTCGATTTCGCTGAGGTCGCTGACGCCCGGATGCAATGCCAGGCGCGTGCTGCTGTCGATTACCCCGTTGCGGTGCGCCCAGGTCAGCAATTCGATCAGCTCGCGGCAGCGTTTCAGCGGGCTGAAATGCTCCACGTCATGCGTGCTCAGGTTGCCGCTGTACAGCCCCCAGTGATGGCTGCCGGGCTCCTTGCGGTTGGGCGCCTGCACCAGCGTCAAGGTGCCTTCGGCGAGATCCGGGGCGATGCCGGGGTTGATCAGTTCGACCTTGCCGGCGCGGCGCTCGAACGCTGCGTACAGGCGCCGGCCCAGCACGTTGAGGTCACGCTGGTCGGCGCGGCTGCTGGCATTCTGGGTGCGGGCGAACTGGCTGAGAAAGCGGTAGCTGTGATTCAGCTCGGCTACCAGGTCGCGGCGCTCCACGGCGACTTGCTGGACTTTCCACTGGTTGCGGCTGTCCAGCAGTGCCAGCTGCCGGCTGTCCCAGCCCCATTCGTCGCTCAGGCGCTGAAGCAGCCGACGTTGCCAGCCATTGCTCCGGGACGGGTCGCTGAGCTTCTTGTTCACCTTCAGGTACAGGCTGCGGCGTACCAACTCCAGGCGGGCCCGCTCGCCACGCTGCAGCAGGTAGTGTTCGATGCGCCGATAGACCATCACGTAGGGGTCCAGTTCGTCGAGGTCGAGCTGGTTGGCGAACACGGCTTGCTTGTAGTCCAGGCTCAGGCAGCGCACGGTGGGGTGTTCGCTGGCATAGGCCTCGGTCAGCAACAGCTTGAGCAGCGACTTGTAGGGAGAGTCGATGCCTTTGAACAACTGCCACAGGCCGGCCCCGACGAACTCGCCAGGCGGGATGTTCGCCAGGCTGCCAAGGTCGAGAGCGTCCTGGCTGCGGATGAAGCGCTTGGACAGCAGGGTCTGGGTGTAGGTGTGGTAGTGCTGTTCCTGGTAGACCGGCACCAGCCACCACAACGGCGTGCGCCCGGCCAGCCAGATGGTGGTGCGGTAGAACTCGTCCAGCAGCAGGTAGTGCTGGGTCGTACCGCAATCGTCGGAGCCGAGCTGGCCGTCGCGTTGGCCCTGGGCGAAACCTTGCGTGTCGATCAGGAAGAAATGCGCCTCGGCACCCAGGCTTGCTGCCCATGCCTCCAGCAGTTGGCACTTGCGCCGCAGTTCGCCCAGCAGTTCGTCAGCCAGGCCGGGGGCATGGCATACCCACAGGTCCATGTCGCTGTGCTCGGCCTGCGCCAGCGAGCCCAGGCTGCCCATCAGGAACAGGCCATGGATCGGGCGCGGCGGGTTGCCGTGGCGAGCCTTGTAAGTAAACGAGCGGGCCAGGCGCTGAGCCTCGAGCACCAGCTCGGCACCTGGTTCGTAGCCTGATACACCGGCAGGGGTGCTGCCCGAAACATAGCCTGGCAGCAGCGGATGGTTCACGTGGAACAGCAGCGGCAGCAGCGTCAGTACCTGTTGCTGGCGCGTCGACAGGCCCTCCAGTGCCCGCTGCAGCCGGCCCTGGTTAAGCCGCAGGAACCGCGCACGCAATGTCGCCAGGACCTTGCGGTCGATGCCTTCGTCCAGGTCGGGGCGGATTTCGTGAGGGTGGTTCATTGCGCACTCGGCAGGCCAGTGGAGCTGTGGCGAGTGTAGCCTGAGGGGTCGGTGGTGGATAAGCGCCAATTGAAAGATTGACGCCATTTTGCCAGCACGGGTGGCGGCAGGCTCCAGCTTTCACTGCCGTTGAGGCATGATGGGAGCCTTGAGTTAATGACGAGGTTACCCGATGCGTGTGTGGATCGATGCCGACGCCTGCCCCAAGGCGGCCAAGGATCTGGTCGTCAAGTTCGCCCTCAAGCGCAAGTTCGAAGTGGTCATGGTCGCGGGCCAGGCTGTGGCCAAGCCGGCGTTCGCCATCGTGCGCCTGATCGTGGTACCCAGCGGCATGGACGCGGCGGACGACTACTTGGTGGAGCACGCCGTGCCCGGCGAGCTGGTGATCTGCAGTGACGTACCGTTGGCCGACCGCCTGGTGAAAAAGGGCGTGGCAGCGCTGGACCCGCGTGGGCGCGAGTTCGACGAGCGCAACATGGGGGACCGGCTGGCGGCGCGCAACCTGTTCACCGAACTGCGCGAGCAGGGCCAGGTGGGGGGAGGGCAGGCGCCTTATGGCGAGCGCGAGAAGCAGGCGTTTGCCAATGCGCTGGACCGGATCATTGCCCGGTTGTCCAAACCCTGAAGCAACCCGGCTGGCGGGATGGACGCGACGTGCCGCCTTGTGTCGCGAAAGGACCGCGAAGCGGCCCCAGGATTTCAGCTTCGCCACATAAATTGCCGGGGCCGCGCTGCGGCCCTTTCGCGACACAAGGCCGCTCCCACAGGGAGCGCGTCAGATTCTGAATCTTGCACCAGTTACTCGTGGGTCAGCTCCAGCACCCGATCCACCAGCTTGTAGATGCCGCCAGCCGCTTCACTGATCGACTTGGCCTCCATGTACGCCGGGGTAGTCACCAGTTTGCGCTGGATGTCTTCGACAATATCGTGCACATCGCATTGTTCATGGGTACCGCCCATTTTTTCCACGGCCGCTGCAGTGCCGGCGTCGGTACCGATGGTGCAGACCACACCCGGCCCGTAGATCTTCGCCGCCAGCGCCGGCGAGATGCAGATCAGGCCAACCGGCTTGCATGCCGTGGCGAAGGCTTCGGCCAGAGCCAGCACGTCCGGGTTGACGCTGCAGTTGGCGCCTTCCACGGCAAAGTTGGAGAGGTTCTTCGCCGCTCCGAAACCGCCCGGCACGATCAGCGCGTCGAAATCTTCGGCCTTGGCTTCGCGAATATCCTTGACCTGACCGCGGGCAATACGGGCCGACTCCACCAGTACATTGCGCGACTCGGGCATTTCCTCGCCAGTCAGGTGGTTGATCACATGCAATTGCGCAATGTTAGGCGCGAAGCACTGCACCTGCGCACCGCGCTGGTCGAGGCGCAGCAGGGTGATCACGCTTTCGTGGATTTCGGCGCCGTCATAGACGCCACAGCCGGAAAGAATCACCGCTACTTTTTTTGTCATGCTCATTACTCCAGTGTCGAGGCGCTAAATGTCCTCTAGTTTGGCAGATGTCGCCATAGGGATTCTGGTGCATGCGGCCTAATCTTGATGGATAACGCCTGAGCTCACGCCCATGGACCTGATACTGCTGGCTGTGCCGTTCTTCTTCGTGCTGATCGCCGTGGAACTGGTAGCCGACCGTGTGCGTGGCCAGCGCAACTTCACCCTGGCCGACTCGATCAACAGCCTCAGCACCGGCGCACTGTCGACCAGCACCGGGCTGCTGACCAAAGGGCTGGGGCTGCTGACCTATGCCTTCGCCTTCGAGCACCTGGCGCTGCTGCGCCTGCCGTCGCAGGCTTGGTGGGTGTGGTTGCTGGCCTTTGTCCTGTACGACTTCTGCTACTACTGGCTGCACCGTCTGGGGCACGAGCGCAACGTGCTGTGGGCTGCGCATTCGGTGCATCACCAGAGCGAGGAGTACAACCTCACCACTGCACTGCGCCAGACCAGCAGCGGTTTCATCTTTTCCTGGATCTTCTACCTGCCGCTGGCGCTGGTCGGGGTGCCGCCAGTGGTGTTCATCACCGTGGCGTCGCTCAACCTGTTGTACCAGTTCTGGGTACATACCCGGCATATCGCCAAGCTTGGCTGGCTCGAGTGGGTGTTGATCACGCCATCCAACCATCGCGTCCACCATGCGCAAAATCCTGCTTACTTGGATCGCAACTACGGCGGCGTGTTCATTCTCTGGGACCGTCTGTTCGGCACCTTCAAGGAGGAGGATCCGGCCGAGCCGGTAGTGTTCGGGGTGACTACGCCGCTGGCCAGCTGGAACCCGCTGTGGGCCAACCTGCAGTTCTATGCCCAGCTCTGGCACGACGCCCGGCGTGCCGACAGCGTGTGGGACAAGCTGCGCATCTGGTTCATGCCCACGGGCTGGCGCCCGGCCGATGTGGCCGCACGCTATCCGCAGGCCAGGCAGGACCTGGCGCGGTTTCGCAAGTTCGCGGTGGCCCTGGGCCGCCCGCAGCAGGCCTACGTGGCGGCGCAGTTCGTGGTTTACGTGGCGTTGGGCAGCTATCTGATGGACGTGGCCGAGCGTGTGCCAGGTGCCGCGCTGGTGCTCGGCTGGGCGCTGATGGCGTTTGGCTTGTTCGTGCTGGGCGCGCTGCTGGAGAACCGGCCGTGGGCCACGCGCCTGGAGCTGGTACGGCTGCTGGCCACTGTGCCGGCGCTGTACCTGGCCGGCGCCCTGGGCCTAGCGGTGGTCGTGCCGTTGGCCTGGCTCGTGCTCGTGGCTTATTGCCTGCTCAGCTTCTGGGGCCTGGGCCTGGCCCGCCGCCTTGCGCTCCGCACGCAAGGTCCGGAAGCGTCGGCGCAGCCATAGCAGGCCGCCCAGCGCCAGCAAGCCACCCAGCACCCATAGCTCGTAGCGCTTCACATTGCCCAGCAGGCCTTCGAGAATGGCGCCGAAGTGGTACGCGGCGGCGCCCAGGGCCACTGCCCAGATCGCCGCGCCCAGGCCGTTCAGCAGCAGGTAGCGGCGCGGCGGGTAGCCCGACAGGCCGATGGCCACCGGCATGACCGTGCGCAGGCCATAGACGAAGCGGAAACTCAGCACCCAGATGTCGGGGTGGCGGCGGATGTGGTCCAGCGCCCGGTCGCCCATTGCCTGCCAGCGCGGTTTGCGGGCCAGTATCCTGCGCCCATGGCGACGGCCCATGAAGTACCACAGCTGATCGCCGGCATAGCTGCCGAAAAACGCCACCAGGCACACCAGGTTGATGTCCATGTAGCCGCGGAACGCAAGGAATCCCGCAAGCACCAGAATGGTCTCGCCTTCAAAGAAGGTGCCTAGAAAAAGGGCGAAGTAGCCGAAATCCTGCAGGAATTGTTGAAGCATTTTCTGAGGTGCTGGCGAAATGAACGCGCAGCCTACCCCTTCGCGCGCATTCGTGAAAGTGTCCAAATGTGTCTCGACGTGAACATTTCCTACACGGAGAATGCCGCAAGGCACGCGCCACAGCTTGCCCTGGCGTGTAACACAGGCGTCATAATGGGCGCTTATCTTGCCGCTCAATTGATGATAGGGCGTTAACGTCCTCAGGAACGCCAGATGAATAATGAAGTGCTAACCCCTGTCGCGATCAAGGATGCTCAGGAGCTCCCCGAGGAGATGGTGCAGACCCCGCCAGACCTGCCGCCGGCGCCTCAGCCCGTGGTGGAACCGGTGGCCCCGGCACCCGCGCCGGCCCCGGCGATCGCCGTCCCCGGCCTGGACGACAGCAGCCTGTACATTCATCGCGAACTCTCGCAGCTGCAGTTCAACATCCGCGTGCTGGAACAGGCGCTGGACGAAAGCTATCCACTGCTCGAACGCCTCAAGTTCCTGCTGATCTTTTCCAGCAACCTCGACGAGTTCTTCGAGATCCGTGTCGCCGGCCTGAAGAAGCAGATCAATTTTGCCCGGGAACTGGCCGGCGCCGACGGCCTGCAGCCACACCAGGCACTGGCGCGCATCAGCGATCTGGTACACAGCGAAGTGGAGCGCCAGTACGCAATCCTCAACGACGTGCTACTGCCAGAGCTGGAAAAGCACCAGATTCGCTTCATTCGCCGCCGTTACTGGACACCCAAGCTCAAGACCTGGGTGCGCCGCTATTTCCGCGATGAAATCGCCCCGATCATCACCCCGATCGGCCTCGACCCGACCCACCCGTTCCCGCTGCTGGTGAACAAGAGCCTCAACTTCATCGTCGAGCTCGAGGGGGTCGACGCCTTCGGCCGCGATTCCGGCCTGGCGATCATCCCGGCCCCGCGCCTGCTGCCGCGGGTCATCCGCGTGCCGGAAGAGGTGGGTGGCGCAGGGGACAACTATGTGTTCCTGTCGTCGATGATCCACGCGCACGCCGACGACCTGTTCCAGGGCATGAAGGTAAAGGGCTGCTACCAGTTCCGCCTGACCCGCAACGCCGACCTGGCGTTGGATTCCGAAGAGGTCGATGACCTGGCCCGCGCGCTGCGCGGCGAGTTGTTCTCGCGTCGCTATGGCGATGCCGTACGCCTGGAAGTGGCCGATACCTGCCCCAAACACCTGTCGGACTACCTGCTCAAGCAGTTCAGCCTCAGTGAAAGCGAGTTGTACCAGGTCAACGGCCCGGTCAACCTCACCCGCCTGTTCAGCATTACAGGCCTGGACAGCCACCCCGAGCTGCAATACACGCCGTTCACCCCGGCGATCCCCAAGCTGCTGCAAAACGCTGACAACATCTTCAGCGTGATCGGTAAGCAGGACATCCTGCTGATGCACCCGTTCGAGTCGTTCACCCCGGTGATCGACCTGCTGCGCCAGGCTGCCAAGGACCCGCACGTGCTCGCCGTGCGCCAGACCCTGTACCGCTCCGGTGCCAACTCGGAAATCGTCGACGCGCTGGTGGACGCGGCGCGTAACGGCAAGGAAGTCACTGCGGTGATCGAACTGCGTGCGCGTTTCGACGAAGAATCCAACCTGCAGATGGCCAGCCGCCTGCAGGCCGCCGGTGCGGTGGTGATCTATGGTGTGGTCGGCTTCAAGACCCACGCCAAGATGATGCTGATCCTGCGCCGTGAACAGGGCGAGATCGTGCGTTATGCGCACCTGGGTACCGGCAACTACCACGCCGGCAACGCCCGCCTGTACACCGACTACAGCCTGTTGACCTCCGATGACGCCCTCACCGAGGACGTCGGCAAGCTGTTCAGCCAGCTGATCGGCATGGGCAAGACCCTGCGCATGAAGAAGCTGCTGCATGCGCCGTTCACCCTGAAGAAGGGCATGCTCGACATGATCGCGCGGGAAACCCAGTTCGCCCTTGAAGGCAAGCCGGCGCACATCATTGCCAAGTTCAACTCGCTGACCGACGCCAAGGTCATCAAGGCGTTGTACAAGGCCAGCCAGTCGGGCGTGAAGATCGACCTGGTGGTGCGTGGCATGTGCTGCCTGCGCCCAGGTATTCCGGGGGTTTCGCACAACATCCAGGTGCGCTCGATCATCGGCCGCTTCCTCGAGCACACGCGGGTGTTCTACTTCCTCAATGGCGGCGAAGAGCAGATCTACCTGTCCAGCGCCGACTGGATGGAGCGCAACCTCGACAAGCGTGTCGAGACCTGTTTCCCGGTGGAAGGCAAGAAGCTGTTGCTGCGGGTGAAGAAGGAGCTGGAAGGCTACCTGACCGACAACACCCACGCCTGGACCCTGCAGCCAGACGGGCGCTACGTGCGCAGCACGCCGACCGGCAACCAGAACCCGCGGAGTGCCCAGGCGACCCTGCTGGAGCGCCTGAGCAACCCGGTCCTCAACGTACGCTGAGGACGAAGCCGACCCGGGCCAGCCACTCCGCCTCGTTGGCGAAGTCGGCCTGGGTCAGCTGGTTCTGTTCCAGCCAGCCATGCGGGAATACCACGTCCAGGCAATCGCCGGCAGCCTTCAGTTCCACCTTTGGCATCTGCTGGTTGCCGCGGATGTGGTGGAACAGGATGGCGAAGCGCAGCAGCACGCACAGGCGCAGCAGCTTGACCCCTTCCTCGCCCAGCTCGGCGTATTTGTCCTTGGGGATGTTGCGACGGTGGCCGCGTACCAGCAAGGCCATCATCTGCTGATCCTCGCGGGAGAAGCCCGACAGGTCGGAGTGCTCGATCAGGTAGGCGCCGTGCTTGTGGTAATGGTAGTGGGCGATGTCCAGGCCGATTTCGTGCACCTTTGCCGCCCAGCCCAGCAGGTCGCGCCAGTTTCCGTCTTTCAGGTCCCAGGCGTCGGCTACCTGGTCGAACGCGTGCAGCGCCTTGCGCTCGACGCGTGCAGCCTGGCCCTGGTCCACGTGGTAGCGCTCCATCAGCGAGTTCAGGGTGCGCTCGCGCACGTCTTCGTGGTGGTGGCGGCCCAGGAGGTCGAACAGCACACCCTCGCGCAGGGCGCCGTCGCAGTGGTCCATGCGCTGCAGTTCCAGCGCATCGAAGATCGCCTCGAGAATCGCCAGGCCGGCCGGGAAGATGGCCCGACGGTCGGGTTTGACGCCGTCGAAGTCGATCTTGTCGACCTCACCCAGCTTGAACAGTTTGCGCTTGACCCAGGCCAGGCCCTCGGCGTTGACCTCGCCATTGCCCAGGCCACCAGCCTTGATGGCTGCGCCGATGGCGCGGATGGTACCAGACGAACCGATGGCCTCGTCCCAGGTCAGGCGATGCAGGGCATTCTCGATGCTCATCAGTTCCAGGCGCGCGGCGGTGTAGGCCTGGGCGTAGCGGGCCGGGGTGATCTTGCCGTCGCGGAAGTAGCGCTGGGTGAAGCTGACGCAGCCCATCTGCAGGCTTTCGCGCAGCAGCGGCTCGAAGCGTTGGCCGATGATGAATTCGGTACTGCCGCCGCCGATGTCGGCGACCAGGCGCTTGCCCGGTGTATCGGCCAGGGTATGCGACACGCCGAGGTAGATCAGGCGCGCTTCTTCGCGACCGGAGATGACCTCCACCGGGTGTCCGAGGATGGCTTCGGCGCGCTGGATGAATTCGTTGCGGTTGCGCGCTTCGCGCAAGGCGTTGGTACCGACGATGCGCACCGAGCCGGCGGGCATGCCGTTGATCAGCTGGGAAAAGCGCTTGAGGCAGTCCAGGCCCCGTTCCATGGCTTCTTCGCTGAGCTTGCGCTCGTCGTCGATGCCGGCGGCCAGCTGAACCTTCTCGCCGAGCCGCTCGAGGATGCGGATTTCGGTATGGTGGGCCTTGGCCACGACCATGTGAAAGCTGTTGGAGCCAAGGTCGATGGCGGCGATCAGGGACAGGTTCTTCGCGATGGTATGCGGCATGATCTGGTTGTTCTCGGTCGTTAACCCGGCAATCGTGCCACGATAGCAGGCTATCGCCAACGCGTGGCATACAGCCGTTGAGCAGGCCTTGATGCAAGGCAATGTGCCATTCGATGCTATGACACTGGCATGACAGTTTCGATTCGTGGCGTCTTGCACAACTATAGTTACACTCAATCGTCCGCGGCTTCCTGTAGGAGTCGGGTGCGGCTATGATGGGCAACGTTTTTTATTGCTTACGACCTTGGAGATTTCCATGAGCGACAAAATCAAACACGTCACCGACGCCAGCTTCGAAGCCGAAGTACTGCAGGCTCAGGGCCCGGTGCTGGTCGACTACTGGGCTGAATGGTGCGGCCCATGCAAGATGATCGCTCCGGTTCTGGACGACATCGCTGCCACCTACGAGGGCAAACTGACCGTCGCCAAACTGAACATCGACGAGAACCAGGAAACTCCGGCCAAGCACGGCGTGCGTGGCATCCCGACGCTGATGCTGTTCAAGAACGGCAATGTCGAGGCCACCAAGGTCGGCGCACTGTCGAAATCGCAGCTGGCCGCGTTCCTCGACGCCCACCTGTGATAGCAAGAAGCCCCGCGAATGCGGGGTTTTTTTTGCCTGCAAAGGTCTGCGGCGGTACGATTTCCACCGTCAAAACCACTAGACGTCGAAAAAAGCAAGTGTTACATTCGGCCTCGCACTGCTTCTCCAGTGCCCTCTACACGCCGTCGCCGAAGCATCCCTAATTCGAATCAGTACGCGATCCTGTCGCCATCTAGCGGCGCGGCTTCATTAAGCCAGAAGCTTAATTCTCCCTTCTTACATGATTACGTCATTCCCCTTATGAACCTGACTGAACTCAAGCAAAAGCCGATTACCGATCTTTTGGAAATGGCCGAACAGATGGGCATCGAAAACATGGCCCGTTCGCGCAAACAGGACGTGATTTTCGCCCTGTTGAAGAAGCACGCGAAAAGCGGCGAAGAGATCTCGGGTGACGGCGTGCTGGAGATTCTCCAGGATGGTTTCGGTTTCCTGCGTTCGGCTGATGCGTCCTACCTGGCCGGCCCCGACGATATCTACGTCTCGCCCAGCCAGATCCGCCGCTTCAACCTGCGTACCGGCGACACCATCGTCGGCAAGATCCGCCCACCGAAGGAAGGGGAGCGTTACTTCGCCCTGCTGAAGGTCGACACCATCAACTTCGACCGCCCGGAAAACGCGAAGAACAAGATCCTGTTCGAAAACCTGACGCCGCTGTTCCCGAACAAGCGCCTGAAGATGGAAGCCGGTAACGGCTCCACCGAAGACCTGACCGGCCGCGTCATCGACCTGTGCGCGCCGATCGGCAAAGGCCAGCGTGGCCTGATCGTGGCGCCGCCGAAGGCCGGCAAGACGATCATGCTGCAGAACATCGCGGCCAACATCACCCGGAACAATCCCGAGTGCCACCTGATCGTCCTGCTGATCGACGAGCGCCCGGAAGAAGTGACCGAAATGCAGCGTACCGTGCGCGGCGAAGTGGTTGCCTCCACCTTCGACGAGCCACCAACCCGCCACGTGCAGGTTGCCGAGATGGTGATCGAGAAGGCCAAGCGCCTGGTCGAGCACAAGAAGGACGTAGTCATCCTGCTCGACTCCATCACCCGTCTGGCGCGTGCCTACAACACCGTGATCCCGAGCTCCGGCAAGGTACTGACCGGTGGTGTCGACGCCCATGCCTTGGAGAAGCCGAAGCGCTTCTTCGGTGCTGCGCGTAACATCGAGGAAGGCGGCTCGCTGACCATCATCGCTACCGCGCTGGTCGAAACCGGCTCGAAGATGGACGAAGTGATCTACGAAGAGTTCAAGGGCACCGGCAACATGGAACTGCCACTGGACCGTCGCATCGCCGAGAAGCGTGTGTTCCCGGCCATCAACATCAACCGCTCGGGTACCCGTCGCGAAGAGCTGCTGACCGCCGACGACGAACTGCAGCGCATGTGGATCCTGCGCAAGCTGCTGCACCCGATGGACGAAATCGCCGCCATCGAGTTCCTGGTCGACAAGCTCAAGCAGACCAAGACCAACGATGAGTTCTTCCTGTCGATGAAGCGCAAGTAAGCGTCCCGGCCAGGTATTGAATGGGGCTGCTTCGCAGCCCATCGCGACACAAGGCCGCTCCTACAGGGAATACGTAACCTGTAGGAGCGGCCTTGTGTCGCGATGGGACGCGAAGCGGCCCCAAGTCATTTTTGGCCACTGAGCCCCGAACGGCGCTACACTCTGCACCCCGACCGATACGGCCAACATGAGGCTCCTGCATGCAGTATCGCGACTTGCGCGACTTCATCCGTGGCCTGGAACAGCGCGGCGAGCTCAAGCGCATCCAGGTTCCGATCTCCCCAGTGCTGGAAATGACCGAGGTCTGCGACCGCACCCTGCGCGCCAAGGGCCCAGCGTTGCTGTTCGAAAAGCCCACCGGCTTCGACATCCCGGTGCTGGGCAACCTGTTCGGCACCCCGGAGCGCGTGGCCATGGGCATGGGCGCCGAATCGGTGGCGGAACTGCGCGAAATCGGCAAGCTGCTGGCCTTCCTCAAGGAGCCCGAGCCGCCGAAAGGCCTGAAGGACGCTTGGTCCAAGCTGCCGATCTTCAAGAAAGTCGTGTCGATGGCGCCAAAGGTGGTCAAGGACGCGGTGTGCCAGGAAGTGGTGGTCGAGGGTGACGATGTCGACCTCGGGGCACTGCCGATCCAGCACTGCTGGCCGGGCGACGTCGCACCGCTGATCACCTGGGGGCTCACCGTCACCCGTGGCCCGAACAAGGACCGCCAGAACCTGGGCATCTATCGCCAGCAGGTGATCGGCCGCAACAAGGTCATCATGCGCTGGCTCAGCCACCGTGGCGGTGCCCTGGACTACCGCGAGTGGTGCGAGAAGCACCCCGGCCAGCCGTTCCCGGTCGCCGTGGCCCTGGGGGCGGACCCGGCAACCATCCTTGGCGCGGTGACGCCGGTGCCGGATACCCTGTCGGAATATGCCTTCGCCGGCCTGCTGCGTGGCAACCGTACCGAGCTGGTCAAGTGCCGGGGCAGCAGCCTGCAGGTGCCGGCCACCGCCGAGATCATTCTGGAAGGGGTGATCCACCCGGGCGAGATGGCCCCGGAAGGCCCGTATGGCGACCACACCGGCTATTACAACGAAGTGGACAGCTTCCCGGTGTTCACCGTCGAGCGCATCACCCACCGGCAGAAACCGATCTACCACAGCACCTATACCGGCCGCCCACCGGATGAGCCGGCGATTCTCGGTGTGGCACTGAACGAAGTGTTCGTGCCGATCCTGCAAAAGCAGTTCCCGGAAATTGTCGACTTCTACCTGCCGCCGGAAGGCTGTTCGTACCGCATGGCGGTGGTCACCATGAAAAAGCAGTACCCAGGCCACGCCAAGCGCGTGATGCTGGGTGTGTGGTCGTTCCTGCGACAGTTCATGTACACCAAGTTCGTTATTGTCACCGACGATGACATCAACGCCCGCGACTGGAACGATGTGATCTGGGCCATCACCACGCGCATGGACCCCAAGCGTGATACGGTAATGATCGACAACACGCCTATCGACTACCTCGACTTTGCGTCGCCGGTATCGGGGTTGGGGTCGAAGATGGGCCTGGACGCCACGCACAAGTGGCCGGGCGAGACGACACGCGAATGGGGGCGGGTCATCGTCAAGGACGAAGCCGTTACCCGCCGTATTGATGAGCTGTGGGATCAGTTGGGAATAGATTGATGCAGGTAACGTTGCAGCCGTCCGGGGCGGTGCTGGCGCTCGAACCCGGGGAACGGATCCTGGATGGAGCGCGGCGGCTGGGCTATGACTGCCCGAACAGCTGCCGCAATGGCAATTGCCATGTTTGCGCCGCGTTGCTGGTCGAAGGCCGGGTTTGCCAGGATGGCGAGGTCCGCGACCATGGTGAGCTGTTTACCTGCATAGCCGAACCGCTGGAGGACTGCGTGTTGCTCTGGGATGGTGTGCTCGCCCTGGGCGAGCTGCCGGTGCGCAAGCTGGCATGCAGCGTCAGTGAGTGCGTCGAGGTGGGTGGCGATGTTTGGCGTGTGCGCTTGCTCGCACCAGCCGGCAAGCCGCCGCGCTATCACGCTGGGCAATACCTGATGATCGAGCGCGACGGTGGCAAGCAGGCGGCGTTTTCGCTGGCTTCCGCCCCTCATTCCGGGCGTGAGCTGGAGTTGCATGTGCTGGCGCGCGAGCCCAGCGCGGTGCAACTGATTGCCCAGCTGCAGCGCGACCGCCTGGCGCGCATCGAAATGCCGTTCGGCGACACCCACCTGGCCGAGCTGCCTGACGGGCCGCTGGTGCTGATCGCCGCCGGCACAGGCATGGGCCAGATGCACAGCCTGGTCGAGCATTGCCGGGCGCAGGGCTTCCGCCACCCGGTGCACCTGTACTGGGGCGTGCGCCGGCCCGAGGACTTCTACCAGATCGACCATTGGCAAGAATGGCAGCGCCTGCCCAACCTGTTCCTGCATCAGGTCGTCAGCGACCTGTGCGGCTGGGAAGGCCGTTGCGGCATGCTGCATGAGGCGGTCTGCGAAGACATTGCCGACCTCAATACCGTGCATGTCTATGCCAGCGGCTCGCCAAACATGATCTATGCCACCCTCGATGCCCTGGTCGAAGCTGGCATGGATGCGCACCGCATGCGCGCAGATGTGTTTGCCTACGCCCCGCGCGGTTAATAACCAAAGTTTCAAAGTGCGGCCATAAGGCGGTAATTGTTACCGCCTTGGCTAATAACTTTCATGCTGCCTGGAATAATAATTCCCAATCGTCGGAATGCCCGATGAAAATTTCGACATATACTTGAGCTAGTGCACCGGTCTGCCTTAGGTTATGCATGACTCCCCTGCGGGAGCTGGCTTGCCGGCGACAAGGTCGGCACAGGCGGTACATTACGACTGCCTCGAATCGTTTTTTCGCTACATGTGTAGTTCACAGGGAATCATGGCGGCAGCTTATGTCGGCACTTGAAAGTTCGTCCTGGAAAGTTACTTATCCTCCCTCGCTCGACTTCGGTCAGCAACTGACCCACGAGCAACTGTACAACTCCATGCAGAGCACCATGTCTCGCCATCAGGGTGGGCCGGTCTGGCTGTTTGCCTATGGTTCTTTGATATGGCGACCAGAGTGCAACTCCGTGGAACGCCAGCGCGCCCGGGTGCACGGTTACCACCGGGGCTTGTATTTGTGGTCGCACGAACACCGCGGCACCCCGGAAACTCCTGGGCTGGTATTCGGCCTGGACCGGGGTGGCTCCTGCAGCGGCTTTGCCTACCGGTTGGATGAAAGCAACCTGGACGACTCACTGATGGCCCTGTGGCAACGCGAGATGCCGTATCCGGCGTATCGGCCACATTGGCTCAACTGCCGGCTGGGTGATGGCAGCAAGGTACAGGCGCTGGGCTTTGTGCTGGAACGGCACTTGCCGTGCTATGCCGGGAACCTGCCGGACACCTTGCTGAGCCAGATCCTGGCCAGCGCCAAGGGGCGCTATGGCACCACGCGTGACTATGTCGAGCAGACCTTGAATGCCCTGCGTAGTCACCAGATGCCCGATCGCAACCTCGAGGCGCGGTTCCGCCGTTGCCATAAACTGCGCGAAGTTTGATACCTGCCAGGGTCCGATCGCCGGCAAGCCGGCGATTGCACCTTCCAGGCAAAAAATACCTGAGCCTTACCGGGCCAGCACCACCAACTTACCCACAGCCTTCCGCTGCCCCAGCCTTTCAATGGCCGCGCCGGCCTCAGCCAGTGGATAAGTCTGCGACACCAGCGGCTTCAGCTTGCCTTCGGCATGCCAGGCAAACAATTGTTGGAAGTTGGCCGCATTGTCCTGTGGCTGGCGTTGGGCGAACGCCCCCCAGAACACCCCCAGCACCGCTGCGCCCTTGAGCAACACCAGGTTGGCTGCAAGCTGCGGGATGGTCCCACTGGCAAAGCCTACCACCAACAGCCGACCATTCCAGGCCAGCCCGCGTACCGCCTGCTCGAACAGCTCACCGCCGACCGGATCATAGATCACGTCCACGCCCTGGCCGCCGGTCAGGCGCTTGATCTCGTCACGCAGGCTGGCCTGGCTGTAGTCGATCAGTTCATCGGCGCCGGCCGCCTTGGCCACGGCCAGTTTTTCCGTACTGCTGGCCGCCGCGATCACGCGCGCGCCCATGGCCTTGCCGATCTCCACCGCCGCCAGGCCGACCCCACCGGATGCACCCAGTACCAGCAGGGTTTCGCCCGCCTGCAGCTGGCCACGCTGGCGCAGGGCATGCATGGAGGTGCCGTAGGTCATGCCGAATGCTGCAGCGGTGGTGAAGTCCATGCTCGCCGGCATCGGCAACACGTTGTAGAACGGCACCGCCACCTGTTCCGCGAACGCCCCCCAGCCGGTGAGCGCCATGACCCGGTCGCCGACCTTGAACGCGCCGGCCTGTTCTCCGACTGCGGCGACCACGCCTGCCGCCTCACCGCCGGGAGAGAATGGCAAGGGTGGCTGGAACTGGTACTTGCCTTCGATGATCAGGGTGTCGGGAAAGTTGACCCCGGCAGCCTGTACATCCAGCAGAATCTCGTTCTTCTTCGGTACCGGGCTGGCTACCTCTTCCAGCACCAGGTCACGCGCCGGGCCCAGGGTTTTGCACAACACAGCTTTCATCGGGGCTATTCCTTTGCGGGTAGTGGCCGATAAGTGTAGGAGGGCCGTCTTACCGGTCAACGAGCATGGCCCGTCCTGATGGCGCGGCATAAGCCCGGGCTTGGGTTTGAGCGGTGGGCTGGGTAAGCTGGCGACAACTGTATTGAGGAGCGAATTCGTGAAAGCGTGGATCTTGATGGTGCTGGCGCTGCTGCTGCCGGCTGCGGCCATGGCCGAGGAAGCCAAGGAAGGGGCGCCCAAGGTTGCCTACATCAGCCTGAGCCCGCCCTTTGTCGGCAACTATGCCCTCGACGGCAGCCCGCGGCTGCGCGTGTACAAGGCCGATGTGGCCCTGCGCGTAACCGGCGACGAAGCCGCCAAGGCGGTGAAGCACCACGAACCGTTGATCCGCAACCAGCTGGTGGCGCTGTTTACCCAGCAGTCGGTGGAAAGCATGAGCAATGTCGAGGCCAAGGAGCATCTGCGCCAGGAAGCGCTGAAGCAGGTGCAGCAGGTGATGGAAGCGGAAGAGGGCAAACCGATCGTTGAAGACTTGCTGTTCAATAACCTGATTGTGCAGTGACCGGTAAGCCGGCTCTCTCAGGAACAGTGCATCCGGACTGTGGCGCAATCCCTGTGGGAGCGGCTTTAGCCGCGAAGAATCCAACGCGGTGCGTGGCACCGGCTGCGCCGGTGTTCGCGGGTAAACCCGCTCCCACAGGAATCGCGCAATCTTTCAGATTTTGAGCCGGGTATGCTTGGGTCAGGACGCCAGGCTACGGCGAAACCGTGCCAGGGCCACGCTGAAGAACACCAGGCCGATCACGGCCAGTGCCAGAATGTCCGGCCATACCACTGTCCACCCGGCATCACGGAACAGGATTGCCGCGCCAAGGCTGACGAAGTGCGTCGATGGCGAACCCTGCATCACCCATTGCAACCACTGCGGCATGCTGTCCAGTGGTGTGCTGCCGCCAGACAGCAACAGCATCGGAATGATCACCGGGATCGCCAGCAGGCCGAACTGCGGCGTCGAACGCGCCAGGGTGGCGAGGAAGATGCCCAAGGCGGTACTGGCGAACAGGTACAGCGCAGTCACCGCCAGGAACAACCCCATCGAGCCGGACAGCGGTACGCCCAGCGCACCCTTGACCACCACCAGCAGTGAAATCCAGGTGCAGATCACTACCACCAGCGCATTGCTGGCGATTTTCGCCAGCATGATTTCCAGGGCGGTCAGCGGCAGCACCAGCAGGTGGTCGAGGGTCCCATGCTCGCGCTCGCGCAGCAGTGCGGTGCCTGTGAGGATGATGGCCAGGATGGTGATGTTGTTGACGATCTGTATCACCGCCAGAAACCAGCCACCCTCCAGGTTCGGATTGAACAGGGCCTTGGCATTGATCGCGATCGGGCTCTGTGCGTCCGCCCGCTGGCCATAGTCGAGCAGCTCGCGCTCGAAGATGCGGCCGATATAGCCGGCGCCCATGAACGCCTGGCTCATGGCCGTGGCATCGACGTTGATCTGCAGCTCCGGCGAGCGCCCGGCCAGCAGGTCGCTCTGGAAGTTCACCGGCACATTGATGACGAAGGTGTACTGGCCGCTGTCCATGGCCTGGTCCAGGCGCCCAGGGGGCAGCGGCACGGCGGGCTGGAACTCGGGCGGCTGCAAGGCCTCGCTGAGCTTGCGGGACAGCAGGCTGTGGTCTTCGTCGACCACCGCGACGCTGGCGTTGTGCACGCCGATCACCGAACCGGCTGCCGGCATGTAGATGGCCACGCTGAAGGCGTAAAGCAGGAACAGCAGCAACACACTGTCGTGGCGCAGGCTGGTCAGTTCCTTGAGGCCCAGGCGCAGGGTGTGGCTCAGGTGCGACATGTCAGGCCTCCTGCTTCTTCAGCATGGCCAGGCTGAGGCCGGTGAATACGGTGAAGAAGCCCAGCAGGATCAGGCACTGCGGCCACAGTTCGCGCAGGCCCAGCGCCTTGGTGAAGGTGCCCACCGCAATATCGAGAAAGTAGCCCGCCGGGAACAACTGACCCATCACCGCCGCCGCGCCGTCCAGCGACGAGCGTGGCACGATCAGGCCGGAAAACTGGATGGTCGGCAGGCTGGTGATGATCATGGTGCCGAGGATGGCGGCGATCTGGGTGCGGGTAAAAGCCGAGATCAGCAGGCCCAGGCTGGTGGTCGCCAGCAGGTAGGCCACGCCGCCACAGGCCAGGGCCAGCACGCTGCCCTTGAGCGGTACGGCGAACAGCCAGCGGTTCATCGCCACCAGCAGTACCAGGTTTACCAGGCTTACCGCCAGGTAGGGCATCTGCTTGCCGAGCAGGAACTCCAGGCGGGTGAGCGGTGTGGCGTAAAAGTTGGTGATGGCGCCAAGCTCTTTCTCGCGGACGATACCCAGCGCGGTAAGCATGGCCGGGATGAAGGCCAGGATCAGTGCCATCACACCTGGGCCGATGGCGTTCACGCTGACCACGTCCTGGTTGTAGCGGAAACGTGTTTCCAGGCGCACCAGCTCCTGGCGTGGCTGGGGCTGTTTGCTGGCCTTCGCCAGTTGTTCGAGGTTGGCCTGGTGCACGGCCTCCACGTAATTGCGGCTGGTTTCGGCACGGAACGGCATGCCGCCGTCGAGCCAGGCGGCCACCACCGGTTGGCGGCCGGCATACAGGTCGCGGCCAAAACCGGGCGGAATTTCCAGCGCCAGCTTTATTTCCGAGCGCTGCAGGCGCTGGTGCATGTCGCGGGAATCGCGGATGGGCGGTTGCTCGGCGAAATAGCGCGAACCACGAAAGGCTTCGAGGTAGGCGCGGCTTTGCGGGCTCTGATCCTGATCGTGTACGGCGAAGGCGAGGTTTTCCACATCCAGCGAAATGCCATAACCGAAGATCACCATCATGAACATCGCGCCCAACAAGGCGAAGGCCAGGCGCACCTTGTCGCGCAGCAGCTCCTTGCCCTCACGGCTGGCCACCGCCAGCAGGCGCCGCAGGCTGAAGCCCTGGCGTAGCGCCGGTGCAGGCGTGGCGGCCTGCTCCAGCACCGTATTCTCGGTAGCCTGGGGGGCTAGCTCCTGGGCCTGTTCCAGGCAGCGTACGAACGCGTTTTCCAGGGTATCGCCCTGGTACTGGCGCTGGAGGGCATCCGGCGTGTCGCAGGCCAGTACCCGACCGGCATGCATCAGCGAGATGCGGTCGCAGCGTTGAGCTTCGTTCATGAAGTGGGTGGACAGGAAAATGGTCACGCCTTGCTCACGCGACAGTTCCACCAGCAGGCGCCAGAAGTCGTCGCGGGCTGCCGGGTCGACACCAGAGGTGGGTTCGTCGAGGATCAGCACTTCCGGGCGGTGCAATACCGCGACCGCCAGCGACAGACGCTGGCGCAGGCCGAGGGGCAGGGCGCCAGACGGTTGGTCGGCGATGGCGCCGAGGTCGAAACGCTCGATCAGCTCATCGATGCGCTGGGCGCTCTCTGCCTTGGGCAGGTCGAACAGGCGTGCATGCAGGGTCAGGTTCTGCCGTGTGCTGAGCTCACCATACAGCGAGAAACTCTGCGACATGAAGCCGGCCCGCTTGCGCGTGGCCAGGTCGCTGGCATCCACCGGGCGGCCGAGCAGGCTGGCGCTGCCCTCGCTGGCCGGCATCAGGCCGGTGAGCACTTTCATGGTAGTGGTCTTGCCGCAGCCGTTGGAGCCGAGGAAGCCGAAAATTTCCCCGCGGCCAATGGCGAAACTGACCTTGTTCACCGCCGTGAAGTCGCCAAAGCGCAGGGTCAGGTCGTGGGCTTCGATCGCCACCGGGCCGTCAGACGTCGGGCGTGGCGGGATGCTCAGCGGCGGGTGTTGCGCCTTGCCCGCGCCCTGGTAATGGGTGAAGGCGTCGTCCAGCTTGCCGCTGGGGGTGGCCGCAGCCAGTTCCTGGCTAGGCCCGGCGGCCAGCAGGCGGCCGCCGTCGAGCATCAGGCAATGCTCGAACTGTTCGGCTTCTTCCATGTACGCGGTGGCCACCAGCAGGGTCAGTTGCGGGCGCTGCGCGCGAACCTGTTCGACTAGCTCCCAGAAGCGCCGCCGCGACAGCGGGTCGACGCCGGTGGTCGGCTCATCGAGGATCAGCAGGTCAGGCTCGTGGATCAATGCGCAACACAGGCCCAGTTTCTGTTTCATGCCGCCTGACAGCTTGCCTGCCGGACGCTCGGCGAAGCGCTGCAGGTCGGTGGCCTGCAGCAGGTTGGCCATGCGCTGCTCGCATTCGCGGCGGCCGAGGCCGAACAGGGTGGCGAAAAAGCGGATGTTCTCGCTGATCGACAGTTCCGGATAAAGGTTGTTGCCCAACCCTTGCGGCATGAATGCCACTTTGGGGTACAGCGCCGCGCGGTGGCGCCGCTGACGGATCGAACCACCCAGTACCTGCAGTTCGCCCTGTTGCAGGCGCTTGACCCCGGCGATCAGGCCCAGCAGGGTCGACTTGCCAGCCCCGTCGGGGCCGATCAGCGCGCAGCGGGTGCCAGCCGGCAGGCTGAAGCCGAGGGAGTGCAGTGCCGCCAGGTCGCCATAGCAGTGGCTGATTCCTTCGGCCAGCAGTGCCGGGGCGTTCATTGCAGGTTGGCCGGCCAGTCCACTTCAGCCGTGCGTACATAGCCGGCGCCTGGCATGCCCGGTTTGGCCTGCGGCACGGCGCCCGGGTCACTCAGGCGCAGTTTGACCCGGAACACCAGCTTCTGCCGCTCGTCGCGGGTTTCAACCTGCTTGGGGGTGAACTGGGCCTTGGCGGCGACAAAGGCCACCTTCGCCGGCAGCGCCCGCTCGGGCAGGGCGTCGAGCACGATGCGCGCCTGATCGCCGACCGTCAGGCGGCCGCTGGTAGAGGCCGGCAGGTACAGGTTCATGTACTGGTCGCTGGGGTCGATCAGCATCAGTACGCGGCCGCCGGCCCCCAGCACTTCACCGGGTTCGGCCAGGCGCAGTTGAATGATGCCGTCGATGGGCGCACGCAGGCTGCTGTCGTCGATTTCGCTGGTGAGCTGCGCGACCTGGGCTTCGGCAGCACCGATGGCAGCCTTGATGGCCGCCAGCTGGGCGCGGGCGGCGACCACGGCTGCGTTTGCCGTGTCGAAGCGGGCCTGCTGCTGGTCGAGCAGCTGCTGGCTGGCGTATTTGCGCTGGAAAATCTCGCGCACACGCTTGAGTTCCTGGCTGGCCAGCAGCAGTTCGCTCTGGCGCAACTGCACGCTGGCCTGGGCGGCGGCGTAGTTTTCGCGGGCACGCAGCACTTCGGCTTCGGCCTGGCTGCGTTGGGCTTCCAGGGTGCGCGTGTCGATACGTGCAAGCAATTGCCCGCGGGTTACCTTGTCACCTTCATCGACCAGCACTTCGGCCAGGCGACCGGGGATTTTGCTGGCGATTTGGACTTCGGTGGCTTCGAGGCGGCCGTTGCCCATGCTCAGGCCTTCAGGCAACTGATCGTGCAGCGACTTCCAGTACCCCAGCCCAGCGGCTGCCGCAAGCAGGGCAAGCAGCGCGGTGGCGAAGATTCTGGGGGCGTATCGGTTCATCGTTCTGCATCCTTGCGGTCATGCACACTGCATCATGGCCTGCGGCCATGCGTGGTGTGTTGATATTGGTCAAACCCATGACTGGGCCGCAGGGCGGCGCCATCTGGTTCATGACCTTAGCCGCAGTTTCAACGCAAAGCGACAATCACTGCCCATTGCTCCGGAGTCACCGGCATCACCGACAGGCGGCTGCCCTTCTGCACCAGCGGCAGTTCGGCCAGGCCGGCCTGCTGTTTAAGCCAGCCCAGTTCCAGTACCCGTGGCAGCGTCTGTACATGGGCCACATCCACCGCGCTCCAGGGGTTTTTCTCCGGCGTGGCCTTGGCATCGTGATAAGGGCTTTGCGGGTCCAGCGCGGTCGGGTCCGGGTAGGCTGCGCGGGTGATTCTGGCAATGCCGGCGATGCCTGGTTGCGGGCAGCTGGAGTGGTAGAAGAAAAATTCGTCGCCAACACTCATGGCCCGCAGGAAGTTACGTGCCTGGTAGTTGCGCACGCCGTCCCAGCGCGCTTCGCCGAGGCGGCCGAGGGCTTCGATGGAGAGCTCGTCGGGCTCGGATTTCATCAGCCAGTAGGCCATGCAGGTGCTCCTGAAAAGGTTTGAAATAACCTGTTGCACGAAACCGACAGCCGGTTGACGTCAAGGTTTGCGTGTAGACGCAGGTTGTCGGAAAATGCGCCCCGATAAAAGCACGATGCTCCGGCGGTACCCAGAAAATCGCCGAGCGCTGGACAGTTTGCCGGGGGGGCAATCTTCGATGAATCAACGCAACAAGCCAGACTTGCTGTGGGTGTTGGTGTTCATTTTCGGCCTGGGTGTGGTCACTACCGGTTATGCGCAAGGGTTCTGGGAGCGCAAGCTGGACAGCGCCTACCAGATGCCGGTCGACGCCAGCCAGCCACAACGTTGATACCCTCGCTGGTGCCCTTCAACGTGGCGCCAGGTACCAGCCGCGGTCCGAGACCGTGCCCTGCAGCGGTACATCCCAACTGGCCTGCGCCAGCCGCTCGACCTTCTGGCATTCATGCGCCAGCCCTAACAGCAATGGCTTTTTCCAGGTCTGGCGACGCGCCTGGTAGGCCAGGCTGCGATCATAAAAACCGCCGCCCATGCCCAGGCGCCCGCCCACTTCGTCGAAACCGACCAGCGGTAGCAGGATCAGGTCCAGCGACCAGATCGGGCGCTGGCGCTTGCGCTCGGTGACTGGCTCGGGAATGCGGAAGCGGTTGGGCTTGAGTTTTTCACCCGGTTCGAAGCGCTGGAATACCATCCGCGTGCGTGGCCAGGCGTGGAGTACCGGCAAGTAGACACGCTTGCCACGGCGCTGGGCCTCGCGCAGCAGCAGGGCAGGGTCGATTTCGCCGTCATTGGGCAGGTACAGGGCAATGTGCCGGGCCCGGCGGAACAGCGGGTGTTGCGCCAGCTGGCGGTACAGGCCGACAGCGGCCTGGCGTTGCTGGGCCGGGGTGAGGGCGCGGCGGGCATTGCGCAGCAGGCGACGAAGCTGCGGGCGGGTGAGCGGCGCGGTGTCGGTCATGGCACGAGCGGTCCCAAGTGTGTTGGTCGACATGGCCGACCAAAACGAATTGCCCGCCGGTAGAGGCGGGCAAAGAGAATTCAGGCTCCCCGATAAGACCGCTATCGGTGTAGCCCTTGAACCCGAAAGTTCAAGGTGGAGATTGCAGGGGGCGTTAAGGCTTTCCGTCGGGCGGACATGCACACCGGCCCCAGCGTGCAACCCCCGTGGTTGTGCGTATCGGCTCAGGGACATAACCGACTGGCGCATCCCCCAGGGAGTGGCGCCAGTATACCAACCTCAGCCGATTTTGGTATCCGCATCGTCGGACAGCGCCTGATCGACCCGCTCCAGCAGGTCGCGCACCTGTTCGCGGGTGGTACTGCTGGCCGGTGCATCATTGCGGTCTTCCCGGCGGTGCAGCATTTCGTGGGTGATGTTCAACGCAGCCATGACCGCGATGCGGTCGGCGCCGATCACCTTGCCGCTGCTGCGGATCTCGCGCATCTTGCCGTCCAGGTAGCGCGCCGCGCTGACCAGGTTGTTGCGCTCCTCCGGCGGGCAGATGATCGAATATTCCTTGTCGAGGATCTGCACGGTGACGCTATTGCTTGAACTCATGAGTCTTGCTCCAGAGCCTTGAGGCGTAAAATCATCGACTCGACCTTGCGCCTGGCGATCTCGTTCTTTTCGATGAGGTGGGCGCGCTCTTCGCGCCAGGATTTTTCCTGAGCTACTAGGAGTGCATTTTGCCGTTTTAGTTGCTCGACGCGTTGGATCAGCAACTCGAATCGGCTCATCAGTGCCTGCAGGTCGTTCTCTTGCGTGGGTTGCACTCGATTCGCTCCGTCGTTGAGTCACCGTGGCGATGATGATGCCTCTCGCCGGGCGGCGACGGCCAGTGCCGATGGTCTTGGCGCGCCTGCCGGTGCTAGGATACAAGGTCTCCATTCTAGTCATTGCGCCGTCTGGCGCCTAGCTGCCCATGCCCAATACCCAATCGCCCTACATCGCCTTCGCCATGCTGCTGTCCAGCAATGGCCATCCTGTCACCCCGGCCGAACTGCACGGCCTGCTGATCGGCCGCAGTTGCGCCGGTGCCGGCTTCGACGCCGAAGGCTGGCTGGCCGATGCCGCCCAGTTGCTGGAAACCGAACCTGGCGACACTGTGCGCAACGCCCTGGTCGGCCTGCAGGAAATGGTCAAGGGTGAGCTGACCAGCGACGACATGGCGATCGTCCTGCTGCTGCCTTCCGACGACGCTGCCCTGGGCGACCGTGCCACCGCGCTTGGCCAGTGGTGCCAGGGTTTCATTACCGGTTTCGGTCTGAATGCCGGTGGCAAGGACCTGTCCGACGAGGCCAAGGAAGTACTGCAGGACCTGGTGGCCATTTCCCAGGTCCAGGAAGCCCTCGAAGAGTCCGAGGACGGCGAGAGCGACTACATGGAGGTCATGGAATACCTGCGTGTGGCGCCACTGCTGCTGTTCTCCGAGCTGGCCAAGCCGGCCGCCCCCGCGCCCAAGCCATCGCTGCACTGATCAACCGGGGTAGTCTGCCCATGAGCCACATTCCCAAAGCCGAATATGCCCGTCGGCGCAAGGCGCTGATGGCGCAGATGGTCCCCAACAGCATCGCCATCCTGCCCGCCGCTGCGGTTGCCATTCGTAACCGCGACGTCGAGCATGTGTACCGCCAGGACAGCGACTTCCAGTACCTCAGCGGCTTCCCCGAGCCGGAGGCGGTGATCGCGCTGATCCCGGGGCGCGAGCATGGCGAATACGTGCTGTTCTGCCGCGAACGCAACCCCGAGCGCGAGCTGTGGGACGGCCTGCGCGCCGGCCAGGAGGGCGCGATGCGCGACTTCGGCGCCGACGATGCCTTCCCCATCACCGACATCGACGAGATCCTGCCGGGCCTTATCGAAGGCCGTGAGCGGGTCTACAGCGCCATGGGCAGCAACCCCGAATTCGACCGCCGGCTGATGGACTGGATCAACGTGATCCGCTCCAAGGCACGCCTGGGCGCCCAGCCGCCGAACGAGTTCGTTGCGCTGGATCATCTGCTGCACGACATGCGCCTGTATAAATCAGCGGCGGAAGTGAAGGTGATGCGCGCCGCCGCAGACATCTCGGCACGGGCCCACGTGCGGGCCATGCAGGCTTGTCGGGCCGGGCTGCATGAATACAGCCTGGAAGCCGAACTGGACTACGAGTTCCGCAAGGGCGGGGCGAAGATGCCGGCCTACGGCTCGATCGTCGCGGCCGGGCGCAATGCCTGCATCCTGCATTACCAGCAGAACGACGCGCCGCTCAAGGATGGCGACCTGGTGCTGATCGATGCCGGCTGCGAGATCGACTGCTACGCCAGCGACATCACCCGTACCTTTCCGGTCAGCGGGCGTTTTTCGCCCGAACAGAAGGCCATCTACGAGTTGGTGCTCAAGGCCCAGGCCGCGGCGTTTGCCGAGATCGCCCCGGGCAAGCACTGGAACCACGCGCATGAGGCGACCGTGCGGGTGATTACCGAGGGCCTGGTGGAACTGGGCCTGCTGCAGGGCGAAGTGCAGGCCTTGATCGACAGTGAGGCCTATCGCGCCTTCTACATGCACCGCGCCGGGCACTGGCTGGGCATGGATGTGCATGACGTAGGCGAGTACAAGGTTGGCGGCGAATGGCGGGTGCTTGAACCCGGCATGGCGCTGACCGTCGAGCCGGGCATCTACATCGGCGCCGACAATCAGGCGGTGGCAAAGAAGTGGCGCGGCATCGGTGTAAGAATCGAGGATGACGTGGTGGTGACCAGGCAAGGCTGTGAAATCCTGACTTCGGGCGTGCCGCGCACGGTCGCCGAGATCGAGGCGCTGATGCAGGCTGCGCGCAGGGACGTCGCATGAGCCGGGTGAATCTGGCGATCATCGGTGGCGGCCTGGTCGGTGCAAGCCTGGCCCTGGCCCTGCAGGCCGGGGCCAAGGCGCGTGGCTGGAAAATCCTGCTGATCGAGCCGTTCGCCCCGGGCGACAGCTTCCAGCCCAGCTATGATGCGCGGTCATCGGCGCTGTCGTTCGGCACCCGGCAGATCTACCAGCAGTTGGGCTTGTGGCAGGCGATCGAGTGCCGCGCCGAGCCGATCC
The DNA here is from genome assembly GCF_014269185.2 of Pseudomonas oryzicola. Classification (NCBI taxonomy): domain Bacteria; kingdom Pseudomonadati; phylum Pseudomonadota; class Gammaproteobacteria; order Pseudomonadales; family Pseudomonadaceae; genus Pseudomonas; species Pseudomonas oryzicola. The sequence continues at coordinate 386,807 of NZ_JABWRZ020000001.1, forward strand.
GGCAGATTCACGTTTCCGACCGTGGCCGCTTCGGCGCTACCCGCCTGGATGCCCAGGAAGAAGGCGTGCCGGCGCTGGGCTACGTGGTGGAGAACGCCTGGTTGGGCCAATGCCTGTGGCAAGGGCTGGACAGCGAAGTGGTGAGCTGGCGCTGCCCGGCGGAAGTGACCTCGATGCAGGCAATCGAAGGTGGCTACCGGCTGATGCTGAACGACGACACTCAGCTCGAATGTGACCTGGCGGTGCTTGCCGACGGCGGCCGCTCCGGCCTGCGCGAACAGCTGGGCATCCATGTGCGTCACACGCCTTACCAACAAAGCGCGTTGATCGCCAACGTCACCCCGGGCGAGGCCCACGGTGGCCAAGCCTTCGAGCGTTTCACCGAAGACGGCCCCATGGCCTTGCTGCCGCTGCCGGAAAACCGCTGCGCGCTGGTCTGGACCCGCCAGGGCATGGATGCGCGGCGCCTGGCCGATATCGACGAGCGCCACTTCCTGCGCGAGTTGCAGGCGGTGTTCGGCTACCGCCTGGGCGCGCTGCGCCAGGTCGGCGTGCGGCACCTCTACCCGTTGTCGTTGATCGAGGCCGAGGAGCAGGTGCGGCCGCACCTGGTGGTGCTGGGCAACGCCGCGCACAGCCTGCACCCCATTGCCGGGCAGGGTTTCAACCTGTCACTGCGTGACGTGCAGGCGCTGGCCGAAGCACTGCTGGCCGGCCCTCAGCGGCCTGGCGACCTGAGCACCCTGCAGGCTTACCAACAGCGCCAGCGCCTGGACCAGGCCCTGACCATCGGTTTTTCCGATCAGGTTACCCGCTTGTTCGGCAGCAGCCAGCCGTTGCTGGCCGCCGGGCGCAACCTCGGGCTGCTTGGGCTCGACCTGCTGCCGCCGGCGAAAAGCTGGTTTGCCCGCCAGGCCATGGGCCTGGGCACCCGCCCCGATTCGCGGGGGCAGGCATGACCGCTGATGCACGCCGGCTGGCGCGCCGGGCGCGCCTGTTGCGTTGGCGCCTGAACCTGTTCCCGCCGCATCTCGGCGCTGGTATCCGCGTGCAGCACATCAGCGCAGACCTGCGCAGCGTCAAGGTAGCGATGAAGCTGACCCGCTGGAACCGCAACTACGTCGGTACCCAGTGCGGCGGCAGCCTGTACGGGATGGTCGACCCGTTCTACATGCTGTTGCTGATCGAGCAACTGGGGCGTGACTACATCGTCTGGGACAAGGCCGCCAGCATCGATTTCATTTCACCGGGCAAAGGCCCGGTGTATGCCGAACTCCACGTCGATGATGAGTTGCTGGACGAGATTCGCCAGCAGACCGCCACTGGCAAGAAGTGCCTGCCGCGACTGCAGGTCGATATTCGCGACGGCGCCGGCGAGCTGGTGGCGCGGGTCGATAAAACCCTATATGTGCGGCTCAAGCCGCAAGCGAGGCTGGCGTAAGGCATGGAAATGCGCGCAGATCTGTTGATTGTCGGTGCTGGTATGGTCGGCAGCGCCCTGGCCCTGGCGTTACGCCACAGTGGCTTGCAAATCCTCTTGCTCGACGGCGGCCCGTTGGCGGTCAAGCCGTTCGATGCCCAGGCCCCGTTCGAGCCGCGTGTCAGCGCGCTGTCGGCAGCCAGCCAGCGCATCCTCGAGCGCCTGGGCGCCTGGGATGGCATTGCCCGGCGGCGGGCCACACCGTACTCGGACATGCATGTGTGGGATGGCAGCGGCACCGGCCAGATCCATTTCTCGGCCGCCAGCGTGCATGCCCAGGTGCTTGGCCATATCGTCGAGAACCGGGTGGTGCAGGATGGCCTGCTGGAGCGCCTGCATGACAGCGACATCGGTCTGCTGCCCAACGCGCGGCTCGAACAGCTGCGCCGCTCGGGCGATGAATGGCTGCTGACCCTGGCTGATGGCCGCCGGCTGCGCGCGCCGCTGGTGATCGCGGCCGACGGTGCCAACTCGGCGGTGCGCCGCCTGGCTGGCTGCGAAACCCGCGAGTGGGATTATCTGCACCATGCCATCGTCACCAGCGTGCGCTGCAGCGCCGGGCACCAGGCCACGGCCTGGCAGCGTTTCACCGATGAGGGGCCGTTGGCCTTCCTGCCGTTGACCCGCAACGGCGGGCAAGACTGGTGCTCGATCGTCTGGTCGACCACGCCGGAGCATGCCGAGCAGTTGATGGCACTGGATGAAGCGGCCTTCGTGAAGGCACTGCAGCAGGCTTTCGAGGGGCGCCTGGGGGATGTGCTGCAGGCCGACCCGCGGGTGTGCGTGCCGTTGCGCCAGCGCCACGCCAAGCGCTATGTGGATGAGGGCCTGGCCTTGATCGGCGATGCAGCGCATACCATCCACCCGTTGGCTGGGCAGGGTGTCAACCTGGGCTTCCTCGATGCGGCAGTGCTGGCCGAGGTGCTGGCCAATGCCTGCGAGCGTGGCGAGCGGCTGGCGGATGTGAAAGTGCTGAGCCGTTACGAGCGCCGGCGCATGCCGCATAACCTGGCGCTGATGGCGGCGATGGAAGGGTTCGAGCGGTTGTTCCAGGCCAACCCGTTGCCGTTGCGCTGGTTGCGTAACAGTGGGTTGAAGCTGGTGCAGCAGATGCCGGAGGCCAAGGCGCTGTTTGTGCGCCAGGCGCTGGGTTTGAGCGGTGACCTGCCGGATCTGGCCAAGGCTTGAGATTGTCGGGGGCTGCGCAGCAGCCCCTCTGCAACATCCAGTAACGGCTAGGTGGATGAGCCGGAAAATGGGATTCACTACCATTTGCGCCTCTCATATCCTCCGAGGAGCGCTTTCCATGTTGCCACGCAAGCCCCTACTGGCCGCCCTGGCCCTGACCCTGTTCGGTGGCACTGCCCAGGCGGCGGAAGAAGTGGTGGTATACTCCTCGCGCATCGACGAGCTGATCAAGCCTGTGTTCGATGCCTATACCGCCAAAACCGGGGTGAAGATCAAGTTCATCACCGACAAGGAAGCCCCGCTGATGCAACGCATCAAGGCCGAGGGGGACAACGGCGTGGCCGACCTGCTGCTGACCGTCGATGCTGGCAACCTGTGGCAGGCCGAGCAGATGGGCATCCTACAGCCGATCCAGTCCGACATCATCGACCGCAACATCCCGCCGCAGTACCGCGCTTCGTCGCACGACTGGACCGGCCTGAGCCTGCGCGCGCGCACCATCATCTACTCCACCGAGCGGGTCAAGCCGCAGGAGTTGAGCACTTACGAAGCCCTGGCCGACAAGCAGTGGGAAGGCCGCCTGTGCCTGCGCACGGCGAAGAAGGTATACAACCAGTCGCTGACTGCCACCCTGATCGAGACCCACGGTGAGGCGAAGACCGAACAGATCGTCAAAGGCTGGGTCAACAACCTGTCCACCGACGTGTTCTCCGATGACAACGCGGTGATCCAGGCCATCGAGGCCGGCCAATGCGACGTGGGCGTGGTCAACACCTATTACTACGGTCGGCTGCACAAGCAGAACCCGAAGCTGCCGGTGAAGATCTTCTGGCCCAACCAGGGTGACCGTGGCGTGCATGTAAACCTGTCCGGCATTGGCCTGACCAGGCATGCACCACACCCGGAGGCGGCGAAGAAGCTGGTTGAATGGATGACCGGTGAAGAGGCGCAGAAGCTGTTCGCCGACATCAACCAGGAGTTCCCGGCCAACCCGAAGGTCAAGCCATCGGACGAAGTGGCGGCGTGGGGCAGCTTCAAGGCTGACAGCATTCCGGTGGAAATCGCCGGCAAGCGTCAGGCTGAAGCGATTCGCTTGATGGACCGGGCTGGCTGGAACTAAGCGCCAGGCTTATCCTTCCGGGGCCTTTCAGGGCCTCTTCGCGGGCATGCCCGCTCCCACAGGATTACTCGATCTCTGTGGGAGCGGGCATGCCCGCGAACGACCGCATAGCGGTCGCAAATCAGCCACAGAGACATTCAACTTGCCCCACTCCCCCCAACGCCGCTGGTACCTCCCGGTCACCCTGGTCGCCGCTCTGGTGCTCCTGCCCCTGAGCGTGCTGCTGCTGTCGTGGCAGTCGATCGATCTGCAGATCTGGTCGCACCTGCTCGACACCCAGATGAGCCGCCTTTTGGGCAATACCCTGACGCTGGTGGCAGGTGTGGGCACCGGTGTCACCCTGCTGGGCGTCAGCCTGGCCTGGCTGACCAGCCTCTGCGAATTCCCCGGCCGGCGCTGGCTGGACTGGGCGTTGATGCTGCCGTTCGCCATCCCTGCCTACGTGCTGGCGTTCGTCTTCGTTGGCCTGCTGGACTTCGCCGGCCCGGTACAAAGTGCCCTGCGCGAGCTGTTCGGGCCCATGCGCCTGCCGCGGGTGCGTTCGACCGGTGGGGTGATCATCGTGCTGGTACTGGTGTTCTACCCTTATGTCTATTTGCTGGCGCGCACCGCCTTCCTGGCCCAGGGCAAGGGCCTGATGGAAGCGGCGCGGGTGCTTGGGCTGTCCCCCCTGCAAGCATTCTGGCGCGTGGCGCTGCCCATGGCGCGGCCGGCTATCGGCGCCGGGATTGCCCTGGCGCTGATGGAAACCCTGGCTGACTTTGGCGCCGTGGCGGTGTTCAACTTCGACACCTTCACCACCGCCATCTACAAGACCTGGTACGGCTTCTTCAGCCTGTCCAGCGCAGCCCAGCTGGCCAGCCTGCTGTTGCTTGCGGTGATGCTGGTGTTGTACGGCGAACGCCGGGCACGCGGCGCCAGCCGTAGCGGCAACGAGCGACCGCGCGGGCAGGCGCTGTACCACCTGCGCGGGGTCAAGGCGTGGCTGGCCAGTGGCTGGTGCTTGCTGGTATTCGCCTGCGCCTTTGTCATCCCGCTGGTGCAACTGCTGACGTGGTTCTGGCAGCGCGGCCGGCTTGACCTGGACGAGCGCTATGTCGGCCTGATAATGCACACCCTGTACCTGGGCGGTATGGCGGCGCTGATCACGGTGAGTGTGGCGCTGCTGCTGGCCTTTGCACGGCGGCAGGCACCGAGCGGGGCTATCCGCGCCGGGGTCGGCCTGGCCAACCTGGGCTATGCCTTGCCCGGTTCGGTGCTGGCAGTATCGATCATGCTGGCCTTCAGCTACCTTGATAACCAGCTGGTCATTCCGCTGTCCAGTTGGTTGGGTGGGGCTGGCAAGCCAGTGTTGCTGGGCAGCCTTGCTGCGTTGCTGCTGGCCTACCTGGTGCGCTTCATCGCAGTGGCTTACGGGCCGTTGGAAAGCAGCCTGGAGCGTATCCGCCCGTCACTTCCCGAGGCATCGCGCAGCCTGGGTGTCGGTGGCATGGGATTGTTTTTCAAGGTGTATCTGCCGCTGCTGGTACCGGGTGCCCTCAGCGCCGCCTTGCTGGTGTTCGTTGACGTACTCAAGGAAATGCCGGCCACCTTGCTGATGCGCCCGTTCGGCTGGGACACCCTGGCCGTGCGGGTGTTCGAGATGACCAGCGAGGGTGAGTGGGCGCGTGCATCGCTCCCGGCTCTGAGCCTGGTGCTGGTGGGGCTGCTGCCGGTCATCGGCCTGATCCGCCGTTCGGCCCGTCGACCCGGTCACAGTCTCTAAGGGTGTCAGCCCGCGCCCTTGCGGCTACAATGCGCGGCACTCGCGCGGCGGGTCCTGTACAAGAAGAGCTGACGACCCAACGTCATCGACCGCCGCCGCTTCGCCACGCCCGGAAGGAGAAACCCATGGGACAGCGCACGCTTTTGTATGACCTGCACCTGGCGCTGGGCGCCAAGACGGTCGATTTCGGTGGCTGGGACATGCCCCTGCACTATGGCTCGCAAGTCGAGGAGCACCACCAGGTGCGCAGCGATTGCGGGGTGTTCGATGTTTCCCACATGACCGTGATCGATGTCGACGGCAGCGATGCCACTGCCTGGTTGCAGCGCCTGCTGGCCAACGACGTGGCCCGCCTCGACGATATCGGCAAGGCATTGTATAGCCCGCTGCTGCAGGAACAGGGCAAGGTCATCGATGACCTGATCGTCTACCGCAGCGAAACCGGCTACCGCCTGGTCACCAACGCTGCCACCCGGGCCAAGGTACTCGATTGGCTGGCCGAACAGCGTGCCGGTTTTGCCGTGGACTTCCGGGCCCGTCCCGATCTGGCCATCCTCGCCATCCAGGGCCCGCATGCACGCGAAAAGGTCGCCGCCCTGCTCAGCCCCGCGCGCGCCGCGCTGATTCGCGAACTGCGCCCATTCGAGGGCATTGCCGAAGGCGACTGGTTCATTGCCCGCACCGGCTATACCGGTGAAGACGGTCTGGAGATCATGCTTCCTGGCGAGCAGGCCGTGGCGTTCTTCAACGACCTGGTCGGCGCCGGTATTGCCCCAAGCGGCCTAGGCGCTCGCGACACCCTGCGCCTGGAAGCCGGCATGAATCTGTACGGCCAGGATATCGACGAAGCACACACACCGCTCACTTCCAATCTGGGCTGGAGCATCGCCTGGGAGCCAGCCGAGCGCAACTTCATCGGCCGCGCCGGCCTGCTGGCAGAAATCGAGCACGGCGTGCAGGAAAAACTGGTCGGCCTGGTGCTGGAAGAGCGCGGTGTACTGCGTGCCCACCAGGTGGTCCGGGTGGCGGGGATTGGCGAAGGGGAGATCACCAGTGGTAGTTTCTCGCCTACGCTGAGCAAGTCCATTGCCCTTGCACGCGTACCCATGGCCACCGGCGACCGGGCCGAAGTGGAAATTCGCGGTAAGTGGTACCCGGTGCGGGTGGTCAAACCGACCTTCGTGCGCCACGGCAAGATCCTGATCTGAACCATTTATAACCGGCGGGCGTACCGCTGAGCCAATCGAGGAATTCAAGACATGAGCGATATCCCTAGCGACCTGCGTTTTGCCGAAAGCCATGAGTGGGCCCGCCTGGAAGCCGACGGCACCGTGACCGTGGGTATCAGCGACCACGCCCAGCAAGCCCTGGGTGACGTGGTGTTCGTCGAGTTGGCCGAAGTCGGCAAGGTATTCGCCGCTGGCGATGCGGCCGGTGTGGTCGAGTCGGTCAAGGCCGCTTCGGACATCTACGCCCCGGTGGCTGGCGAAGTGATCGCGGTCAACGACGAGCTGGCCGACAGTCCCGAGCTGCTCAACGATGAACCTTACGCGTCGTGGATTTTCAAGCTGAAGCCAAGCAACCCGGCCGAGCTGGACAAGCTGCTGGATGCGGCTGGCTACAAGGCCCTGATCGGCGAGTGAGACCGCGCTGCCTGCTTCGCGGCTAAAGCCGCTCCTACGAAGGTACAGCGCCGGATTCGAGACCGGTGCAGCCCCCGTAGGAGCGGTCTTGGCCGCGAAGAGGCCGGGCCTGCAAATAAGTTTCCCCGCACAATCGGCAATCCCTTCCTAGACTTGTAAGTCTCCATGAGAGCTGGCCTAGGAAGAGAGCCTCGTCATGTCCCAGTCGCCATCCCTGCATCAACTGCAAGAGCCCAACCCCTTCCTGCGTCGCCATCTGGGCCCCGATGCCGCAGAGCAGCAGGCCATGCTCAACGCGCTGGGTGTCGCCAGCCGCAGTGAGCTGATCGAGCAGACCGTACCGCCAGACATCCGCCTCAATCGCCCCCTCGACCTGCCGCCGGCACTGGACGAACAGGCCGCCCTGGCCAAGCTCGCCGGTTACGCCGAGCAGAACCAGGTCTGGACCAGCCTGATCGGCATGGGCTACCACGGCACCATCACGCCCACGGTCATCCTGCGCAACGTGCTGGAGAACCCGGGCTGGTACACCGCCTACACGCCCTATCAGCCCGAGATTGCCCAAGGCCGGCTGGAGGCGCTACTGAACTTCCAGCAGATGGTCATCGACCTCACCGGGCTGGCCCTGGCCAATGCCTCGCTGCTTGACGAAGCCACCGCCGCCGCCGAGGCAATGGCCCTGGCCAAGCGGGTGGCGCGCAACAAGAGCAATGCCTTCTTCGCCGATGAGCACTGTCACCCGCAAACCCTGTCGGTACTCAAGACCCGCGCCGAGGGGTTTGGCTTCGAGCTGATCGTCGACTCTGTGGATAACCTCGGCAAGCACGCGGTGTTCGGTGCCTTGCTGCAGTACCCTGACACCCACGGCGAGGTCCGCGACCTGCGCCCGCTGATCGACCAGTTGCACAGCCAGCATGCACTGGCCTGTGTGGCGGCGGACCTGCTCAGCCTGGTGGTGCTGGCGCCGCCAGGGGAGCAGGGGGCGGACGTGGTATTGGGATCGACCCAACGCTTTGGCGTACCGATGGGGTATGGCGGCCCCCACGCGGCCTATTTCGCCTGTCGCGACGACTACAAGCGGGCCATGCCGGGGCGCATCATCGGCGTATCGCGCGATGCCCGTGGCAACACCGCCCTGCGCATGGCCCTGCAAACCCGCGAGCAGCATATTCGCCGCGAAAAGGCCAACTCCAACATCTGCACGGCGCAGGTGCTGCTGGCCAATATTGCCGGCTTCTACGCGGTCTACCATGGCCCCGAAGGCCTGCAACGCATCGCCCAGCGTGTGCATCGGTTGACCTTCATCCTGGCCGCGGGCCTCGAAGCCAAGGGTATCCGGCGGCTGAACCAGCATTTCTTCGACACGCTGACCGTGGATGTTGGTGGCGCCCAGGCGGCCATCATCGAAAGCGCCGAAGCCGCTCAGATCAACTTGCGTATCCTTGGTCGCGGGCGTCTTGGCGTGAGCCTTGACGAGACCTGTTCGGAGCAGACGGTGCTGCGCCTGTTCGACATCTTCCTGGGCGTGGACCACGGTCTGGAGATTGCCGCACTCGACCAGCTCGCCCTGCCCGAAGGTATTCCCGCCAGCCTGGTGCGGCGCACGCCGTTCCTCACTCACCTGGTGTTCAACCTGCACCACAGTGAGACCGAGATGCTGCGCTATCTCAAGCAACTGGAGAACAAGGACCTGGCGCTGAACCAGTCGATGATCCCGCTGGGCTCGTGCACCATGAAGCTCAACGCCACCAGCGAGATGATCCCGATCACCTGGCCCGGCTTTGCCCAGTTGCACCCGTTTGCCCCGGCCGCCCAGGCCGCCGGCTACAAGGCGATGATCGATGAGCTGGAAAGCTGGTTATGCGCCATTACCGGCTTCGATGCCATCTGCATGCAGCCCAACTCCGGTGCGCAGGGTGAATACGCTGGCTTGATGGCCATTACCCGTTACCACCGCAGCCGGCACCAGCCGCAACGCACGCTGTGTCTGATCCCGTCGTCGGCCCACGGCACCAACCCGGCCTCGGCGCAAATGGCCGGCATGGAGGTGGTGATCGTCGATTGCGATGACGACGGCAACGTCGACCTGGCCGATCTCAAGGCCAAGGCGCACGCAGCCGCAGACCGTCTGTCGTGCCTGATGATCACCTACCCGTCGACCCACGGCGTATACGAAGAGGGCATTCGCGAAATCTGCGAAGTGGTCCACCAGTACGGCGGCCAGGTGTACATGGATGGTGCCAACCTCAATGCCCAGGTGGGCCTGGCGCGCCCGGCGGATATTGGCGCCGACGTTTCCCACATGAACCTGCACAAGACGTTCTGCATACCCCACGGCGGTGGCGGCCCCGGCATGGGCCCGATCGGCATCCGCGAGCACCTCAAGCCGTTCGTTGCCAGCCACCCGGTGGTGCCGGTACCCGGCCTGGACCCGAACAACAGTGCAGTCAGTGCCGCGCCCTGGGGTAGTGCGAGCATCTTGCCGATCAGCTGGATGTATATCGCCATGATGGGCCCGCAGCTGGCTGATGCCAGCGAAGTGGCGATCCTCTCGGCCAACTACCTGGCCAGCCAGTTGAGCGGCGCCTTCCCCGTGCTCTACCGCGGGCGCAACCAGCGGGTGGCGCATGAATGCATCCTCGATCTGCGCCCCCTGAAGGCGCTGACCGGTATCAGTGAAGAGGATGTGGCCAAGCGCCTGATGGACTATGGCTTCCATGCGCCGACCATGTCCTTCCCGGTGCCGGGCACGCTGATGGTCGAGCCGACCGAGAGTGAGTCGAAGGCCGAGCTGGACCGGTTCGTCGAGGCCATGCTGGCGATTCGCGCGGAAATCGGCGATGTGCAGGAGGGTAACTGGCCGGCGGAGAACAACCCGCTCAAGCATGCACCGCATACGCTGGCTGACGTGCTGGGGGTATGGGACAGGCCCTACAGCCTGGAGCAGGCGGTGGCGCCCTCTGCTCATGTACGCCAGCACAAGTACTGGCCGGCGGTGAACCGGGTCGACAACGTGTATGGAGACCGGAACCTGTTCTGTGCGTGCGTGCCGGTGGAGGCTTATCGGTAGGGCTGCAGATTGCTGTTGGATTCTTCGCGGGCATGCCCGCGAAGCAGGCGATGCGGTTACTCGGCTACCGCGTTCTTGGCCAGAATGGCATTGGCCAGTTCCATGTCGGTGGCCTGCAGGCCCGGGTTTTCTGCGCGGGCCTGACGAATTGCCGCTTCCAGGAACGGCCCGCGAATCGCGCCTTCGCTGGCCACGAAGCTGCCGGCATCATCCTGCGCCGCCATCACCAGCTTGTGGTCCCCCGAGGTCAGGTAGCTCGATGCCGTGGTAGCACCAGTGGTCATCACGTTACGCCAGAAGGTATCGGCCATGGCCGAGCCAATAGGCAGCGAAAGCAAGGCAGCGGCGGCGATGGCGGTTTTGAGACGCATGTTGAAACACCTCGAAAGGGGTGAGGGTTGAAGATGCGCGGTTGGATTTGCGGCAAAGAGGTAAGTTCCTTGAATACAAAGCGTTTTTACCTACGAACAGACCCGTAGCACTTCCTCCTGTCGGGTTTGCCCGCAGGCCACCTTGGCCTCCCCACAAGTCCGCAGGTCGAGCAGGCCATCGGCCTTTGCCTGGCGCCGCAAACTGGCCAGATCGCTGCCTGGGCCTATTTGTGCACGCAGGCTGTCGCTGAGCACCAACAGTTCGAACAAGCCGGTGCGGCCGTGGAACCCGGTGCCCCGGCAGGTACGGCACGGCTGGGCGGCGGGCACTGTCACTGCGCTGCGGCAATCTGCGCACAGCGTACGCACCAGGCGCTGAGCCATGACGCCGACCAGCGTCGCCTTGATCAGGTAGTCGGCCACGCCCAACTCCTGCAGGCGGGTGATTGCACTGCAGGCGTCGTTGGTATGCAGGGTGGACAGCACCAGATGGCCGGTCAGCGCCGCCTGTACCGCCACCAGGGCAGTTTCGCGGTCGCGAATTTCGCCGATCATGATGATATCTGGGTCCTGGCGCAGCAGGGCCCGTACCCCATTGGCAAAGCCCAGGTCCAGGGCGGGCTGTACCTGCAACTGATTGAATGCCGGCTCCAGGCGCTCGATGGGATCCTCGATGGTGCACAGATTGACTTGCGGCGTGGCCAGCAGCTTGAGGCTGGCGTACAGCGTGCTGGTCTTGCCGGAACCGGTTGGGCCGGTGACCAGGATGATGCCCTGGCGTTGCTGCAGCAGGCCTTGCCATTGCGCCAGTTGCGGCCCTTCCAGGCCGAGGCGATCGAAGCCCTCCTGCAATTGTTGCGGGTCGAACAGGCGCAGCACCAGTTTCTCGCCGAACGGGGTCGGCAGGGTCGACAGCCGCAACTCTACCTCGGCGCCGCCAGGCAGGCAGCTTTGCAGGCGGCCATCCTGCGGCCGGCGTTTTTCCGCGACGTCCATGCGTGCCAGATGTTTCAGGCGGCTGACCAGCGCCAAGGTGACCCCGGCGGGGAACGCATACACGCAGTGCAGCAGGCCGTCGATGCGGTAGCGCAGCTGGCCTTGTTCGCGGCGGGGCTCCAGGTGGATATCGCTGGCGCGCTGTTCGATGGCGTACTGCAGCAGCCAGTCGACGATATGCACGATGTGGGCGTCGTCGGCGCTGGCCTCGGCCTGCCGCGTGCCCAGTTCCAGCAGCTGTTCGAGTTCACCGAGGCTGGCCGACTGCTGGTTTTGCGCGCCCTTTACCGACTGAGCCAGCCGGTGGAATGACTGCCCCGCCTGACGTATCTGCAACGGGCTGGCCAACACGCGACGGATCGGTCGGCCCAGGCTACGGGCCAGGTCTGCGTGCCAGTCGTCCTGGTACGGTTGGGCGCTGGCGACTGTGACACCGGTGTCGTCGGCGGCGATGATCAGGATGCCATGGCGCTGGGCGAAGGCAGGGGAGATCAGGCCGCTGATTTGCGCCAGGTCGAGTTGCATCGGGTCGATGGGCAGATAAGGCTGGCCGACCCTGCGGGCCAGCCATCGGCAAAGGCAGTCCAGGTCGAGAGACTGGCCGGGGTGCTGGCGATCCTCCAGGGCGCAGGCGGCGATCTGTTCCAGTGGGTGGGTGCTGGGTTGGGTGGTGGCGTGCTCGAGTACTTGCAGGGTGTCGTTGGCGTGCAGATGCTGGTCGGCGATCAGAGCCTGGAGCACGCGCCTGAGGTCGAGTGCCGGGTTGTCGGGAGTGTGCATGGGGGCGTCCGTGCCTGATGAGGAAGTGCTGATCAAGGCTAGCCGGGCGGCAGGAGGTTATCCGGAGCGAAAGGTTTCGGGATTTTGCTGTGCCTGTAGTGGCCCCATCGACGGCAAGCCAGTTCCTGCAGGATCGCCACAGGCTCGAACATTGCGCTGTAACAGTGGGAGCTGGCTTGCCGACGGTAAATGCTTACACGATCGCCAGTTCCACCCGCTGCAGATTGGTCAGGCTCACCTCGCCCACACACACCAGGTTGCGCAGCTTCTGCGCGATCACCTCGGCCCGGTGCCAGCTCAGGCCGCCGATCCCGACCTCGATATCCAGCCAGTCATCCTGCTGGCTGACCTGCACGCTGTGCGGTGTCAGGAATTGCAGGGCAAACAGGTTGAGGACCCGGCACAGGCTGTCAGGTTCGGCTTCGGCCTGCAGGCGGTAGTGCACGGTGCTATGGGCGTTGGTGGCGGCCCAGGCGTCGGTACGGGGTTGTGCGTTCATGCTGGTCTCCGCAGATGTGGGAGAAATTCTTGCACGTTGGCGTGGGTATTTTTTCGCTATGATTTAGGCGTTTTGCTTGGTTGATGAATAGAACTATTCGTTTTCTGCGGTTATGGAGAATTATTAATGCACAACGAGCTGGACGCCTATGACCGCCGTATCCTCGAACTGCTGCAGGAAGACGCTTCGCTATCCAGCGCGCAGATCGCCGAACGGGTGGGGCTGTCGCAATCGCCGTGCTGGCGACGCATCCAGCGTTTGAAGGAGGAGGGGGTGATCCGTGGGCAGGTGACGCTGCTGGACCGCAAGAAGGTCGGCCTGAACACACAGATCTTCGCCGAAGTGAAACTGAATGCTCATGGTCGCTCCAACTTCACCGAGTTCACCGAGGCGATCCGCGGGTTTCCGGAAGTGCTGGAGTGTTATGTGCTGATGGGGTCGGTGGACTTTCTGCTGCGGATCGTCACGTCGGATATCGAGGCTTATGAGCGGTTCTTCTTTGAAAAACTGTCGAACGTGCCGGGTATTCAGGAAGTGAACTCGATCGTGGCACTGTCGGAGATCAAGTCCACCACCAGCTTGCCATTGTCGCGGTGAAGCGGTTCGCGGGCTCGCCCGCTCCCACAGAGTCATCATTGGACCAGGAATCAGCGCGATTCCTCGGGGAGCGGGTTCACCCGCGAACAGGGCGACGCGCTATCAAGCCTTGAGCAAGTACTTCCAGCCACGGCTCTGATCGACAACCCGGGCCTGCTCGACACGCGCTTCCAGCACCTCATCGCTGATCGGCTGCTCGGCCAGCTCGTGCAGCTTCTTCAGGTCGCCGTACAGGCGGTCCATCTGTGGTGCCTCCAGCACCTGGCGGGCATGGTGCAGCCAGGCCAGCAACTGCTCGATACGCGGCAACTGCTCGGCCAGGTCTTCCGGGCGCTGGGTGTACAGCGGCAGCTTCAACGCACGCCCCTCTTCGCCCAGCAGGTGCGCCAGCCAGCTGGCCAGTTGTGCCTTGCCCTGGCGTTCGCCACGGCCTTTACGCTCCACGGCCCAAGCACGGGCCAGCAGCCAGCGCGAGGTTTCCAGCGAGAACTGGCCCCAGCGCACGTCCTCCAGCTCTTCGGCGAACTGTTCGGGTGCTGCGCGACGGATGTCTTCGTCATCGTTGCCAGCCTGCACCAGCGGGCGCCAGTCTTCCAGCAGCGCGTCGAGGCTGCTGCGCAGGTTGCGGGTGGTGGCGCGTGGGGCGGCCTGGCCCAGGCTGGCGGTGAGGGCACGCAGCTCGCTCAGGCACTCGACCCAGTCCTGCAGCAGGCGCCAGTGACCGTTGTGGCGGTACTGCTCGGCCAGGCGCTGGCTGCTGCCAAGCAGTTGCCAGGCCAGTGCCGCGTAGGCATCGTCCACGGCGGTTTCGGCCTCCAGCTCGGCGTGTGGCAGACCCAGCTCGTAACTGTCCGGCTCCAGCAGGCGGTAGCCACGCTCAGCCTTGCTGATGTCGCAGGGCATCAGCGGCAGGCTGGCGGCCAGCTCGGCAGCCAGTTCCAGCAGGGCCTGCGGCTCACCTTCGCGCAGCTCCAGTTCCAGCTCGCAGATCTCTTCCTTGCGCTTGCCGGCGATCACGAAGCCTTGATCCAGCGCTGCCTCGATCACCACCTTGCTCTTGCCCCGGCCCCAGGCGATTTCGGCGTATTCACGGCTGAAGTCGGTGGTGAACAGCGGTCTGATGGTTTTCTTGTCGAGCTTGGCCAGTTGCTCAGGCCAGCAGGTGGCGTCGAGCTTTTTCAGGTCGAGCTTGACCTTGTCCAGCGGCCATTCGTACTCATTGCGCTCGGACAGGCCTGCGACGCTCTGGCCGCGGCACTTGAGGGTCTGGATGATGGCCTCGCCGTCGCGGCGCAGGCGCAGGGCGACACGGGCGGCGGAAAGTTCGCGCTCGGGGGTGTCGAAGTACTGGTTGAGCAGTTCGCGGGTCTGCCAGCCGGACTTGTTGCGCTTTTTCAGCAGAGGGTGCTCGCGCAGGGCGGCAAGGGTCTCGCGGCTGGCGCGGAGCTTGAGTTCGGTTTCTTTGTGCATCACAGGCTCGAAGGAGGGGCGTGGTTGGCGGAGAGTCTACAGCAGTCGGCCACCAACGGTTTATTCCAGACAGCGGATAGTCCTATGATGGGGGACGTTTCCGAGGAGTACGGGCATGCCGTTGCCAACGTTGAAAGACCAGTTCGCCGCCTTGATCGCCGCGCCCTCGGTCAGTTGCACCCAGCCCGCACTGGACCAGTCCAACCGCCAGGTCATCGACCTGCTGGCCGGCTGGCTGGGAGACCTTGGCTTCAACTGCGACATCCGCCAGGTCAGCCCCGGCAAGTTCAACCTGCTGGCCAGCCGTGGCAGCGGCCCGGGTGGCCTGGTGCTGGCGGGGCACAGCGACACCGTACCCTACGATGATCAGCTATGGGCCAGCGACCCGTTGAGGCTGACCGAAGTCGATGGCCGCTGGGTCGGCCTGGGCAGCTGCGACATGAAGGGGTTCTTCGCCCTGGTCATCGAAGCGGTTATCCCGCTGCTGGAGCACGACTTCAAGCAACCGCTGCTGATCCTGGCCACCTGCGATGAAGAAAGCTCGATGTCCGGCGCCCGCGCCCTGGCCGACGCCGGCCAGCCGCTTGGCCGGGCGGCGGTGATCGGTGAGCCCACCGGGCTGCGACCGATCCGCATGCACAAAGGCATCCTGATGGACCGCATCGACATCCTGGGGCGTAGCGGTCATTCCTCGGACCCAAGCCTGGGCCGCAGCGCCATGGAGGCCATGCACGCCGTGATGGGCGAATTGATGGGCCTGCGCCAGCAATGGCAGCAACGCTACCGCAACCCGCAATTCACCGTGCCGACCCCGACCCTTAACTTTGGCTGCATCCACGGCGGCGACAACCCCAACCGCATCTGCGGCCAGTGCGCCCTGGAGTTCGACCTGCGCCCGCTGCCAGGCATGGACGTGGAGCAACTGCGCGCGGCCATCCGCGACAAGCTGGCACCCGTGGCAGAACGCTTCGAGGTGCGCATCGACTATGCGCCGCTGTTCCCGGAGGTGCCGCCATTCGAGCAAGCTGCCGACGCCGAACTGGTGCAGGTGGCGGAGCGTCTCACCGGCCATCGCGCCGAAGCGGTGGCGTTCGGCACCGAAGCACCTTATCTTCAGCAACTGGGCTGCCAGACCATCGTGCTGGGCCCTGGCGACATCGCCTGTGCCCACCAGCCCGGCGAATACCTTGAAATGTCACGAATCGCGCCTACCGTGCGTCTATTGCGTGACCTGATCCGGCATTATTGCCTGGACTAAACGTCAACCCAATTGATTCGTTCCTGCCTAGAGGAGACCGCGCGTGACCGCAAGCCTGTTCCGACGATGATCCTGAACGCCCCCTGTATCGCCGTTCTCCGTCCACTTATCCACAGGCCCTGTCATGCCCGACTACGTCAACTGGCTGCGTCATGCCTCCCCGTACATCAATGCCCATCGCGACTGCACCTTCGTGGTCATGCTTCCTGGCGATGGGGTGGAACACCCTAATTTCGGCAACATCGTCCATGACCTGGTGCTGCTGCACAGCCTTGGCGTGCGCCTGGTGCTGGTGCATGGTTCGCGCCCGCAGATCGAGAGCCGCCTGGCCAACCGTGGGCTGACCCCGCACTACCACCGTGGCCTGCGCATTACCGATGCCGCCACCCTGGACTGCGTGATCGATGCCGTCGGTGCCCTGCGCCTGGCCATCGAGGCGCGCCTGTCGATGGACATCGCCGCTTCGCCGATGCAGGGCTCGCGGCTGCGCGTGGCGTCCGGCAACCTGGTCACGGCGCGGCCTATCGGCGTGCTCGAAGGGGTGGACTACCACCATACCGGCGAAGTGCGCCGGGTCGACCGCAAGGGTATCAGCCGCCTGCTCGACGAACGTTCCATCGTGCTGTTGTCGCCGTTGGGCTACTCGCCCACGGGGGAAATCTTCAACCTGGCCTGCGAAGATGTGGCCACCCGTGCCGCCATCGAACTGGGTGCCGACAAGCTGCTGCTGTTCGGCGCCGAGCCGGGCCTGCTGGATGAGGACGGCAAGCTGGTGCGCGAGCTGCGCCCCCAGCAGGTTGCCCCGCATCTGCAGCGCCTGGGCAGCGATTACCAGGCCGAACTGCTGGATGCTGCGGCCGAAGCCTGCAAAGGCGGGGTGGCGCGCAGCCATATCGTCAGCTATGCCGAGGACGGTGCCCTGCTGACCGAGCTGTTTACCCGTGGCGGTGGCGGTACGCTGGTTTCGCAAGAGCAGTTCGAAGTGGTGCGCGAGGCGAGCATCGATGATGTCGGCGGCCTGCTGGAACTGATCAGCCCCCTGGAAGAGCAGGGCATCCTTGTACGCCGTTCGCGCGAGGTGCTGGAGCGGGAGATCGAACAGTTCAGTGTGGTCGAGCGCGAAGGCATGATCATCGCTTGTGCGGCGTTGTACCCGATTGCCGATTCCGATGCCGGTGAGCTGGCGTGCCTGGCGGTGAACCCGGAGTATCGCCATGGCGGGCGTGGCGACGAGCTGCTGGCGCGTATCGAGGGCCGGGCGCGGCAGGCGGGGCTCAAGACCCTGTTCGTGCTTACCACGCGCACCGCGCACTGGTTCCGCGAGCGCGGGTTTGCGCCGAGTGGCGTGGAACGGCTGCCGGCGGCGCGGGCTTCGCTGTACAACTACCAGCGCAATTCGAAGATCTTCGAGAAGCCGCTGTAAGGGCAGCGGCCGCTCGTACAGCGAACGAATCGTCTGCAAGCCAATGCAAAACGCCGCCCTGATGGGCGGCGTTTTCGTTTACACGGTATGCAGATACCAGTTGTACTCGAGGTCGGAAATCGAGTGCTCGAATTCCTCCAGCTCGCTCTCCTTGCACGCGACGAAGATGTCGATGTACTTCGGATCGATGTACTTGTTGAGAATTTCGCTGTCGTCCAGCTCGCGCAGCGCATCGCGCAGGTTGTTCGGCAGGCTCTGCTCCAACTGCTCGTACGAGTTGCCTTCGATCGGCTCACCCGGCTCGATCTGGTTGGTCAGGCCATGGTGCACGCCAGCCAGCACGGCAGCCATCATCAGGTACGGGTTGGCATCGGCACCGGCCACGCGGTGCTCGATACGCACGGCGTCCGGCGAGCCGGTTGGCACGCGCAAGGCCACGGTGCGGTTGTCCAGGCCCCAGCTTGGCGCGTTCGGTACGTAGAATTGCGCACCGAAGCGACGGTACGAGTTGACGTTCGGGCACAGGAACGCCATGGACGCGGGCAGGGTCTCGAGCACACCGCCGACAGCGTGACGTAGCGCGGCGTTCTGCTCGGGATCCTCGCTGGTGAAGATGTTGTTGCCATCTTTGTCCAGCACGGAAATATGTACATGCAGGCCGTTGCCTGCCTGGCCCGGGTAGGGCTTGGCCATGAAGGTGGTGTCCATTTCATGGTCGTAGGCGATGTTCTTGATCAACCGCTTCAGCAGTACGGCGTAGTCGCAGGCCTTGAGCGGGTCGGCAACGTGGTGCAGGTTGACTTCGAACTGCGCCGGGGCGCTTTCCTTGACGATGGCGTCGGCCGGGATGCCTTGTTCCTTGGCGCCCTCGAGGATGTCCTGCAGGCAGTCGGCATATTCGTCGAGGTCGTCGATCAGGTAGACCTGGGTCGACTGTGGACGTTTGCCCGAGATCGGCGAGCGCGGCGGCTGCGGGCGGCCGTTCACGTTCTCCTGGTCGATCAGGTAGAACTCCAGTTCGAATGCGGCACAGATGGTCAGGCCCATCTCGGTGAACTTGCTCACGACCTGACGCAGTACTTCACGCGGGTCGGCGAAGAACGGCTCGCCTTCGAGCTCGTGCATGGTCATCAGCAGCTGGGCGGTCGGGCGCTTCTGCCAGGGTTCGTTGGAGAGGGTGCCAGGGATCGGGTAGCAGATGCGGTCAGCATCGCCGATGTCCAGGCCAAGCCCGGTGCTTTCGACGGTGGAACCGTTGATGTCCAGGGCGAAGAGGGAGGCAGGCAGGTTGATGCCTTTCTCGTAAACCTTGTGGAGGCTGGTGCGCTCGATGCGCTTGCCACGCACCACACCATTCATATCTGCAATCAGAAGGTCAACGTAGAGAACCTCAGGATGTTCCTTAAGGAACGCGTTCGCTTCGTTAAGCTGAACGGCACGCGGGGGTACCGACATGATGCAACACCTTTGTTGTTAAAAATATCAATCAAGGGGGGCTTGCAGGACCAGTCAATCGAAAACCCAAACTGATGTCAAGCCAACCCCATGATGCCCTGAAATGGCTCATCGACGGCAGATTTGCTGCATATCGGGGCAAGCCATTATCCGCTATTTCCCGTACGAAGGGCTATCTCCGACGAGCCGTGTTTTATTTTTTACGGAGGTGTTGTGTAAAAAAATGAACAAGGCTAAGCTCGGTCTCAACCCATAACACAATAATACGAGGGTCACATGGTCCGCTTGCCGCGACCTGAAAGCACTGCCTGCGCAGTGCCATCGGGTATCTCCGTCAATTTTGCAAGCTTCGTCAATGGCGTGGCCGCCATGGCCGCAATAATTGACGTTTGGCAGCCCCGGACTCGCCCTCGCAGCGGCTTGCCGCCCTTCGTTTCGTCTTCCTGCCCTTCGAACTCATTACGGACACACCTGTTTTCAGTGTATCCACTGTGGCTCTGCGCGGGGGTTTTTGCTTTAGCAATGTACTCCATCCAGAATCAGTGCGCGGCCCACCTTACCTCCTGAGGTATTTATGAGTAACAACCTCGACCAGCTCACCGATTGGTTGAAAGAGCACAAGATTACCGAAGTCGAATGCATGATCAGCGACCTGACCGGCATCACGCGCGGCAAGATTTCGCCCACCAACAAGTTCATCGCCGAAAAAGGCATGCGCCTGCCCGAGAGCGTGCTGCTGCAGACCGTGACCGGCGACTACGTCGACGACGACATCTATTACGAACTGCTCGACCCGGCGGACATCGACATGATCTGCCGTCCCGACGAGAACGCTGTGTTCCTGGTGCCGTGGGCCATCGAGCCGACCGCGCAGGTCATCCACGACACCTACGACAAGAAGGGCAACCCGGTCGAACTGTCGCCGCGCAACGTGCTGAAGAAAGTCCTCAAGCTATACGCTGACAAGGGCTGGCAGCCGATTGTCGCGCCGGAGATGGAGTTCTACCTGACCAAGCGTAGCGAAGACCCGGACTTCCCCCTGCAGCCCCCGGTAGGTCGTTCGGGCCGCCCGGAAACTGGCCGCCAGTCGTTCTCGATCGAAGCTGCCAACGAATTCGACCCGCTGTTCGAAGATGTCTACGACTGGTGCGAACTGCAGCAGCTGGACCTGGACACGCTGATCCATGAAGACGGCACGGCGCAGATGGAGATCAACTTCCGTCATGGCAACGCCCTGCACCTGGCCGACCAGATCCTGGTGTTCAAGCGCACCATGCGCGAGGCCGCGCTCAAGCACAACGTGGCCGCCACCTTCATGGCCAAGCCCATGACCGGCGAGCCAGGCAGTGCGATGCACCTGCACCAGAGCGTGGTCGACCTGGCCACCGGCAAGAACATCTTCAGCAATGAGGATGGCAGCATGAGCGAGCTGTTCCTGCACTACATCGGTGGCCTGCAGAAGTTCATCCCCGAGGCGTTGCCGCTGTTCGCGCCCAACGTCAACTCGTTCCGCCGCTTCCTGCCCGACACCTCGGCGCCGGTGAACGTGGAATGGGGCGAAGAGAACCGCACCGTCGGCCTGCGCGTGCCGGACGCCGGCCCGCAGAGCCGCCGGGTCGAGAACCGCTTGCCAGGCGCCGACGCCAACCCCTACCTGGCGATTGCTGCGAGCCTGCTGTGTGGCTACATCGGCATGGTCGAAGGCATCGCGGCCAGTGCGCCAGTGCAGGGCCGTGGCTACGAGCGCCGCAACCTGCGCCTGCCGCTGACGATCGAGGACGCTCTGGAGCGCATGGAAAACAGCCGCGCGCTGGTGCAGTACCTGGGCAAGAAATTCATCACCGGCTACGTCGCCACCAAGCGCGCCGAGCACGAAAACTTCAAACGCGTCATCAGCTCCTGGGAGCGTGAGTTCCTGCTGTTCGCTGTCTGATCAACCCTGAGGCCGCCCGCGCGGCCGCCGGAAACTGGAGAGGCACATGAGCGTCAACAACCCGCAAACCCGTGAATGGCAGAACCTGAGCGGCGAGCACCACCTGGCACCTTTCTCTGACTACAAGCAGCTGAAGGAGAAGGGACCGCGCATCATCACCAAGGCGCAGGGTGTGCATTTGTGGGACAGCGAGGGGCACAAGATTCTCGACGGCATGGCTGGCCTGTGGTGCGTGGCGGTGGGCTATGGCCGTGAAGAACTGGTGCAGGCGGCGGAAAAGCAGATGCGCGAGCTGCCGTACTACAACCTGTTCTTCCAGACCGCCCACCCGCCGGCGCTGGAGCTGGCCAAGGCGATCACCGACGTGGCGCCGGCAGGCATGACCCATGTGTTCTTCACCGGTTCCGGCTCCGAAGGCAACGACACCGTGCTGCGCATGGTCCGCCACTACTGGGCACTGAAAGGCAAGCCGCAGAAGCAGACCATCATCGGCCGTATCAACGGCTACCACGGCTCCACCGTGGCCGGTGCCAGCCTGGGCGGCATGAGCGGCATGCACGAGCAGGGCGGCCTGCCGATTCCCGGCATCGTGCATATTCCGCAGCCGTACTGGTTCGGCGAAGGTGGCGACATGACCCCGGACCAGTTTGGCGTATGGGCGGCCGAGCAGCTGGAGAAGAAAATCCTCGAAGTTGGCGAAGACAACGTCGCTGCCTTCATCGCCGAGCCGATCCAGGGCGCCGGCGGCGTGATCATCCCGCCGGAGACCTACTGGCCGAAGGTGAAGGAAATTCTCGCCCGGTACGACATCCTGTTCGTCGCCGACGAAGTGATCTGCGGTTTCGGCCGTACCGGCGAGTGGTTCGGCTCCGACTACTACGACCTCAAGCCAGACCTGATGACCATCGCCAAGGGCCTGACCTCCGGTTACATCCCCATGGGTGGTGTGATCGTGCGTGACAAGGTGGCCCAGGTACTGAGTGAAGGCGGCGACTTCAACCACGGTTTCACCTACTCGGGGCACCCGGTGGCGGCTGCGGTGGGCCTGGAAAACCTGCGCATCCTGCGCGACGAGCACATCGTCGAGAAAGTGCGCAGCGAAGCGGCACCGTATTTGCAAAAGCGTTTGCGTGAGCTGCAGGACCACCCGCTGGTGGGCGAAGTGCGCGGCCTGGGCCTGCTCGGCGCGATCGAGCTGGTCAAGGACAAGGCCACCCGCAGCCGTTACGAAGGCAAGGGCGTAGGCATGATCTGCCGCACGTTCTGCTTTGAAAACGGCCTGATCATGCGGGCGGTGGGTGACACCATGA
This sequence comes from Pseudomonas oryzicola, assembly GCF_014269185.2. NCBI lineage: Bacteria > Pseudomonadati > Pseudomonadota > Gammaproteobacteria > Pseudomonadales > Pseudomonadaceae > Pseudomonas > Pseudomonas oryzicola. The sequence continues at coordinate 409,165 of NZ_JABWRZ020000001.1, forward strand.
TCATCGCGCCACCGCTGGTCATCAGCCACGCAGAGATCGATGAATTGGTGGCAAAGGCGCGCAAATGCCTCGACCTGACCCTTGAGGCGATTCGTTAAGCGTTTGCTAGTCTAGCGATGTGACATGTAAGTGCTTACAAGGCCCTGCTTTCCTTGAAACAGAGCCTTGTAACTTGCCAGACTAGCGGTTGTTTCAGTCGCCGCGCGCTCTGCACCGTAGGTCCTGGCTACTGAACAGATGGCTAAATAAAAAATTCCGGAGCATTACGCATGAATAAAATGGGCAAGACGTTGCTGGCTGCGGCCCTGATGGGCGCCATGGCCACCGCTGTTCAGGCTGAAGACAAAGTGTTGAACGTCTACAACTGGTCGGACTATATCGCGCCAGACACCATCGCCAAGTTCGAGAAGCAGACCGGTATCAAGGTCAAGTACGACGTGTTCGACAGCAACGAAACCCTCGAGGCCAAGCTGCTGGCGGGCAAGTCGGGTTACGACATCGTGGTGCCGTCCAACAACTTCCTGGCCAAGCAGATCAAGGCCGGCGTGTACGAGGAACTGGACCGCTCGAAACTGCCGAACTGGAAGAACCTTGACCCGGACCTGCTCAAGGCCGTCGGCGATGCCAGCGACAAGGACAACAAGCATGCCTTCCCATACATGTGGGGTTCGATCGGCATCGGTTACAACCCGGAGAAGGTCAAGGCCGCGCTGGGCGTGGACAAGATCGATTCGTGGGATGCGGTGTTCAAGCCTGAGAACATCGCCAAGCTCAAGAGCTGCGGCGTGAGCTTCCTCGACGCGCCGACCGAAATGCTCCCGGCTGCGCTGCACTACCTGGGCAAGCCGACCGACAGCACCAAGAAGGAAGACCTGAAGGCTGCCGAGGAGCTGTTCCTCAAGATTCGTCCTTCGATCACTTACTTCCACTCGTCCAAGTACATTGGCGACATGGCCAACGGCAACATCTGCGTAGCCGTCGGTTACTCGGGTGACCTGGAACAGTCCAAGGCCCGTGCGCACGAGGCCGGTGACAAGGTCAAGGTCGAGTATGTGATTCCGAAAGAGGGTGCCGGTACCTTCTACGACATGGTCGCCATCCCCAAGGATGCCGAGCACAAGGACGCTGCCTACCAGTTCATGAATTTCCTGATGCAGCCGGAAATCATGGCTGAAATCACCAACGCCGTGCGCTTCCCGAACGGCAACCAGGCGGCTACCCAGTTCGTCGACAAGGAAATCACCAGCGACCCAAGCATCTATCCGCCAGCCGAAGTGAAGAAACAGCTGTATGCCATCGCTGCTCCTGAAGCCAAGGCCCAGCGTGACATCACCCGTAGCTGGACCAAGATCAAGTCGGGCAAGTAAGCCCGATGCAGCACCTCTGGGCCGGGATACCCGGCCCAGAGCCAGTGAAAGGCAATTGATGATTGCGGCATCGAAGCTGCGAAGGTAAGTTGCGCGCCGGTTTTGCGTGTGCGGCAGCATTGTCGCTACCCAGGCACTGATTGTGAGGAGCACCCACTTGTCCATTTCTGTATTCCGCAAGGCCTTGCTGGCTGGTGCGGGCCTGACGCTGGCATGCAGCGTCCAAGCGGCGCCTACGGTGCACTTCTACAACTGGTCCGACTACATCGGCCCGACCACACTCGCGGACTTCGAGAAAGCGACGGGCATCAAGCCCGTGCAGGACGTGTTCGATTCCAACGAAACCCTGGAAGGCAAACTGCTGGCCGGCAACACCGGCTATGACGTGGTGGTGCCATCCAACCATTTCCTCGGCAAGCAGATCAAGGCGGGCGCGTTCCAGAAGCTCGACAAGAGCCTGCTGCCCAATTACGCCAACCTCGACCCGGCGCTGATGAAGCGTCTGGAAAAGAACGACCCGGGCAACCAGTACGCCGTGCCGTACCTGTGGGGCACCAACGGTATCGGTTACAACGTCGACAAGGTGAAGGCCGCTCTGGGCGTGGACACCATCGACTCCTGGGCCGTGCTGTTCGAACCGGAGAACATGAAGAAGCTCTCCAAATGCGGGGTGGCCTTCCTCGATTCGGCTGACGAAATGTTGCCGGCGGTGCTCAACTACATGGGGCTGGACCCCAACAGCAGCAACGCCAAGGACTACCAGGCCGCCGAGAAGAAACTGCTGGCGGTACGCCCGTACGTGACCTATTTCCACTCATCCAAGTACATCACCGACCTGGCCAACGGCGACATCTGCGTCGCGGCAGGTTTCTCGGGTGATGTGTTCCAGGCCAGGACCCGCGCCGAAGAGGCGAAAAAGGGTGTGCACCTGGCCTACGCCATTCCCAAGGAAGGCGGCAACCTCTGGTTCGACGTGCTGGCGATCCCCAAGGACGCCAGGAATGTCAAAGAGGCGCATGCCTTCATCAACTATTTGCTGAAGCCTGAGGTTATCGCCCAGGTCAGTGATTACGTCGGTTACGCCAACCCGAACCCCAAGGCTGGCGACCTGATGGACCAGGCCGTGAGGACTGACGCCGCGGTTTACCCACCGCAGGAAGTGCTGAACAAGATGTTCGTGAATGCAGAGTTGCCACCCAAGGTGCAACGGCTGATGACCCGTAGCTGGACCAAGGTCAAGTCGGGCAAGTAAAAATCCAGGCCCGTGGCGGCACCTGCAGAGCAGGCCACGCGGGCACAAAAATCTTGTTGGGAGTTTCACTCATGGCAGTTGCCTCCGGTGCCTATAAAAAAGCCCTCGAGGGTGGCCAGCAACCCAAGCAGGTGCTGGTCAAGATCGACCGGGTCACGAAAAAATTCGACGAAACGGTAGCCGTGGACGATGTGTCCCTGGAAATCCGCAAGGGTGAGATTTTCGCCCTGCTGGGTGGCTCCGGCTCCGGCAAGTCGACCCTGCTGCGCATGCTGGCCGGCTTCGAGCGCCCGACCGAAGGGCGGATTTTCCTCGATGGCGTCGACATCACCGACATGCCGCCCTACGAGCGGCCGATCAACATGATGTTCCAGTCCTACGCGCTGTTCCCGCACATGACCGTGGCGCAGAACATCGCCTTCGGCCTGCAGCAGGACAAGATGCCCAAGGCCGAGATCGACGCCCGCGTGGCCGAGATGCTCAAGCTGGTGCACATGACCCAGTATGCCAAGCGCAAGCCGCACCAGTTGTCCGGTGGCCAGCGCCAGCGCGTGGCCCTGGCCCGCTCGCTGGCCAAGCGCCCCAAGCTGCTGCTGCTCGACGAGCCGATGGGCGCACTGGACAAGAAGCTGCGCTCGCAGATGCAACTGGAACTGGTGGAAATCATCGAGCGCGTAGGCGTGACCTGCGTGATGGTGACCCACGACCAGGAAGAGGCCATGACCATGGCCCAGCGCATCGCCATCATGCACCTGGGCTGGATCGCCCAGATCGGTTCGCCGGTGGACATCTACGAGACCCCCACCAGCCGCCTGGTGTGCGAGTTCATCGGCAGCGTCAACCTGTTCGACGGTGAAGTGGTCGACGACGCCGAGGGCCACGCGATCATTGCCAGCCCCGAGCTTGAGCGCAAGATCTACGTTGGCCATGGCATCACCACCTCGGTGGAAGACAAGCACATCACCTACGCCCTGCGCCCGGAAAAAATGCTGGTCACCACCCAGCAACCGACCTGCGAGCACAACTGGTCGCGCGGCAAGGTCCACGACATCGCCTACCTCGGTGGCCACTCGGTGTTCTACGTCGAGCTGCCGAGCGGCAAGATCGTCCAGTCGTTCGTGGCCAACACCGAGCGCCAGGGCACCCGGCCGACCTGGGGCGATGAAGTGTACGTATGGTGGGAAGACGACAGCGGCGTGGTACTGCGGTCATGAAACCTCGCAAGCTCAAGCGAGCCTTCCAGCGCATCATCCCGGAGGGGCGGCACCTGGTGATCGGCGTGCCGTTCATCTGGCTGTTCCTGTTCTTCATGCTGCCGTTCTTCATCGTGCTGAAGATCAGCTTCGCCGAAGCCGATGTGGCGATCCCGCCCTACACCGAGATCTACAGCTACGTCGAGGACAAGGTCCAGCTCGTGCTCAACCTGGCCAACTATGGCCTGCTGACCGAAGACGAGCTGTACATTTCGGCCTACCTGGGCTCGCTGAAGATGGCCTTCTTCAGCACCCTGCTGTGCCTGTTGATCGGCTACCCGATGGCCTATGCCATTGCCAATGCCAAGAAGGAAACCCAGACGGTCCTGCTGTTGCTGATCATGATGCCGACCTGGACTGCGATCCTGATCCGCGTCTACGCCTGGATGGGTATCCTCAGCAACAACGGCCTGCTCAACGGCTTCCTGCTGTGGATCGGGCTGATCGACCAGCCGCTGCAGATCCTCAACACCAACCTGGCGGTCTATATCGGCGTGGTCTATTCGTACCTGCCGTTCATGATCCTGCCGCTGTTCGCCAACCTGGTGAAGCACGACCCGAGCTTGCTCGAGGCTGCCTCGGACCTGGGTTCGAGCACCTTCAACAGCTTCTGGAAGATCACCGTGCCGTTGTCGAAGAACGGCATCATCGCCGGTTGCATGCTGGTGTTCATCCCGGTGGTAGGTGAGTTCGTGATTCCGGAACTGCTTGGCGGCCCGGAAACCCTGATGATCGGCAAGGTGCTGTGGCAGGAATTCTTCAACAACCGTGACTGGCCGGTGGCGTCCGCGCTGGCGGTGGTGATGCTGGCGATCCTGATCGTGCCGATCCTGCTGTTCAACCGCAGCCAAGCCAAAGAAATGGAGGGCAGGGCATGAAACGCTTCAGTTTCTCCAAGCTGATGCTGGTGCTCGGCTTGCTGTTCATCTACCTGCCGATGCTGATCCTGGTGATCTACTCGTTCAACGCCTCCAAGCTGGTAACTGTGTGGGGCGGCTGGTCGGTGAAGTGGTATGTCGGCCTGCTCGACAACACTCAGCTGATGGGTTCGGTGATGCGCTCGCTGGAGATCGCCTGCTACACGGCGGTGGCCGCGGTGGCGCTGGGTACCCTGGCGGCATTCGTGCTCACCCGTGTCACCCGCTTCAAGGGCCGCACGTTGTTCGGCGGCCTGGTCACCGCACCGCTGGTGATGCCCGAGGTGATTACCGGCCTGTCGCTGTTGCTGCTGTTCGTGGCCATGGCGCAGATGATCGGCTGGCCGCAGGAGCGTGGCATCGTCACCATCTGGATCGCCCACACCACGTTCTGTGCGGCGTATGTGGCGGTAGTGGTGTCGGCACGCCTGCGTGAGCTGGACCTGTCGATCGAAGAAGCGGCGATGGACCTGGGTGCCAAGCCGTGGAAGGTGTTCTTCCTGATCACCATCCCGATGATTGCGCCGTCGCTGGCGGCGGGCGGCATGATGTCGTTCGCGCTGTCGCTGGATGACCTGGTACTGGCCAGCTTCGTGTCCGGCCCGGGTTCGACTACCTTGCCGATGGAAGTGTTCTCGGCGGTGCGCCTGGGTGTGAAACCGGAAATCAACGCCGTGGCCAGCCTGATCCTGCTGTCGGTGTCGTTGGTGACCTTCCTGGTCTGGTACTTCAGCCGCCAGGCCGAAGAACGTCGCCGCAAGGCGATTCAGCAGGCGATCGAAGAGGGTGCGGCAGCCAATGCTTCGCAGCCGCAGGTCAAGCGCCCGGCGCAGGTGGCTGCTTCGGCCTGATCCGGCCTCTTCGCGGGTAAACCCGCTCCCACAGGGACATCACAGCCTTAAGGTCAGTGGTGCTCCCTGTGGGAGCGGGTTTACCCGCGAAGGCCGCAACACCGATTCAAAGCCAGGCTGCATCCCAATGTGGATAGTCCCTGACGCTGCTGACCAAGCCGGCTCGCAAGGGGTTGGCAATAATGTATCTGGCAACATGCACCGTGCTCTCCTCCCGGCGCAGTGCACGGTCCTGATATCCACGCTGCCACACCGGATCATGCTCAACCCCCGCCTGATGCAAAACCAGACTGGACCTGGATTTGAACCTGCGCATCAAAGTGCCTAGCGTCGTGCCTTTCAATTCGATTAGCCAATGCAGATGGTCGGGCATCAGCACCCAGGCCAGGGACCGGCATGCGTATTCCTGGTCAGATTTCCGAAGCTGGTGAATGACCAGCCGGGCATGGTGGAAATCATGGAACAGCGGCTTACGCTGGTGGGTGACGGTGGTCAGCAGATAGAGCCGGCCAAGTTCTGAATAGCGACCGCGGCGAAGCAGGTGAGACTGAGCTCGCGACATTGGCTTCTTCCTTGAAAAGCAGGTGACTTTTCAAAGGTAGTGGCTGAGATGCAGGTGCTGTGTAGATGATGGTTTCTGGATATGGCAGAGATTTGTGGATGGCAGTACCGGCCCTTTCGCGGGTGAACCCGCTCCCACACGGTCATGTGCAGCCTCAGGGTTTGCGCTTTCCCTGTGGGAGCGGGCAAGCCCGCGAAGAGGCCCACACAGGCGCTGAAAATGCCGAACTGATCCTCGTCAGTGCTGTTTATCGAACCCTGAACTACGCTGACAGTCGCATCCCACAAATCATTTGTGCGCAAGCAAGGAGCCTGCATGACGTGGTTACGTCCGCTGTCGGTCGTTTGCCTGGGGCTGTTGTACCTGCTCACGGGCTGTAGCAAGGAAGAAGTCCCCGAGACACTGCCCCGGGTTGGCGTGCAGCAGGTCCAGCCGACTGACTTCGCCGCCAGGGTCACCCTGACCGGTGACGTACAGGCGCGGGTGCAGACCGACCTGTCGTTCCGCGTCGGCGGCAAGATCATTTCGCGCAGCGTCGATGTCGGCGACCACGTCAAGGCCAACCAGGTGCTGGCGCGCCTGGATCCGAAAGACCTGCAGAACAACGTCGACTCGGCCAAGGCCGAGGTGTTCGCTGCCCAGGCGCGGGTCACCCAGAGCAGCGCCGCTTTCGTACGCCAGCAAAAACTGCTTCCCAAGGGCTACACCAGCCAGAGCGAATACGACGCCGCCGAGGCCGCCCTGCGCAGCGACCAGAGCGCACTCAAGGCCGCCCAGGCGCAATTGGCCGATGCCAATGAACAACTCAGCTACACCGCCCTGGTTTCCGAAGCCGATGGCGTGATCACCGAGCGCCAGGCCGAGGTTGGCCAGGTGGTGCAGGCGACCATGCCGATCTTCAGCCTGGCCCGCGACGGCGATCGCGATGCCGTGTTCAACGTCTATGAGTCGCTGCTGGTGGCGCCGCCCAGTGATGCCGGGGTGATCGTCAGCCTGCTGGATGACCCCAAGGTAAAGGCCCATGGCTTCGTTCGCGAAATCACCCCGACGGTGTCCGCGCAAAGTGGCACGGTACAGGTCAAGGTCGGGCTCAGGGATGTGCCGCCGGCAATGCAGCTGGGCGCACCGGTGACCGCCACCACCAATGCCGAGGGGCGACCCAGTATCGAACTGCCGTGGTCTGCCTTGACCAAGGCGCTGCATGAACCAGCGGTGTGGGTGGTGGGTGAGGGCGACAAGGTGGAACTGCGCAAGGTCGAGGTCAGCCGGTATCTCACCGGCAGGATCGTGGTTGCCCATGGCCTGAAGGGAGGGGAGACCGTAGTGGTCAATGGCGGGCAATTGCTGCACCCCGGCATGCAGGTACAGAAGATCGATGCCAAGGCCAAAGGGGGGGAGCTATGAAGCACCTGCTGATGATGGTGTCGGCCGGCATGCTGTTGCTCGGCTGCAGCAGCGAGGACGAAGCGCCGGAGCCGATTCGGCCGGTGCTGTCGATCAAGGTCGAACCCCAGGTGCAGTCGCAGCTGGGTCGCTTTGCCGGCTCTATCCAGGCGCGTTTCGAAAGCACCCTGGGTTTTCGTGTGTCCGGGCGCATCGCCCGACGCTGGCTGGATGTGGGCGCCCAGGTGAAGCCGGGTGACACCCTTGCCACGCTCGACCCCACCGACCAGCAGAACCAGTTGCGCGCCGCCGAAGGCGACTTGGCCAAGGTGCAGGCACAGTGGATCAACGCCCAGGCCGATGCCCGTCGCCAGCAGCAGCTGTATGACCGCGGCGTTGGCGCCCAGGCCCAGCTGGATATTGCCCAGACCAACCTGAAAACCACCAGCGCCGCATTGGAACAGGCGCGTTCGGCTGTCAGCCAGGCCCGTGACCAGCTCGACTACAGCACCCTGCGCAGCGACCATGCTGCGGTGATCACCGACTGGAAAGCCGAAGCCGGGCAAACCGTCACCGCCGGCCAGGCCGTGGTGACCCTGGCCCGGCCGGACGTGAAGGAAGCGGTGATCGACCTGCCGATCGGCCTGGCCGAACAGTTGAACAAAGGCCTGACCTTTACCGTTGCCTCGCAACTCGACCCGACCATCAACACCACGGCCAGCCTGCGCGAGCTGGAACCCCAGGCCGACGCCACCACCCGCACCCGGCGCGCCCGCCTGAGCCTGGCCAGCACACCCGCGGCGTTCCACCTGGGCACCGCCATCAGCGTGACCCTGAGTTCGGCGGTGACGCCACGCAGCGAGTTGCCCTTGAGCGCCTTGCTCGAGCGGGATGGCAAAACCCAGGTGTGGGTGATCGATCCGCAGCAGAAAACCGTGGCCACCCGTGACGTGGCCCTGATCGACCGCACCGACCAGAGCATCGTCCTGACCTCCGGTGTACAGCCCGGTGAGCGGGTGGTGACGGCGGGCGTGAACAGCCTCAAGCCGGGCCAGAAGGTCACCTTCGACGAGGATGCGCAATGAAAGGAAGCTTCAACCTGTCCGACTGGGCACTCAAGCATCAATCGTTCGTCTGGTACCTGATGTTCGTTGCGCTGCTGATGGGGATCTTCTCCTACTTCAACCTGGGCCGTGAGGAAGACCCGTCGTTCACCATCAAGACCATGGTGATCCAGACCCGCTGGCCCGGCGCGACCCAGGACGAGACCCTGTACCAGGTCACCGACCGCATCGAGAAGAAGCTCGAAGAACTCGACTCGCTCGACTACACCAAAAGCTACACCCGCCCGGGTGAATCCACGGTCTACGTGTACCTGCGCGACACCACCAAGGCCAAGGACATCCCGGAAATCTGGTATCAGGTGCGCAAGAAGATCCAGGACATCCGTGGTGAGTTCCCGGCAGGCATCCAGGGCCCGGGGTTCAACGACGAGTTCGGCGACGTGTTCGGCTCGATCTATGCCTTTACCGCCGACGGCCTGACCCTGCGCCAGCTGCGCGACTATGTGGAGCAGGCGCGGGCTGAAGTGCGTGATGTACCCAACATCGGCAAGATCGAGCTGATCGGCACCCAGGACGAAGTGCTGTACCTGAACTTCTCCACCCGCAAGCTGGCAGCCCTGGGCATTGACCAGCGCCAGGTGATGCAAGCCCTGCAATCGCAGAACGCGGTGACCCCGGCCGGGGTGATCGAGGCCGGTCCGGAGCGCATTTCCGTGCGTACCACCGGGCAGTTCGCCTCGGAAAAGGACCTGCAAACCGTCAACCTGAAGATCAACGACCGCTTCTTCCGCCTGGCCGACATCGCCGACATCGAGCGCGCCTATGTCGACCCGCCCTCGCCGATGTTCCGCTACAACGGCCAGACGGCGCTGGGCCTGGCTATCGGCATGAAAGCCGGTGGCAACATCCAGGAGTTCGGCGCGGCACTGAAAAAACGCATGGACCAGGTCGTCGAGGACCTGCCGATAGGCGTTGGGGTGCATACCGTTTCCGACCAGGCCGTGGTGGTCAAGCAGGCGGTCGGCGGCTTCACCAGTGCGCTGTTCGAGGCGGTGGTGATCGTGCTCGGGGTGAGCTTTGTCAGCCTGGGGGTGCGCGCCGGGCTGGTGGTGGCCTGTTCGATTCCGCTGGTGCTGGCCATGGTGTTCGTATTCATGGAATACAGCGGTATCACCATGCAGCGTATTTCACTGGGTGCACTGATCATCGCCCTGGGCCTGCTGGTGGACGACGCGATGATCACCGTGGAAGTCATGGTCACGCGGCTGGAAATGGGCGAGAGCAAGGAACAGGCGGCGACATTCGCCTACACCTCGACGGCGTTCCCGATGCTCACTGGCACCTTGGTCACCGTGGCCGGGTTCGTGCCCATCGGCCTCAATGCCAGCTCGGCGGGCGAATATACCTTCACCCTGTTCGCGGTGATTGCCGTGGCACTGCTGGTGTCGTGGATCGTGGCGGTGTTCTTTGCCCCGGTGTTGGGCGTGCATATGCTCAGCAGCAACCTCAAGGCACATGATGCCGAGCCCGGAAGGCTCGGCCGGGCCTTCGAGCACGGCTTGCTGTGGTGCATGCGCAACCGCTGGCTGACCATCATCGGCACCGTGCTGCTGTTCGCCCTCGCGATCTTCTGCCAGCGCTTCGTGCAGAACCAGTTCTTCCCGTCCTCGGACCGCCCGGAAATCCTCGTCGACCTCAACCTGCCGCAGAACGCTTCGATCGAAGAGACGCGCAAGGTTGTCGACCGCTTCGAGGCGAGGATCAAGGACGACCCGGACCTGGTGCACTGGAGCACCTATATCGGCCAGGGTGCGATCCGTTTCTACCTGCCGCTCGACCAGCAGTTGCAGAACCCGTACTACGCGCAGCTGGTGATCGTCAGCAAGGGCTTCGAAGAGCGCCAGGGCATGATGGAGCGCCTGCAGAAGATCCTGCGTGAGGAGTTCGTCGGTGTCGGTACCAACGTGCAGTCGCTGGAAATGGGCCCGCCGGTGGGCCGGCCGATCCAGTACCGGGTCAGTGGCGCCAATATCGACGAGGTACGCAGGCATGCCATCGAGCTCGCCACCTTGCTCGACCAGAACGAGCACATTGGCGAGATGATCTACGACTGGAACGAGCCGGGTAAGGTACTGCGGGTGGAAATTGCCCAGGACAAGGCGCGCCAGCTGGGCCTGTCATCGGAAGACGTGGCCAATGTGATGAACAGCATCGTCAGCGGTGTACAGATCACCCAGGTCAACGACAACATCTACCTGGTCGACGTGGTTGCCCGCGCCCAGGACAGCGAGCGGGGCTCACCGGATACCCTGCAGAACCTGCAGATCCTCACGCCTAATGGCACCGCGATCCCACTGCTGTCGTTTGCCACCGTGCGCTACGAGCTGGAGCAGCCGCTGGTGTGGCGCCGTGACCGCAAGCCGACCATCACCATCAAGGCCTCGGTCAATGGCGACATCCAGCCCACCGACCTGGTGGCCCAGCTGAAGCCGAAGATTGACGAGTTCGCCAGCAAGCTGCCGGTGGGCTTCGAAGTGGCCACTGGCGGTACGGTGGAGGAGAGTGCCAAGGCGCAAGGCCCGATCCGCAAGGTGATCCCGCTGATGCTGTTCCTGATGGCGACCTTCCTGATGATTCAGCTGCACAGTGTGCAGAAGCTGTTCCTGGTGGTCAGCGTGGCCCCCTTGGGGCTTATCGGTGTAGTGCTGGCGCTGGTGCCTACCGGCACACCGATGGGCTTCGTGGCGATCCTCGGCATCCTCGCGCTCGCGGGTATCATCATTCGTAACTCGGTGATCCTGGTGACCCAGATCGACGAGTTCGAGGCCCAGGGCTTCTCGCCGTGGGATGCAGTGGTGGAAGCCACCAATCACCGGCGCCGGCCGATCCTGCTGACGGCGGCGGCCGCAAGCCTGGGCATGATCCCGATCGCCCGCGAAGTGTTCTGGGGGCCGATGGCCTACGCCATGATTGGCGGGATCATCGTGGCCACCCTGCTGACGCTGCTGTTCCTGCCGGCGTTGTATGTGGCCTGGTACAAGATTCGCGAGCCACAGAAAAACTCCTGAAACCCTACAGCAAACCCTGTGGGAGCGGGTTTACCCGCGAATGCGATGGTGGAGCCGCTGCCGCATTCGCGGGTGAACCCGCTCCCACAGCGGCTTCTGTCGCTTTCAATATCGCCTTTTTGGTTTGGTTATATAAAAATTCTTAAACAGTATTTTTAAGAATAACCCTGCCTCACTACTATTGCCCTCAAGCCAGGCGCAAATCCCCTTCAAACCTCAGCCCGGCACCCTCATTCCAAGGAGAACGAGCATGAGTGCATCTCTGCGTAGCATCGATGGTCAGGACGAAGCCACCATTCTGCGGGAAATCCAGAGCGCCCTGCGCGACCTGCGCTTCGGTGCGGTGGAGATCACTGTGCACAACGCTCAGGTCGTACAGATCGAGCGCAAGGAGAAATTCCGCCTGCAACAGCCCGGCAACAAGACCGGCTGATCGCTTACCCATCCAAAACTAGAAAAATGCCAATCGGGAGCTTCACCATGTCCATCCGCCGTTATGCGCTCGCCGCCCTGGCCAGTGCTGTTTTTGCCGGTTCCGCCATCGCCAAGGACTACGAACTGCTGAACGTGTCCTACGACCCGACCCGTGAGCTTTATCAGCAATACAACGCCGAGTTCATCAAGCACTGGCAACAGTCTCACCCGGGCGACACGGTGAAGATCCAGCAATCTCATGGTGGCTCGGGCAAGCAGGCCCGTGCGGTGATCGACGGCCTGCGCGCCGACGTGGTGACCCTGGCCCTGGCCGGCGACATCGACGAAGTCGCCAAGCTTGGCAAGGCCTTGCCTGCGGACTGGCAGAAGCGTTTGCCGGACGCCAGCACACCCTATACCTCGACCATCGTGTTCCTGGTGCGCAAGGGCAATCCCAAAGGCATCAAGGACTGGGGCGACCTGATCAAGAAGGATGTGTCGGTCATCACCCCCAACCCGAAAACCTCCGGCGGCGCTCGCTGGAACTTCCTCGCTGCGTGGGCCTACGGCCTGAAGACCGGGGGTAGCGAAGACAAGGCCAAGGCCTACGTGCAGGAGCTGTTCAAGCACGTGCCTGTGCTGGACACCGGCGCCCGTGGCTCGACCATCACCTTCGTCAACAACGGCCAGGGCGACGTGCTGCTGGCCTGGGAAAACGAGGCCTTCCTGGCACTGAAGGAAGACGGTGGCGCCGACAAGTTCGAAATCGTCGTGCCATCGCTGTCGATCCTGGCCGAACCGCCGGTGGCGGTGGTTGACAAGAACGCCGAGAAGAAGGGCAACACCGAGATCGCCAACGAATACCTCAAGCACCTGTACAGCCCGGCCGGGCAGAAGATTGCGGCCGAGAACTTCTACCGCCCGCGCGACGCCAAGGTGGCTGCCGAGTTCGGCAAGCAGTTCCCGAAACTGGACCTGGTCACTATCGACAAGGACTTCGGTGGCTGGAAAACTGCACAGCCCAAGTTCTTCAATGATGGCGGTGTGTTCGACCAGATCTATCAGGCACAGTAAGCGCCAGGGAACAGCGGGGCTGCAAAGCAGCCCCAGGATTCAAACGCCTGCACCGGCCCGGGACTGATCCCGGGCTTAGTGCGTTCAACCAGGGATATTTATGTCACGCCGTATTTCCCCCGTCATACCCGGCTTCGGGCTGACGCTGGGCTACACCTTGGTGTACCTCAGCCTGATCGTGCTGATACCGCTGGCCGCGATGTTCGTGCATGCCGCGCAGCTGACCTGGGAGCAGTTCTGGAACGTCATCAGTGCACCGCGGGTGATCGCCGCGCTCAAGCTGAGTTTCGGTACTGCCCTGTTCGCCGCCATCATCAACGGCGTGATCGGCACGCTGCTGGCGTGGGTGCTGGTGCGCTACACCTTCCCCGGGCGCAAGGTCATCGATGCGATGATCGACCTGCCGTTCGCTTTGCCCACCGCCGTTGCCGGCATCGCCCTGACTGCCCTGTACGCGCCTTCGGGCTGGGTCGGCCAGTTCGCCACCGAGCTTGGTTTCAAGATCGCCTATACCCCGCTGGGCATCACCCTGGCCCTGACCTTCGTCACCCTGCCGTTCGTGGTGCGCACGGTGCAGCCGGTGCTGGCCGACGTCCCGCGCGAAGTCGAGGAGGCCGCTGCCTGCCTGGGTGCCAAGCCACTGCAGGTGTTCCGCCATGTGCTGGCGCCGGCGCTGCTGCCTGCCTGGCTCACCGGCTTTGCCCTGGCCTTCGCCCGCGGTGTGGGTGAGTATGGTTCGGTGATCTTCATTGCCGGCAACATGCCGATGAAGACCGAGATTCTGCCGCTGCTGATCATGGTCAAGCTCGACCAGTACGACTACACCGGCGCGACCGCCATCGGCGTGCTGATGCTGGTGGTTTCCTTCATCCTGCTGCTGCTGATCAACCTGCTGCAGCGCCGCATCGAAACCCCTTGAAGGAGGCCTGCATGTCCAGTTCAACCCTGAATGCAACCGCCGCCGCCAACGCCGCCCGCCGTGGCAGTGCAACGTCGCGGCGTATCCTGATCAGCCTTGGCTGGCTGGTGTTCGCGCTGTTCCTGCTGCTGCCGCTGGTGATCGTGGTTTCGCAAGCGCTGAAGAACGGCTTTGGCACGTTCTTCGAGGCAATCCTCGAGCCGGATGCGTTGTCGGCCCTGCAGCTGACCCTGATCGCGGTAGTCATTTCGGTACCGCTCAATCTGGTGTTCGGGGTCAGCGCCGCCTGGTGCGTGAGCAAGTACACCTTCCGTGGCAAGAGTCTCCTGGTCACCCTGATCGACCTGCCGTTCTCGGTGTCGCCGGTGATCGCCGGCCTGGTGTACGTGCTCATGTTCGGCGCGCAAGGCCTGTTCGGGCCGTGGCTGCAGGACCACGACATCCAGATCGTGTTCGCCCTGCCGGGCATTGTCCTGGCCACCATCTTCGTCACCGTGCCGTTCGTGGCCCGTGAACTGATCCCGCTGATGCAGGAGCAGGGTACGCAAGAGGAGGAGGCTGCGCGCCTGCTCGGCGCCAATGGCTGGCAGATGTTCTGGCATGTGACGCTGCCGAACATCAAATGGGGCCTGATCTACGGCGTGGTGCTGTGCACGGCGCGGGCCATGGGCGAGTTTGGCGCAGTATCGGTGGTGTCGGGCCATATTCGCGGTGTGACCAATACCTTGCCGCTGCACGTGGAGATCCTCTACAACGAGTACAACCACGTGGCGGCCTTCAGCGTGGCCAGCCTGCTGCTGATCATGGCGCTCTTCATCCTGCTGCTCAAGCAGTGGAGCGAGAACCGTATTAACCGCCTGCGCCACAGCGCCGCGGAGGAATGATTCATGTCGATCGAAGTTCGTAACGTCAGCAAGCGCTTCAACAGCTTCCAGGCACTGGACAACATCAACCTGGACATCAACAGCGGCGAGCTGGTGGCCCTGCTTGGCCCGTCCGGCTGCGGCAAGACCACTCTGTTGCGCATCATTGCCGGGCTGGAAACCCCCGACCAGGGCAATATCGTGTTCCATGGGGAGGATGTGTCAGGCCATGACGTGCGTGACCGCAACGTTGGTTTCGTGTTCCAGCACTACGCCTTGTTCCGCCACATGAGCGTGTTCGACAACGTCGCTTTCGGCCTGCGCATGAAGCCCAAGGGGGAGCGCCCGAGCGAAAGCAGGATTGCCGAAAAGGTGCATGAGCTGCTGAACATGGTACAGCTGGACTGGCTGTCCGATCGTTACCCCGAGCAATTGTCCGGTGGCCAGCGCCAGCGTATTGCCCTGGCCCGCGCGCTGGCGGTGGAGCCCAAGGTGCTGCTGCTGGATGAGCCGTTCGGTGCGCTGGATGCCAAGGTGCGCAAGGAGCTGCGCCGCTGGTTGGCGCGCCTGCACGAGGACATCAACCTGACCTCGGTATTCGTCACCCACGACCAGGAGGAAGCCATGGAAGTGGCTGACCGTATCGTGGTGATGAACAAGGGCGTGATCGAGCAGATCGGCTCGCCGGGCGAGGTGTACGAGCACCCTGCCAACGATTTCGTCTATCACTTCCTGGGTGACTCCAACCGCCTGGCCTTGAGCGAAGGGCACCATGTGCTGTTCCGCCCCCACGAGGTGTCGTTGTCGCGGCACGAGACCGAAGGGCATCATGCGGCCGAAGTGCGCGATATTCGACCGTTGGGCGCTACCACGCGGGTGACCCTGAAGGTTGAAGGGCAGAGCGAGCTGATCGAGGCCGAGGTGGTCAAGGACCACGACAGCCTGACCGGGTTGGCACGGGGCGAGACATTGTTCTTCCGGCCGAAGGTCTGGCAGAAACTGGCGGATATCTAAGTCGCCTCAGTACAGAAAAAACCCGGGCACCCTCCCGGGTTTTTTCATGCCTGGCAGAAGCCGGAGAACCTCCGCAGGGGGCCAGATCGGTCGCGTCAGGGGGCAACGTCGCGGTGCATCGTGACACAAGAAGTGCTGTACAAATTTGGTTATTAATAAATAGCTTCTTATTCCTTTACTGATATAACCATCGCCCTATACTGGCCTCCAAGCACGCAAACCCACTGGAGGCGTCCCCATGCGCAACGAGTCGATCCGTTACCTGATTGTGCCGGGCTGGCAAGGATCGCCAGACAACCATTGGCAAAGTCACTGGCAGCGCACCCTGCCCAACAGCGCACGGGTCGAGCAGCATGACTGGTTGACCCCGCAGCGCCAGGACTGGGTACAGGCGCTGGAGCAGGCGATTGCCGCAGAGCACTCGCCGGTGATTCTGATTGCCCACAGCCTGGGCTGCATCACCGTCGCTCATTGGGCCGTGCAGGCCAGCCCGACCTTGCTGCGGCGGGTGCGTGGCGCCTTGCTGGTCGCGCCGGCGGATGTCGAGCGACCCAATTGCGCACCAGCCCTGCGCAACTTCGCGCCGATTCCGAGCGAGGCGCTGCCGTTCCCCAGCCAGGTGGTCAGCTCGGATAACGACCCAGCCGTAAGCGTGCCACGGGCACTGTACCTAGCCCAGGCCTGGGGCGCTGAAGCGGGGCTGCTGAGCAACGCCGGGCACATCAACGTCAAGTCCGGCCATGAGCGCTGGGAACAAGGTTTCGCTTACCTGTATCGCTTGCAGAACCGGGTCGAGCAGCGCGCTCTGCGCCGCGCCTGATCGCCCTGACTGTCTACCGTTTGCCGACGCCCGGCCACTGCAGGCCTGGGGCGGGAGTTCGTCATGACTTTTCAAAATCCGTTTGGCCAGCCGCTGCTGACCTTTCCCGAGCTGGACAAGAGCCCCTTGAGCATTCGCGCCAAGGCGCTGGTGTTCATCGACCCGCGTTCCCAGCAGCTGCGCGAGCAACTCGAGCGCCTGGCGCCACAGCCCCTGCCAGTACTGATCCGTGGTGAAACCGGCACCGGCAAGGAGCTGCTGGCTCGGCAGATACACCGCGCCAGTGACCGCGGCGGGTTGTTCGTCTCGGTCAACTGTGCGGCCATCAGCACCAACTATGCCGAAGCCGAGCTGTTCGGCTACAGCGCCGGCAGCCATGGCGGCACGGCCAGCAGCCGCGCTGGCTGGTTCGGTTCAGCCAATGGTGGCACGCTGTACCTGGACGAAATCGCCGACTTGCCATTGGTCATTCAGGGCAAGCTGCTGGCCGCCCTGGAAAACCGCGAGGTTACCCGGGTCGGGGCGCAACAGCCGCAACCGGTGGATGTGCGCCTGGTGGCCGCCACCAGCATCGACCTGGCCCGGGTCGTGCGGGCGGGTCGCTTCAACGAGCGCTTGTACCAGTACTTGCGCGAAGGGGCGCTGGAACTGCCGCCGCTGCGTGAGCGGCCAGGCGATATCCTGCCGCTGGCCGAATATTTCGTGGGTATCTACAGCGTGCGCCTGCAACGGCCAGTGCCGCTGGTGAGCGAGGCCGCGCAACAGGTGCTGGAGGCGCACGCCTGGCCGGGCAATACCCGCGAACTGGAAAATGTCATTCACTTTGCCTTGTTGGTGAACGAGGGCGAGGAAATCGTGCCCGAGGACCTCGATATACCCAGCCCCGCGCGCTAGACATCGCTAATGAACAAAGTGACTGATAGCAATTTGATTTTGGAATAAGCAGCAAATTAAAAGATATTTTTACGGAATAAAAAATCTAGGTATCGTCCAGTCCACGCCCACTGATGAATCGGTTGGGCACCCGATTCGCCATCCTCGATGGCTCAGAACCAGAACAAGGATCACCATGAAGAAGACCCTGCTGACCACCACCCTGGCCGCTGCCCTGTCGTTCGCTGGCCTGGCTGCCGCTGCCGAGAAACTGGTGGTAGCCGCCACCCCGGTACCGCACGCTGAAATCCTCGAACTGATCAAGCCGACCCTGGCCAAGGAAGGTGTGGACCTGCAGATCAAGGTGTTCACCGACTACGTGCAGCCAAACGTGCAGGTTGACCAGAAGCGCCTGGACGCCAACTACTTCCAGACCCTGCCATACCTGCAGAATTTCAACGAAGGCAAGGGCACCCACCTGGAAACCGTGATCGGCGTTCATGTCGAGCCGTTTGGTGGCTACTCGAAGAAGGTCAAGAACCTGAGCGAACTGAAAGAAGGCGCCACCGTTGCCATCCCCAACGAGGGTAGCAACAGCGGCCGTGCCCTGCTGCTGCTGCAGAAGGCCGGCCTGATTACCCTGAAGGACCCGAAAAACGCCTTGGCCACGCCCAAGGATATCGCCGAGAACCCGAAGAAGCTGAAGTTCCGCGAGCTTGAATCGGCCATGCTGCCGCGCGTGCTGGACCAGGTCGACCTGGACATGATCAACACCAACTACGCCCTGGAAGCCGGCCTGAACCCGGCCAAGGATGCGCTGGTGATCGAAGGCAGCGACTCGCCATACGTGAACTTCCTGGTCGCTCGCCCGGACAACAAGGACAGCGAGGCCATCCAGAAACTGGCCAAGGCCCTGACCAGCCCGGAAGTGAAGGCCTTCATCGCCAAGAAGTACCAAGGTGCCGTACTGCCGGCGTTCTGATCCGCTGCCAGTATTGAAGAAACGCCGACCCATTCGTGTCGGCGTTTTTGTCTGCACAGGATTACCACAGGCTTGAATATTGAGGAGGGCGTGCGGCAGCAACTTTCTTGTGTTGCCGGCGATGGGCTGCAAAGCAGCCCTGGCAATCTCACCGGTTGCGCGGCAACCAGTTCAACAGGAACTCATTGACCACCCGTGGGTTCTCCAGGCTGGAGATATGCCCGGCAAACGGGATCTGCGCCGCCAGGCAGCCAATGAGCCGCGCCATTTCGCTGGACTCTTCCGGTGGCCGTGGAATGTCCTGGTCGCCACAGACTACGATGGTCCGCTCGCTGGCCAGCTCACCCAGCCGTGACAGCAAGTCCGGCCGGCCAAAAATCACTCGCCCCAGCGGATCGAGGCTTTGCCTGATCACCTCGGCACTGCTCGCCTTCAATGCTTCCCGGAAGCTTTCCCGTACCTTTGGCACCGTCTGCCCGCCAGCATGGAAGAAAATCGGCACGACGATATCCAGCAATGGCTCCGTGAACATGCCTGCGCCACTGGCCGCATCCAGCAGGCCGAAATACTTCAGCCGCGTCGACTCCGGTTCGGCGCCGAGATAGGTATCCATCAGCACCAGGCGGTCGACCCGTTCGGGGTGCTCCAGGGCCAGCTGCGCACCCCACATGCCGCCGACCGACAGGCCGACCAGATGGCATTGGCCGATATCCAGGGCGTCCAGCAGCTTCAGGTGCTGACGGGCCAGCGCGCTCATGTCGGTGGTAGTGGCGGGCGGTGCATCGGAGCCGCCGTGGCCCCATAGCTCGGGCACAATGACGCGAAAGTGTGCTGACAGGGCCTCGATCTGTGGTTGCCACATGTCGGCGGACCACAAGTAGCTGTGGCCGAGCAGCACTGGGAAGCCCTGGCCCTGGTCGACGCAGCTCATGCGGGCGCCGTCGATTTCGATGAAGTGTCTTTGCATGAATAGGGTCTCGGCTGGGAGGACTGTAGATTATCTGAAATTGTCGGGGCCGCTGTGCGGCCCCTTATGGCCCTGGCACCAATCGCAAGGTACTTTTCGCCGGGATCACGGCCATCTGCGCCCGCTGGTACTGCCCCTGCACATACCCCTCGGCCTGGTCCGCGTAGTGTTCGTCGAACGGCACGCCACTCTGTCCGACCGGGTTGCTGGTCAACGCCTGCCCAGCATCGGCAAAATCGATCAACCGCCGCGTAGACGGCCCATAGGTCACCGGCCATGGCGCCGGGCCGATCTTTGCCGAGAGATTGTTCGGTACCTCATGGGTACCCGGCGCGGCGAACGGGCCGACGTTGAACAGCAGGTGCAGTGGCTTCTTCACCCCAAGCGGGTGGTTGTGGGTCAGGGTGTGGGCCTTGCCCCACTGCCAGCTGGCCGGGTCATTGCCCAAGGTGTCGCGCAGGTGCTTCAGGCTGTGCTGCCAGGCCGTGCGCACGATGGCGGTGCGGTCGGTGCGCTGGTTGTCACCACGGGTGTTCCACCAGGGCGAATCGGCATCCGCCGCCAGGCGCGGCAGCGCGGCGTCGATGGCGCGGGTGCTGATCAGCACCGGGAACCAGGTATCGCCCAGTTCGTCATGCAGTGCGGCGAACGCCATTTCGTAGAGGAACTGGTTGAAGAGCGTGGCGCTGACCGAATCCAGCGGATAATCCCCCGTCCAGGCGGCCAGTTGCTCCACCAACTCCTTTTCTTCGTCACCCTCGGCCACCACGCGCAGCGTTGCCAGCAGCGGGGCAAGGGTACGCGGGCCATAATCGCTGGCGGTGCCCAGCTGTAGCGTCTGGCTGTTTTGCGTGTCCCACTTCACCTCGGGGTTGGCCAGTTGGTTGTCGAGCTGACGGCCACGGTCCGGCAGGTTGTAGTAACCCGGTATCGGCACCGCTGCCGGCGGTTGGTAATTGGCCGACACTATATAGCCACGCGCCGGGTTCTCCTGCTGCGGGTTGACGCTGAAGGGGTAGAAGCCGAGCTTGTCGGCCTGGGCGCTGGCGCCGTCGAGAATGAAGGCCGGGTCGACCCCGTCGGGGCGGATCGGCAGCTGCGCCGCCGCCCACCAGCCAATGTCGCCACGGGCATTGGCCCAGACGAAGTTCAGCCCGGGCGCGTGGACCTTGGCGGCGGCTTCGCGCATTTTGCTCAGGGTGTCGGCACGGTTGATCTGGTAGAAGCCATCGAGGATCGGGTTTTCGGTTTCCAGGAATGCCCACCACATGGCGATCGGCGTGGGCCCGGCGGTGGCGCCCAGTACGTCGTTGACGATCGGGCCGTGGGGCGATCGGCGCAGGCTGAGGGTCACCGGCGCTGCGCCTTTCACGGCGACCTGCTGCTCGGTCTTCTCCAGCGCCTGCCATTGGCCATCGATCATGACCTGGTTGGCGTCAGCCGGGTTAGTACGTTCGGCAATCAGGTCGATGTCATCGTTCTGAAACATGGTCAGGCTCCAGCCGAAGTCGCGGTTGTGGCCGAGCAGGGCGAATGGGTTAAGTGCCTGGAAGTAGCCGTACAGGTTGAAACCGGGCGCCGACAGTTCGGCCTCGTACCACACCGCCGGCACGGCGAAGCCGATATGCGGGTCGCCGGCCAGCAACGGCTTGCCGCTGCGGGTACGGCTGCCGGATACGGCCCAGGCGTTGCTGCCTTCGAACTGCGGGATGCCGGCCGCGCCGAGCGCCTCATGGCTAAGGCGGGCGAGCGCCTCCAGGCTGTGCCAGTCGGCAGCGGCCAGCGGCGTACCCAGGGCGCCCTCCGGCTGCCAGGCGAGGTCGAAGATGCCCAGGTACTCGGGGCCCAGCTGGTCACGGATATAAGTCAGTGCCGGCTCGGTACGAAAGGCAGCGGCGAAACTGTAGGCCATGTAGCCGGCAATGCTCAGCGTGTCTTCGGCGGTGAATGGGCGCGGGGTGATACCGAGCAGGTCGAATTCGACGGGCTTGGGGTGGCTGGCCTGCCAGCGATTGACGCCGTCGAGATAGGCCTGCAGGGCCTGCCAGGCAGGGGCTTGGCGGTCCTGACGCGCGGCCATCAGGGCGGCCTGTTCGCGAATGCGCAGGCTGCGGAACAGGGTGTCGGTGGGCAGCAGCTTGTCGCCCAGCACCTCGGTCAGTTCGCCACGGGCCAGGCGGCGCAGGATCTCCATCTGGAACAGCCGGTCCTGGGCATGCACATAGCCCAGTGCCCGGTACAGGTCCGCCTCGCTCTGCGCCTGCAGGTGCGGCACGCCGCGGGCGTCGTAGCGCACGCTGACCGGCGCTTGAAGGCCGGCGATGGCCACTTCGCCCTCGCGTTGCGGCAGTTTGCCCTGCACGTACCAGTATCCGGCGCCTGCGGCTACGGCAACCGCTACGGCCAACAGGGTCAGGCTGCGCTTCATTCAGGCTCCTTGTGCATTCCAGCGAAAAATGTGGTCCGATCATGGGCGGATTCGCGAACAGAGCATAGCCCCAGGAAGGAGTTTCCATGTCCCTCAGCGAAAAACAGAAAATGCTTACAGGCCAGCTCTATCATGCCGGTTGCCCCGAGCTGCAGGCCGAGCAGATCGCCAACAAGCACTGGATGCACCGCTACAACAGCAGCGTCGAACTGCTCAACGAAGCACGGCATGGGCTGTTGGCCGAGCATTTTGCCCAAGTTGGCGAAGGCGCGGTGATCCGCCCACCGTTCTATTGCGACTATGGCTACAACATCAGTGTCGGTCGCAATACTTTCATGAACTTCAACTGCGTGATTCTCGATGTGTTGCCGGTGCGTATCGGCGAGGACTGCCAGATCGGCCCCAACGTGCAGATCTACACCGCCGACCATCCGCTCGACCCCGAGGTGCGCCGCACCGGGTTGGAAAGCGGGCGGCCAGTGACCATCGGCAACAACGTGTGGATTGGTGGTGCAGCGATCATCCTGCCGGGGGTGACCATCGGCGACAACGCCGTGATAGGTGCCGGTAGTGTGGTGACGCGGGATGTACCGGCGGGAGCGACGGTGGTGGGTAACCCTGCGCGGGTACGCGGATAATATGAAAAGCCCTGCGGTGTCTGCCGCAGGGCTTTGTAGGTCAGGCGGGCTTGAAGCCGGGTTTGCCGTTGGCGGCGCGCCATTCTTTAATGCGGTTTATGACGCCTTGAGGGCTTTTGTCCGAGCCTGCTGGAGGGCGTGTCAGAACATCAGCCCCATCAGGGTGTTCGGTGATCTTTTTGAAATTGGAAATGATCCTGTCTCGAAAGCTCTCTAACTCAGTACCGCGGCGGCCCGCTCGGTTTTCGTACAGTTCTGTTATGAGCGCGAGGAATTCATCTTCTGTGTAATCCTCCAATTTGCCCTTGAGTGTCATTGATTGCTCTCCTTGTGGTGATCAATATGAACTCGCGGTGTCATGAGTACAAGATTGTCCAGATCATACACTGCGCCACCGCTTGCGATTTCATGCTTATGATGGATCTCCAGCTTTATTCGTCTTCCTACCGGAATTGGCGCGCCTGCTGCCGTGCTTGCTGCGTCCAATACCCTGTCTGGCGTAAGCACCCCATTACCGCTGGCAACTCCCGGAATATTGCGGGGGCTGCGCAACATCACATAGATCGGCGCCAGTCCTGAATCTGCCGGGAAGATGATGACGTAGTCATCAATGTGCAGTTCGGGCCGTTCGGGGAAAGAGCGGATGTCCGCCTGCTGCGGCACAATGAGGCGTCCGGGGTAGTGCTTCTGCACCTCTTCTACGATGGGCTGGCCGCCGACGTAGGCGCCGGAGTGCAAGTCCAGTTTGCCCAGGCTGCTTGGCGGTGTTGCCGGGTGCCAGAGTAGGGTGGCGCCGCCTGGGCCATCGGCAGTGAAGCGGTAGGCTTTGACGGCAGAGTCCCATTGCGCCTGGCGCACTCGCACATCACGCAGTACAGCGTTGCCGTCGGTGTTGACCAGGTAGACCTCGGTCTGCTCGCCGCTGGGTACCGCGTTCATGCGCAGCGGCAACTCCAGCGTCTGGCCTGCCAAGCGATTGGCCTGTTGGGTGAGGTCGGCACCGGCTGTCATTGAGGCCAGCGGGACAGTTACGCCCATACGCTCGCCGTCACCAAGGCGGGCTGAGTAGAACATCAGCGGGGCATATCTGAGCGCGACCGTGAGGCTGCTTTCGAGCAGGCGTACCGCAGCTTTGCTCAGAAGTTTGCCAAAGGGCTCCCATACAGACTCGAAATGCGCCACGCCACCGCGAGAGGTGGCAAGCACCAGCGGATGGCGGGTGCTGGCGGCCCAAGCGTTGAAGATGACCGGTGTGCTACTCGGGGGGCGCCCGGCGAGCGCAGCGAGGTAGAGCTGTTCGTCGAATGCAGCAGTGAGGCTGCGGTCCGACGCTGCAAGCAGGCGTGCGACGTTGGCCTTTTCAGTTGGCCACGACTGGACATGGGTGGCGTTGAAAGCG
This sequence comes from Pseudomonas oryzicola, assembly GCF_014269185.2. Classification (NCBI taxonomy): domain Bacteria; kingdom Pseudomonadati; phylum Pseudomonadota; class Gammaproteobacteria; order Pseudomonadales; family Pseudomonadaceae; genus Pseudomonas; species Pseudomonas oryzicola. Next base: position 433,273 of record NZ_JABWRZ020000001.1, read on the forward strand.
CTGACTTGCTGCTTGAGATCCAGCAACTCCTGCTTGTGTGGCAGCGGTGAGCGCGCGGTGTCCAGCTTGAGCGTGACGTCAATTCTGGTAGGGGTATGGCGCATGTGCCCATAGAGCTTGTCGAGGTCGACGTACTGGGTGCTGAGAGTGGCTCGGCACTTGAGCAAGTCGGGTCGACGCCAGATAGCGAGACGGTATGCGGTTGTGGCCCCAAAAATATTGCGGGACTGGTGGAAGACGGGGAGCATTTTACAATGCTGTCGGCTAGCTCGACGGATCCGTGTTGAGACATACAGTTTCTCCATTGCTCTGTATGTCGCTACGGTAAGAATCCTCCTGTGGGCTGCTGCTGTAGATAATCCTTGGGTGCTTGCTATCTACCAGGGGCAATAGCACCCTGAGGCAAGGGTGTTGTCGGCCTGTACAGGCCGGTTTGCGAGTAGTGCCTGGATGACCGGCTCGATGAAGCTGTTGCTGGCGTTGCACACCGCCCCTTCGCTGTATGGGCCGAAGTAAGCCAGGCGGCCTTGCCTGTCCCAGATGGCAATGGCCGGAGAGGCCGGCAGCTGCTCGCTGCCGGGCAAGCTGGCGATGGGCTGCAGGCTGCTCAGGTTGGCCGGCAACTGGCCATGGCTGCCGGGCTTTTGCAGCACATGGAAGACCACCCCTTGCGCGGCAAACTGGCTGACCAGTTCGCCCAGGTGCTGCTGGTTACCGACGTTGCACGGGCAGGTCGGGTCCCAGAAGTGCACCACGCGGATCGGCCCGGGGCCGGCCAGCTCGGCGGGCAGCTGCAGTTGGCTGCCGTCGAACAGCGTGGTCTGGTTGTCGAATGGACGCAGGTAGCGGGCCTGGAAGGTGGTGTAGGCCTGCCAGAGGATGGCGGCCCCGACCAGCAGGGCAACTGCTGTGCACAGCGGTTTGATGATCCGGTTGTTCATGAAGTTCTTCCGCGGTCCCCTTGTAGGAGCGGCCTTGTGTCGCGAGAGGGCCGCAAAGCGGCCCCGGCAACATCAGCCTGATGCACAAATCCCGGGGGCGCTTCGCACCCCTATCGCGACACAAGGCCGCTCCTACAAGGTTCGGTGCTGGTCGTTCGAAGCTGAGCAAGCTTGCCACGATGCCGGCCAGAGCTGAATATCGCAGATCAATACTTGCTTCGCTTTGGATGTAACGATGCCCGCTGCCTTTCACCCCGACCTGCTGCGCACCAGCCTGGCACCGTTGACCGCGCGCCAGGCGCTGTCGGCACAGGCCCTGGAATACCAGCGCTTCTATGGCCTGAACCTGCCGGCGCAAAGCTGGCTGGGCGGCTTTCAGGCTGCAGGCTTCGATCTGGTCGGGCAGGTCTGGTTACCCGAGCAGGCCAACGCGACGCTGTTCCTGCTGCACGGCTACTACGACCATATGGGCCTCTATCGGCACGTGATCGAGTGGGCGCTCGAGCAAGGATTTGCCGTAATCAGCTGCGACCTGCCCGGTCATGGCCTGTCCAGTGGCGAGCGGGCCTGCATCAGTGATTTCGCGCTGTACCAACAGGCGCTGGAGGCGTTGTTCGAGCAGGCGCGCTTGCTGCAATTGCCACGCCCGTGGCATCTGTGCGGGCAGAGCACCGGTGGTGCGATTGCCGTGGACCACCTGTTGTACCAGGGCGCACAGAGCCCCATCGATGGTCAGGTCATCCTGTTGGCACCGCTGGTGCGGCCGTGTTCCTGGCGCTGGTCGAAGTTGAGTTATCGCGTGCTGCGCCACTTCGTCAACGGCATCGAACGGCGCTTCAGCGAGAACACCAATGACCCGGCCTTTCTACCGTTCCTCGAAGCCGACCCGCTGCAACCGCGCCGCCTGCCAACGGCCTGGGTGGGGGCCTTGATCGCCTGGGTCAAACGCATCGAGGCCGCCCCGTGCAGCACGCGGCGGCCATTGATCGTGCAAGGGGAGGCGGATGGCACGGTGGACTGGCCCTACAACCTTGAAGTACTCAAGGCCAAGTTCGCCGAGCCGCAGATCCTGCTGCTGCCCGAAGCTCGCCACCACCTGGCCAACGAGCTGCCGGGCATTCGCCAGCGCTACTTCGACTTCATCGACCAGCGCCTGGGCTGATCACTGCAGGTCGCTGCTGCTCTGGCCCACTGCCAGGCCTGCGCGAACGGCGGCCAGGGCTGCCTGGTAGTAGGCCTTGCCTTCAGGCGATTCGGCAAAGGTCGCGAACTCTTCCAGCTCGGCGTCGGAAAGGTCGCGGTAGACATACAACAGGGTGTTGTTGAGGTCTTCGCCGATCTGGCTCATCAGGCGCTGGCGCTGGCCATCGAGCAGGCCCTGGGCCTGGCCGTTACCGAACAGGCCGGGGATCATCGAACTGAGGCTGTCCGCTGCCACGCCCGCAATGGCCAGGCTGACTTCAGCACCGGCCTCGCGCGCCGGCAGGGCCTGGGCCAGGTGGCCAATGATGAGCAGGCGGTCGTCGCTGGCCTGGATCTTTGGCAGGCCTTTGGCATTTCTGGCCAGTTCATCCTTGCGTGTGGCCTTGAGTTCGGCCGCCACCACCTTGCGCCCCAGCGGCGACTGGAAGAACGCCAGCGCCGGCGCCGGGTTGGCCAGGGTCGCCCGCAGTTTTGCCTGGGCGCGACGATCCACGGCCTGGGCCTGGAAACGCTGGTTGCTGTTGTTGACCAGCGCCTGGTACACGGCGGGTGGCAAACTGTTGCGGTAGCGTTCCTGGGCAGCGGTCAGGGCATCGTTGAAATGGGCGCGCTGGTCGGGCCAGCCGGCAGCCTTGTACAGTCGATCCAGGTTGTCTGCCCAGACAGGCAAGGTGCAGATCATCAGCAGAATCAGGGAAAACAGACGGCGCATTCAGGACTCCTGTCGGCAGGCGGCTATTGTCCTTGGCCCGGCGTCGGTTTGTCGAGATATCCGCATATTTGTCGGCCAAGTGGCGCTGTGCGGCGGCATGGCTAATGGATATGATGCGCGCCATGCATATTACCTCTGAACACCCGATGCTCGCGGCCGTCGTCGACGATCTGGCCACCCATGGCTGGTCGCAGCAGGCGCTCTTTCTGCCTGCCGACCTGGTGCGTGCGCTGGCGGCCGAATGCCGGCGTCGTGATGCCGAAGGCGAACTCAACCCTGCAGGGGTTGGGCGTGGTGTTGCCCAGGAGGTGCGCGAAGCCATTCGCGGTGACCAGATCCAGTGGGTCGACCCCGGCCAGGCCGAGGCCTGCGACCAGTATCTGGCTGCCATGGACCAGCTGCGTCAGGCCATCAACCGCGGCCTGTATCTGGGCCTGGAAGATTTCGAGTGCCATTTTGCCCTGTATCCGCCAGGGGCGTTCTATCGCCGGCACCTGGACCGTTTCCGCGACGATGACCGGCGTATGGTGTCGGCAGTGCTCTACCTGAATGAAAGCTGGCAGCCGCAGGACGGTGGCCAGTTGCGCATGTTCCTGGCGGACGGCGTCGAACACGATGTGCAACCGGTGGCGGGTTGCCTGGTGGTGTTCCTGTCCGGTGAGGTGCCGCACGAAGTGCTGCCGGCCGGGCGCGAGCGGCTGTCGTTGACCGGCTGGTTCCGGCGCCGTGGCAATGACCCGTTCTGAGTTGCCCAAGGTGCTGGTCAGCGCTTGCCTGTTGGGGCAGGCGGTGCGTTATGACGGCCGCACCAGTGGTTACCCCGAGCTGTTGCAGCGTTGGCAGGTCGAAGGGCGTGTGGTGCCGTTATGTCCTGAAGTGGCAGGCGGCTTGCCAACCCCCCGGGCGCCTGCAGAAATACCGGGTGGGCAGGGCGCCGCGGTGCTCGACGGTGATGTGCAGGTGCTGACGGTGACTGCTGAAGACGTCAGTGCGCAGTTCATTGCCGGGGCGCAGCAGGCGCTGGAGTTGGTGCGCCGGCATGGCATTCGCGTGGCGGTGCTGAAGGCCGGCAGCCCTTCGTGTGGTAACCGCTTGATCTATGACGGCACGTTCAGTGGCGTGAAGGTAGCCGGGGAAGGCGTGACCACGGCGCTGCTGCGGCGGGCTGGGGTGCAGGTGTTCAGCGAGCTGGAGCTGGAGCAGGCGGAACAGGCGCTGGCTGGGCTTTCAGTTTAAGCCAGTATCGGCCCTTTCACGGGCTCACCCGCGAAAGGGCCGGTACTGGCGACGAAGGAACTTACTGCCCGGCCGCCGTAGTCGGTACACCCTTGAACCACTTCTGCTCGAGCTCGGCAGTCCGCCCACTGTCCTTGAGCCGCTGCAATGCGTTGTTCAGCGCACTTTGGAAAGCCGGGTTGTCCTTCTGGAACGGGATCACCAGCTGTTTCTCGCCAAACGGCTGGCTTACATCGAGCGGGCCATCAGCCTTGGGCGATTCACTCGACGGGGTCAGGGCAATGTCGTACTTGCCACTCTCGACACCCGGCAGTACCTCGGCTGCGGGGGCCTCGATGAATTCGGCGCGCAGGTCCAGCTCCCTGGCCAGGTCCTGGCCAAACTCCACGTCGAAGCCGGTCAGCTGGTCGTTTTCCTTGAAAGCGTACGGCGAATTGCCAGCCTGTACAGCAATACGCAGTTCGCCCCGGTCGGCAACTTCGTCTATCAGCTCGGCCTGTGCCAACGGCGTGATCAGCAGCGCCAGCAGTAGTCCAATGGTCGAACGCATGAAAGCCCCTTTCTTCTTGGCAGGTGAATAGCGCCCGCCACGACTTTTTTCCTCACCGTGGTCGAGCGCAGCCTATGACCTTGAAGCTTCGGCGATGTTTAACCGTGACGGAAATATTTCTACCTGTCGATGTGAACATATGGGCGTCCATATCAACTAAGGTGAATTACCGCCGCCGTTGGATCGCAGGCGGGGGCCAACAAGTGAATCACAGGAGAAGTGAATGAACAGCCTATTTTCGCGTGCTGCCGTTGCGGGTCTGCTGATGGGGGCATCGGTGCTGGCCATTGCCGCAGATACATTGAAAAGCCAGGAGCCGCCCAAGGAGGCCAAGGTCTTCATCGTTTCCCCCGCCGATGGCGCCACGGTCGACAAGACCTTCACCATCAAGTTCGGCATCGAGGGCATGGCACTCAAGCCCGCCGGCGACCACACCCCGCATACCGGCCATCACCACCTGTTGGTGGATGTGGACAAGGAGCCAGTGGCCGACATGCCTCTGCCAACCAGCCTGATGCCGGAAAAAGGCGTGGCGCTGCCAGATGGGCCGCAGGTGCTGCACTTCGGCAAGGCGCAGACCGAAACCACCATTACCCTGACTCCGGGCAAGCACACCCTGCAACTGATACTGGGTGACCAGTATCACGTGCCGTTCAAGCCAAGTGTCGAGTCGCAGAAGATCACGGTTGAAGTGAAATAAAAAAGGGAGGCCATCACGGCCTCCCTCTTTCACACCACCAGCAAAATCAGAACAGGACGCGGGAACGGATGGTGCCCTTGACCTGTTGCAGCTTCTCTTGCGCCAGGTCCGAGTACTCGGCGTCGACGTCGATCACCACGTAACCGACTTTCTCGTTGGTCTGCAGGAACTGACCCGAGATGTTGATGCCATTCTCGGCGAAGACCTTGTTGATCTCGCTGAGCACGCCCGGGATGTTCTGGTGGATGTGCAGCAGGCGGTGCTTGCCTGGGTGTGCCGGCAGGGCCACTTCGGGGAAGTTGACCGAGGACACCGAGGTACCGTTGTCGCTGTACTTGACCAGCTTCTCGGCCACTTCCAGGCCGATGTTGGCCTGGGCTTCGGCGGTGGAACCACCGATGTGCGGGGTCAGGATCACGTTGTCCAGGCCACGCAGCGGGCTTTCGAACTCTTCGTCGTTGGAGCGCGGCTCGACCGGGAACACGTCGATGGCAGCGCCGATCAGGTGCTTGTCCTTGATCGCGGCAGCCAGGTGGTCCAGCTCGACCACGGTGCCACGGGCGGCGTTGATCAGGATCGAACCTTTCTTCATGGCACGAATTTCCTTCTCGCCAATCATCCACTGGGTGGACGGCAGCTCAGGCACGTGCAGCGAGACGATGTCGGCCAGGCCCAGCAGTTCGTGCAGGCTGGTCACCTGCACCGCGTTGCCCAGTGGCAGCTTGGTCAGCGGGTCGAAGAAATACACCTGCATGCCCAGGCTTTCGGCCAGGACCGACAGTTGGGTACCGATCGAGCCGTAGCCGACAATGCCAAGCTTCTTGCCGCGAATCTCGAACGAGTTGGCCGCGCTCTTGATCCAGCCGCCACGGTGGCAGGAGGCGTTTTTCTCAGGGATGCCGCGCAGCAGCAGGATGGCCTCGGCCAGTACCAGTTCGGCCACCGAACGGGTGTTGGAGTACGGTGCGTTGAACACGGCGATACCGCGCTCGCGGGCCGCTTCCAGGTCGACCTGGTTGGTGCCGATGCAGAAGCAGCCAACCGCGACCAGTTTCTTGGCGCAGTCGAAGATCTCTTCGGTCAGCTGGGTGCGCGAACGAATGCCGATGAAGTGGGCATCGGCGATCTTTTCCTTCAGCTCGGCTTCCGGCAGCGAACCAGTGAGGTATTCGATGTTGGTGTAGCCAGCGGCCTTGAGGGTATCGACCGCGTTCTGGTGCACACCTTCAAGAAGAAGGAACCGGATCTTGCTCTTGTCGAGAGAAGTCTTGCTCATCTGCGTAAACCTGTATCCCGGAGAAAAAATGGCGAGGGGTGATGCCAGGCGCCAGGGCTGCCTTAGCATGAACAGCGGGAGGGCTATGCTAGCATACGCGACACAGTCTGAGCTTATCCCGACAGGTGAAGAGTGCTCAGGGTGACTATGAATAAGTCGAGAGTTCCAGCGATGACCCATCCCGCTGTTATTGATGAACTGATGACCTTGGTCGACCCTGGCAAGGTGCTGACCGACGCGGCTTCCCTTGAAACCTACGGCAAGGACTGGACCAAGCATTACCCACCGGCACCCAGCGCCATCGTGTTTCCCAAGACGGCGGAGCAGGTGCAGGCGATTGTCCGCTGGGCCAATACCCACAAGGTAGCGTTGGTGCCGTCTGGCGGGCGCACCGGGCTTTCCGCAGGGGCTGTGGCGGCCAATGGCGAAGTGGTGGTCGCCTTCGACTACATGAACCAGATTCTCGGCTTCAATGCCTGTGACCGCACCGTGGTCTGCCAGCCGGGGGTGATTACCCGGCAGTTGCAAAGCTTCGCCGAAGAGCAGGGCTTGTATTACCCGGTGGATTTCGCCTCCAGCGGCTCCAGCCAGGTTGGCGGCAACATCGCCACCAATGCCGGCGGGATCAAGGTGATTCGCTACGGCATGACCCGCAACTGGGTCGCCGGGCTGAAGGTGGTCACCGGCAAGGGCGAACTGCTTGAGCTGAACAAGGGCCTGGTCAAGAACGCCACCGGTTACGACCTGCGCCAGTTGTTCATCGGTGCCGAAGGCACTCTTGGTTTCGTGGTCGAAGCCACCATGCGCCTGGACCGCGCGCCGCGCAACCTCACCGCCATGGTGCTGGGTACCCCGGACTTCGACTCGATCATGCCGGTGCTGCATGCCTTCCAGGGCAGGCTGGACCTGACCGCCTTCGAATTCTTCTCCGACAAGGGCCTGGCCAGGATCCTGGCACGTGGCGACGTGCCGGCACCGTTCGAGACTTCTTGCCCCTTCTATGCGCTGCTGGAATTCGAGGCCAGTACCGAAGAAGTGGCCAACGAAGCCTTGGCCACCTTCGAGCACTGCGTCGAGCAAGGCTGGGTGGTGGACGGTGTGATGAGCCAGAGCGAGACCCAGCTGAAAAACCTGTGGAAACTGCGCGAGTACCTGTCGGAAACCATCTCGCACTGGACTCCGTACAAGAACGACATTTCCGTGACAGTGGCGAAAGTGCCGGCATTCTTGCGCGATATCGATGCTATCGTCGACGAACATTATCCAGATTACGAGGTGGTGTGGTACGGCCACATTGGCGATGGCAACCTGCACCTGAACATCCTCAAGCCCGAGCACATGGGCAAGGACGAGTTCTTTGCCTCGTGTGCCAAGGTCAACAAATGGGTGTTCGAGATCGTCGAACGCTACGACGGCTCGATCTCCGCCGAGCATGGTGTGGGCATGACCAAGCGCGACTACCTGGGCTATAGCCGCTCAGCCGAGGAAATCGCTTGCATGAAGGCAATAAAGGCCGTGTTCGACCCTAACGGCATCATGAATCCGGGTAAGATCTTCGCACCTGAATAAAAAGCAGTATCCAGAGGAGTCGGCCATGAGTTACCAGCACCAGTACGTAGACGGCACGCGCATTCACTTCCCGCTGGGCAAGGTCGTGTGCATCGGCCGTAACTATGCCGAGCATGCCAAGGAGCTGGACAACCCCATCCCCTCCGAACCGCTCCTGTTCATCAAGCCGGGTAGCTGCGTGGTACCGGCCGAAGGTGGCTTCAAGATCCCGACCGAGCGTGGTTCGGTGCACTATGAAGTCGAAATCGCGGTGTTGCTGGGCAAGCCGCTGTCGGCTCACCCGACCGAGGAAGAGGTACTGGACGCAATTTCCGGTTATGCCCCGGCGCTGGACCTGACCTTGCGCGAGGTGCAAGCCAAATTGAAAGAGAAGGGCCTGCCGTGGGAACTGGCCAAAAGCTTCGATGGCGCCTGTGTGCTGCCTCCGTTCGTGTCGGCTGGCAGCTTTGAAGACGTGACCGACATTCCGGTGCGCTTGACCGTCAACGGCGAAGTGCGCCAGGACGGCAACAGCAAGATGATGCTCAACCCGATCGTGCCGATGATTCAGTACATATCGGCGCATTTCTCGCTGCAGGCGGGAGATGTGATCCTCACCGGCACCCCGGCGGGCGTGGGGCCGTTCAGTGTCGGTGACGAAGTGTTGCTGGAGCTGCCGGGCGTGAGCCGCTTCGAAAGCCGGGTGCTTTGAGCCGGAACCGTATCGCCTTCTTCGCGGGTAAACCCGCTCCCACAGGTACTGCGCAACCCTCAAGCGCGGCGCTATGCCTGTGGGAGCGGGTTCACCCGCGAAGAGGCCAGACCTGTTTACCGATTTTTCACACCCAATCCGGATAATGCGTGGATCTACGCCCATTTCACCAGGAACCTCGCATGCCATCTCCCTCCAGCGCCCCGGCAACACCCAAGCGCCGTTTCTACCTGCGCTGGCCCTTCGGCCTGGCCTTGGCGGCAGTGATCGGCTATGGCGTGGCCATGGCCATGCATTGGGACGACCGTGGCGTGCTGTGGGTCAAGGAGCGCTTCGAAAGCACCGCCGAACGTAGCGAAAGCGTGTGGCTGCCGGAGTACCGGGTTGACATCGATGCCAAGCCGCTGCCGGGCATGGAGGATGACGAAGCCTCCGACGTGGCATTCAACCCGCGTACCCGCACCCTGTTTGCAGTGATGGGCAAGAACCCGTTCCTGGTCGAGCTGAACCTGGATGGCGATGTACTACGCAAGATCCCGCTCAACGGCTGGAACAATCCGGAAGGCATCGCCGTGCTGGAAGACGGCTACCTGGCCATCACCGATGAACGCCTGCATGACCTGACCGTGGTCAAGGTGGATGCCCAGACCACCGCGTTGAACCACGATGATTTCCAGAGCCACGATCTGGGCCAGTCGGTGAAAAGCAACAAGGGCTTCGAAGCGGTTGCCTGGGACCCGCTACGCCAGCGCCTGGTCATCGGCGAGGAGCGCCCACCCAAGCTGTATACCTGGAACACCGATGGCCGCAGCCCGCTCATGGGTGAAAAGCAAGCGTTGCCCAGCGATGAACTGGACGTGCGCAACCTCTCGGCGTTGAGCGTCGACCCACGTACTGGCCATCTGCTGGTGCTGTCGGCCGATTCGAACATGCTGCTGGAACTGGACGAGCAGGGCCAGCAGGTCAGCTTCATGACCTTGCTGGGCGGTTTCAATGGCCTGCAGGACACCATCCCGCGCGCCGAAGGGGTGGCCATGGACGACAAGGGCAACCTGTACATGGTCAGCGAGCCTGCGCTGTTCTATCGCTTCAGAAAGAACTGACTCGAATATCCGGCTTTTCGGATGCTGGCATTAAGCTTTATTTCAGTTGTTCATGGTTAGATTCGCCACCCCTATGTCGAGTCTGTACGCATGCGCTGCTTTGTTCGCCCCTTCCTTGTTCTGGCTGTTACCGGCTTGCTTCTGCTCGGTTGGGCCGGGCAGGAGTTCCGCTTGTTCGAGCGTGGCTGGTTCAACCTCAAGGCCTGGTGGCAGCCTGCGGAGCAGAGCATCGGTCTGGACCGCTACCGGGTAGTGGTCGAGGCACAGCCGGTCGAAGGGCTGGATGATGACATTTCGGCGTTGACCTACGACCCCGACCGCAAGAGCCTGTTCACGGTCACCAATGCCCGTTCCGAGCTGATCGAGCTGTCGCTGGATGGTCGCATCCTGCGCCGGATACCGCTGACCGGCTTCGGCGACCCTGAAGCTGTCGAGTATGTGGGGCCGAACAGCTACGTCATCACCGATGAGCGTCAGCAGCGGCTGATTCGCGTGCGTCTCGACGACGACACGCCGTTCCTCGATGCCGGCGATGCCGAGCAGCTGACCCTGGGCATAGGCCTGAACGGCAACAAGGGCTTCGAGGGGCTGGCCTACGATTCGGCCGGCAAGCGCTTGTTCGTGGCCAAGGAGCGCGATCCGATGCTTATCTACGAAGTGCATGGTTTTCCGCATGACAACCCCGAACAGCCTTATGCCGTGCACGTGGTGCAAGACCGCAAGCGCGACTCACGGCTGTTCGTGCGCGACCTGTCGAGCTTGCAGTTCGATGAGCGCAGTGGGCATCTGCTGGCGCTGTCTGACGAGTCGCGACTGGTGCTGGAACTGGATGTGGAAGGGCGGCCGCTGAGCACCCTGTCGTTGCGCAAAGGCTTCCAGGGGTTGCAGGCGACGGTGCCGCAGGCGGAGGGGATTGCGATGGATGAGGCAGGGACCATCTATCTGGTCAGTGAGCCGAACCTGTTCTATGTGTTCAAACAGCCAGCGGAGTGAGTATCTGTGAGGGCCTATTCGCGGGCATGCCCGCTCCCACAGCTACGCCACAGGTTTCGGACCCTGTGCAGTACCCGTGGGAGCGGGCGCGTCCGCGAAGAAGGTTACTCGGCCTTGAGGCTCTTCACGCCGTCAGAGGTGCCCAGCAGCAGCAGGTCCGCCGGCCGTGCCGCGAACAGGCCGTTGGTCACCACGCCAACGATGGCGTTGATCTGCGCTTCCAGCTCCACCGGGTTGGTGATCTGCAGGTTGTGCACATCGAGGATCACGTTGCCGTTGTCGGTGACCACACCTTCGCGGTAAACCGGATCGCCGCCCAGCTTGACCAGCTGGCGCGCCACGTGGCTGCGGGCCATGGGGATCACTTCGACCGGCAGCGGGAAGGCGCCCAGCACCGGCACCAGCTTGCTGGCATCGGCGATGCAGATGAAGGTCTTGGCCACGGCGGCAACGATCTTCTCGCGGGTCAGGGCTGCGCCGCCACCCTTGATCAGGTTCAGGTGCGCATCGCTCTCGTCGGCACCGTCCACATAGAACTCCAGTTCGCTGACGCTGTTCAGCTCGTACACCGGGATACCATGGCCCTTCAGGCGCTGGGCGGTGGCCTCGGAGCTGGCGACCGCGCCGTCGAAGGCGGTCTTGTGCTGAGCCAGGGCGTCGATGAAGAAGTTGGCGGTCGAACCGGTACCGACGCCGACAACGCTCTTCTCATCCAGCTTGGGCAGAATGAAGTCGACAGCGGCCTGGGCGACGGCCTGTTTGAGTTGGTCCTGGGTCATGCGGGCTCCGAGAGGGGCAGGGCGGTTTTTAAAGGAGCCTAGTATAACGGCTCGCACGGCTTTGCTGTGGTCGCCCGACGTAGCGCTGGGGTAGACTCCAAGCCCTTGTCCCGCGGCCCAGTGATGCATTCCCGATGCTCGAACAGTACGTCAAGAAGATCCTCACCTCGCGCGTCTACGACGTTGCGGTCGAAACCCCGCTGCAGAGCGCCGGGCAGCTGAGCAAGCGCCTGGGCAACCAGATCCTGCTCAAGCGCGAAGACCTGCAGCCGGTGTTCTCGTTCAAGATTCGCGGGGCCTACAACAAGCTCGCCCAGCTGACCGCAGAAGAACTGGCCCGTGGCGTGGTCACCGCCTCGGCCGGCAACCACGCCCAGGGCCTGGCCCTGGCTGCGCGTGAAATGGGCATCAAGGCTACCATCGTGATGCCCAAGACCACCCCGGAGATCAAGATCGAAGGCGTGCGTTCGCGTGGTGGCAAAGTGGTGCTGCATGGCGACACGTTCCCCGAGGCACTGGCCTATTCGCTGAAGCTGGTGGATGAAAAGGGCTTCGTCTACATCCACCCCTACGATGACCCGCACACTATTGCCGGCCAGGGCACTGTGGCCATGGAAATCCTGCGCCAGCATCCTGGCCAGCTGGACGCGATCTTCGTGCCGGTAGGCGGTGGCGGCCTGATCGCCGGGATTGCCGCCTATGTGAAGTACCTGCGCCCGGAAATCAAGGTGGTTGGCGTCGAGCCGGACGATTCCAACTGCCTGCAGGCGGCCATGGCGGCCGGCGAGCGCGTGGTGCTGCCACAGGTCGGGCTGTTTGCCGACGGCGTGGCGGTGGCGCAGATCGGCCAGCACACCTTCGATATCTGCCGGCACCATGTGGATGAGGTGGTGACCGTAAGCACCGACGAGATCTGTGCTGCGATAAAGGATATCTACGACGATACCCGCTCGATCACCGAGCCTGCCGGCGCCTTGGGCGTGGCCGGCATCAAGAAGTATGTCGAGCTGTACGGCGTGACCGGTCAGACCCTGGTAGCCATCGACTCTGGCGCCAACGTCAACTTCGACCGCCTGCGCCATGTGGCCGAGCGTGCCGAGCTGGGTGAAAAGCGGGAAGCGATCATTGCCGTGACCATCCCCGAGCGCCCGGGGAGCTTCAAGGCTTTCTGCGAGGCCATCGGCAAGCGCCAGATCACTGAATTCAATTACCGCAAGCACACCTCCGACGAAGCGCATATCTTCGTTGGCGTGCAGACCCACCCGGAAAACGACCCGCGCGCGGCGTTGGTGCAGCAACTCACCGAGCAGGGCTTCCCGGTGACCGACCTGACCGACAATGAGCTGGCCAAGCTGCATATTCGCCACATGGTCGGCGGTCATTCGGCGGGGGCCAGCGACGAGATGGTTCTGCGCTTCGAGTTCCCCGAACGACCGGGGGCGCTGTTCAACTTCCTCAACAAGCTGGGTGGGCGCTGGAACATCTCGATGTTCCACTACCGCAACCATGGTGCGGCTGACGGGCGCGTGGTGGCAGGGCTGCAGGTACCGGAGGACGAGCGCCACCTGGTGCCGGCGGCGTTGGCCAAGATCGGCTACCCGTACTGGGACGAAACCGACAACCCGGCTTACAAGCTGTTCCTGGGCTGAGCGGCTAAGCTGGGGCTGATGGCCCTTTCGCGGGCTTGCCCGCTCCCACAGGTACTGCGCAGGCTTCAGGGCCTGTGATACCCCTGTGGGAGCGGGCAAGCCCACGAAGAAGCCTGCACAAAATGGCCTGCTCAAGGACAACCGAGACATGGAATACCTGACCACCCTCAAGACCCTGCACATCCTCGCCACCGCACTCCTGCTGCTGGGTGCCCTGGGCCTGGCGATCTGGACCGTACGCGCCCGCCGCCAGGGCGATGCCGAGGCCTACGCCAAGCTGCTGCGTCGGCCGTTGGTGTTCGTCTGGCTGGCGATGGGCCTGTGCCTGGTCAGCATGCCGTTCACTGGCTGGTGGCTGGTACACCTGGTGGGCTGGCCGCTGGGGCAGGCCTGGGTGCTGGCGTCCAGCGTTATCTATACGCTGGGCGCGTTTGCCGTGTGGTGGCTGCTGGTGCGGTTGAACCGACTGCGCAAGGCCGAGGTGGTGGGGTTGCGCTTTACCTTGGCACTGGCGGTGTTCAGTGGGGTTTGCTTCCTGTCCATCGCCGGGCTGATGGGGGCCAAGCCGGTCTGACAGCTTTGTGCTGTATGTGCTGGCCTCTTCGCGGGTAAACCCGCTCCTACAGGGTCTGAGCAAGGCTTGAGGGCTGTGCAGTACCTGTGGGAGCGGGTTTACCCGCGAAGAGGCCGGCACAGGAAAACCTCAATCCCGCAACGAGAGCGCCGGCCACCCGCGCTTATCGGCCTCGGCCCGCAGGTTCGGGTCCGGGTCCACTGCCACCGCATGCGTCACCCGCTGCAGCAACGGCAGGTCATTCATCGAGTCGCTATAGAAGTAGCTGTCCTCAAGATCGAAGCCGTTCTCCAGCATCCAGCGTTCCAGTCGCGTCACCTTGCCTTCACGAAAACAGGGTATATCGGTACTACGCCCGGTATAACGGCCATCATGCATCTCGCATTCAGTCGCCAGCAACACGCTAACCCCCAGGCGCCGGGCAATCGGCGCGGTGACGAAGCGGTTGGTGGCCGTGATGATAACCAACTGGTCGCCCGCTTCACGGTGCTGCTCCAGCAAGGCCAGTGCCTTGGGCAGGATGATCGGCTCGATGCAGTCGCGCATGAAGTCGCGGTGCCATTCGTCGAGCTGGGCCACGGAGGTTGCGGCAAGGATTTCCATGGAAAAGGCCAGGTAGGCCTGCAGGTCCAGCGTGCCGTTCAGGTAGTCCTGGTAAAAGCCATCATTACGTTGCTTGTAGGTAACCGGGTCGACGATGCCGCGCTGGCACAGGTAATCGCCCCAGGCATGGTCGCTGTCGCCACCGAGGAGGGTATTGTCCAGGTCGAATAAAGCCAGGCGCATCGCGGTCACTCGCATCAGCCACAAGGTAGGCCCGCAGAATACGGAGTTTTCACAGCGCTGCACATAAGCTTGGCGGGCGCGTTGCTGCGCTCGCAAGCTTTGTGGAACAATGCGGTGACATGCGTTTGCGAGGTTGCTGCCGTGATCGACCCGGATGGTTTTCGCCCCAATGTCGGAATCATTCTCACGAATGATGCCGGGCAGGTGCTATGGGCTCGACGGATCAACCAGGATGCCTGGCAATTCCCCCAGGGTGGCATCAACCCTGACGAGACGCCGGAAGACGCCCTGTACCGCGAGCTGAACGAAGAAGTTGGCCTGGAACGCGATGATGTGGAAATTCTTGCCTGCACCCGTGGCTGGTTGCGTTATCGTTTACCTCAGCGACTGGTGCGTACGCATAGCCAGCCGCTGTGCATCGGCCAGAAGCAGAAGTGGTTCCTGCTGCGCCTGGTCAGCAACGAACAACGGGTGCGGATGGACCTGACTGGCAAGCCGGAGTTCGACGGCTGGCGCTGGGTCAGCTATTGGTACCCGCTGGGCCAGGTTGTGACATTCAAGCGCGAGGTCTACCGACGCGCCCTGAAAGAGCTAGCACCGCGTCTGCTGACGCGCGACTGACGACGGAGTTCGACCCCGAGCCATGCTCAATACGCTGCGCAAGATCGTCCAGGAAGTAAACTCCGCCAAAGATCTCAAGTCGGCGTTGGGGATCATTGTCTTGCGTGTCAAGGAGGCCATGGGCAGCCAGGTCTGCTCGGTCTACCTGCTCGACCCGGAAACCAACCGCTTCGTGCTGATGGCCACCGAAGGCCTGAACAAGCGCTCGATCGGCAAGGTCAGCATGGCCCCCAACGAGGGCCTGGTTGGCCTGGTGGGCACCCGGGAAGAACCGCTGAACCTGGAAAACGCCGCCGATCACCCGCGTTACCGCTACTTTGCCGAAACCGGCGAAGAGAAGTTCGCCTCCTTCCTCGGTGCGCCGATCATCCACCACCGCCGGGTGGTTGGGGTATTGGTCATCCAGCAAAAGGAACGTCGTCAGTTCGACGAGGGCGAAGAAGCCTTCCTGGTCACCATGAGCGCCCAGCTGGCCGGGGTCATCGCCCACGCCGAGGCTACCGGCTCGATTCGCGGCCTGGGCCGCCAGGGCAAAGGCATCCAGGAAGCGCGCTTCGTCGGTGTGCCTGGTTCGCCTGGCGCCGCTGTGGGCCGCGCGGTGGTGATGCTGCCGCCGGCCGACCTGGAGGTGGTGCCGGACAAGACCATCGATGACATCGACGCCGAGCTGAACCTGTTCCAGAACGCCCTTGAAGGCGTGCGCGAAGACATGCGCAAGCTGTCCGCCAAGCTGGCCACCCAGCTGCGCCCGGAAGAGCGCGCGCTGTTCGACGTGTACCTGATGATGCTCGAGGACGCGGCCCTGGGCGGTGAGGTGACCGAAGTCATCAAGACCGGCCAGTGGGCCCAGGGCGCGCTGCGCCAGGTGGTGGGTGAGCACGTCAACCGCTTCGAGCTGATGGACGATGACTACCTGCGCGAGCGCGCCTCCGACGTCAAGGACCTTGGAAGGCGCCTGCTGGCCTACCTGCAGGAGGCCCGTTCGCAGTCACTGGTATATGCCGACAACACCATTCTGGTCAGTGAAGAGCTGACCCCGGCGATGCTCGGCGAAGTGCCGGAAGGCAAGCTGGCCGGCCTGGTCTCGGTGCTGGGTTCGGGTAACTCCCACGTCGCCATCCTGGCCCGTGCCATGGGCATCCCCACGGTGATGGGCCTGGTCGACCTGCCCTATTCCAAGGTCGACGGCATCGAGATGATCGTCGATGGCTACAAGGGCGAGGTGTTCACCAACCCCAGCGAAGTGCTGCGCAAGCAGTACAGCGATGTGGTCGAAGAGGAACGCCAGTTGGCCCGCGGCCTGGACGCCCTGCGCGAGTTGCCGTGTGTTACCCCGGATGGCCACCGCATGCCGCTGTGGGTCAACACCGGCCTGCTCGCCGACGTGGCCCGTGCCCAGCAGCGCGGCGCCGAAGGTGTCGGCCTGTACCGCACCGAAGTGCCGTTCATGATCAACCAGCGCTTCCCCAGCGAGAAGGAGCAGCTGGCCATCTACCGCGAGCAGCTGGCGGCTTTCCACCCGCTGCCGGTGACCATGCGTACCCTCGACATCGGCGGCGACAAATCGCTGTCGTACTTCCCGATCAAGGAAGAAAACCCGTTCCTCGGCTGGCGCGGCATCCGTGTCACGCTCGATCACCCGGAAATTTTCCTGGTGCAGACCCGCGCCATGCTCAAGGCCAGTGAAGGCCTGAACAACCTGCGTATCCTGCTGCCGATGATTTCCGGCATCCATGAGCTGGAAGAGGCACTGCACCTGATCCACCGCGCCTGGGGCGAGGTACGCGACGAAGGGACCGACGTACCGATGCCGCCGGTGGGCGTGATGGTGGAGATTCCCGCTGCGGTGTACCAGACCAAGGAGTTGGCGCGGCAGGTGGACTTCCTGTCGGTCGGTTCCAACGACCTGACCCAGTACCTGCTGGCCGTAGACCGTAACAACCCGCGTGTGGCTGATTTGTACGACTACCTGCACCCGGCGGTGCTGCAAGCGCTCAACACGGTGGTGCGCGACGCCCACGGCGAAGGCAAGCCGGTGAGCATCTGTGGCGAGATGGCTGGTGACCCGGCGGCGGCAATCCTGTTGATGGCGATGGGCTTCGACAGCTTGTCGATGAACGCCACCAACCTGCCGAAGGTGAAGTGGATGTTGCGCCAGGTGAACCTGAGCAAGGCCAAGGAGCTGTTGGTGGAAGCCCTGAGCCATGACAACCCGCAGGTTATCCACAGCTCGCTGCAGCTGGCCCTGAAGAACCTGGGCCTGGCGCGGATGATCGGGCCAGGGGCCAATAAAACGCTGTGAGTTGCCGGGGCCGCAAAACGGCCCCCTGGCTCTCAAAGCAAAAACTCAACTTCCCCCAGATGCCCGCCAAAAGGCCCGAAACTGCGCTCGATCAGCTGCCTTTTCCCCTGATCATCGACCAAGAGCACGGTACTCGCCCGCGTGCCATAGTTCTGGCTGGCAATGAATACACTCGACAGCAGTCTCTCGGTCGCCAATCCCACCCCGGTCTCCGGCAAGTCGCCCTCCGGCGCAGGCTCGGCATCGGCAAGCAAGGCCAGCAACCGCTGTGGATCTGCCGTCTCCAGCAACCCCTCCAGCCCGCTACGTGCCTTCACCAGCTTCGGCCACGGCGTATCCAGCCCTGCGTTGGATAGCCCGTACACCCCCGCTCCAAGCAAGCGCGGTGCGACATCCCGGGCATGCAGGTAGCCAAGCTGTCGGCTATCGCCCACCAGCAGGTTGAACCCCGAATACTGCCCGCTACGGCTGGCCACCTGATCAAGATAAGCCTCGACCCCCAGCTCACCTTGCAGGTAGGCGGCTACCAGCTCGCCGCGTGAACGCGGCCCCAGCGGTTGCTGTGGGTCGCGGATATTGGTCAGCGCCGCGAAACGCCCCTGCGGCCCCACGCCCAGCCAGGTTCCGCCGGCCTCCAGGTCGCGCCCGGCATACACCCCAGGTGCGTCTTCCCAGGCCGCCAGGGCCTGGGTAGGGCGGGCATAGAACTCGTCGCGGTTGGCCGCCACGATCAGTGGCAGGGCATGCCCCGGTCGCCAGGCGAATACGATCAGGCACATCGTTCGAGCCTCTGTGTGTTTTTGCCACTGTACCCACAGCGTCGGGGCGGATCCATCCTGACACAGACTTCACTAGAGCGCCGAGCCCGGCTTCCGTTACCATGCCGGATTGTTATTTCGGGGAAGACGAATGGAATTCGCGCTCTATCTTTTGTTGGGGGCATGTGCCGGTGTGCTGGCCGGGCTGTTCGGCGTGGGTGGTGGCATCATCATCGTGCCGGTGCTGGTGTTCAGCTTCACCTTGCAGGGGTTCGATGCCTCGGTGCTGACTCACCTGGCGGTCGGTACATCGTTGGCAACCATCGTCTTCACCTCGATCAACGCCGTGCTCGAACACCACCGCAAAGGCGCGGTGCAGTGGCCGATCTTCGCCTGGATGACCCTGGGCATTCTCATCGGCGCCGGTATCGGTGCCAAGACCGCCTCGCTGATCCAGGGGCCGCTGCTGCAGAAGATCATTGGTGTGTTCGCCCTGGTCATCGCCGCCCAGATGGCCCTGGACCTCAAGCCCAAGGCCAGCCGTGGCATCCCCGGCAAACCCGCGCTGGTCGGTGCCGGTGGGGTGATCGGCTGGGCTTCGGCCATTTTCGGCATTGGCGGTGGTTCGCTGACCGTGCCATTCCTGACCTGGCGCAGCCTGCCCATGCAGCAGGCGGTGGCCACGTCCTCGGCTTGTGGCCTGCCGATTGCCGTGGCCAGTGCCCTGAGTTTCATGCTGCTGGGCTGGAATGAGGCGCACCTGCCGGCCCATAGCCTGGGTTATGTGTATCTGCCGGCGCTGGTCGGCATTGCCGTGACCAGTATGTTTTTCGCCCGCTTCGGCGCGCGCCTGGCGCACAAGTTGTCGCCACGTTTGTTGAAGCGCCTGTTCGCAGCCTTGCTGTTCTGCGTCGGGCTCAGCTTTCTGATTTGAACCGAGAGGAAGTTCCATGCTGCCTTACCCGCAGATAGATCCCGTGGCCGTAGCCATCGGGCCGCTGAAAATCCATTGGTACGGCCTGATGTACCTGGTCGGCATAGGTGGTGCCTGGCTGCTCGCCTCGCGCCGGTTGAACCGCTTCGACCCCACCTGGACGCGCGAAAAGCTCTCCGACCTGGTGTTCTGGCTGTCGATGGGGGTGATCGTCGGTGGCCGGCTGGGCTACGTGCTGTTCTACGACCTGCACGCCTACCTGGCCAACCCGACGCTGATCTTCGAGGTCTGGAAAGGCGGCATGTCGTTCCACGGCGGCTTCATCGGCGTGATGCTGGCGGCCCTGTGGTTCGGCAAGCGCAACAACAAGTCGTTCTTCGAGCTGATGGACTTCGTCGCCCCGCTGGTGCCGATCGGCCTGGGCGCCGGGCGCATCGGCAACTTCATCAACGCCGAGCTGTGGGGCAAGCCGACCGATGTGCCGTGGGCGATGATCTTCCCGCCGTTCAGCGACCCGGCGCAGCTGCCACGGCACCCGTCGCAGCTGTACCAGTTCGCCCTCGAGGGCGTGGCGCTGTTCGTCATCCTCTGGCTGTTCTCGCGCAAGCCGCGGCCAACCATGGCGGTGTCGGGCATGTTCGCGTTGTTCTACGGCATCTTCCGCTTCATCGTCGAATTCGTCCGCGTACCAGATGCCCAGCTCGGCTACCTGGCCTGGGGCTGGCTGACCATGGGTCAGATTCTGTGCGTGCCGATGATCCTGGCTGGCCTCGGCCTGATCTGGTGGGCTTATAATCGCAAGCCCACGGCGAAACCCGCCTGATTAATCCCACGGCAGGGGCGATCCTCCTGCCGTTCTTGCTACAGGTAAGCCATGAAACAGTATCTGGACCTGGTCCGCGACGTCATCGAAAACGGCACGCTGCAGGGCAACCGCACCGGCATCCGCACCATCAGCCTGCCGGGCGCCATGCTGCGTTTCGACTTGCAGAAGGGCTTCCCGGCCATCACCACGCGCAAGTTGGCGTTCAAGTCGGCGATCGGCGAAATGGTCGGTTTCCTGCGCGGTGTGAAAAACGCCGGTGAATTCCGCGAGCTGGGCTGCAAGGTGTGGGACCAGAATGCCAACGAAAACGCCCAGTGGCTGGCCAACCCGTTCCGCCAGGGCCAGGACGACCTGGGCGAGATCTACGGCGTGCAGTGGCGCCAGTGGCCGGGCTACAAGCGCATCCCGCTGAGCAACCCGGCGGCCATCGAGATGGCCGAGCAGGCAGGCTTCCGCCGCATTGCCCAGGACGAGGAGGACGGGGTCGCCTTCGTCATCCTGTACAAGGCCATCGACCAGGTGCGTCAGTGCCTGGACACCATCGCCAACGACCCGGGCAGCCGGCGCATCCTGTTCCACGGCTGGAACTGCGCGCAGCTGGACGAAATGGCGCTGCCGCCATGCCACCTGTTGTACCAGTTCCACCCGAATGTAGAGACGAAGGAAATTTCCCTGACCCTGTACATCCGCTCCAACGACCTGGGCCTGGGTACACCGTTCAACCTCACCGAAGGTGCGGCCCTGTTGTCGCTGTTCGGCCGCCTTACCGGCTACACACCGCGGTGGTTCACCTACTTCATCGGCGATGCCCATGTGTATGAAAACCACCTGGACATGCTCAACGAACAGCTCAAGCGCGAGCCGCTGGAAGCGCCGAAGCTGGTGATCAGCGACCGCGTGCCGGCGTTTGCCGAGACTGGCAAGTACGAGCCGGAGTGGCTGGAGAAGATCGAGCCAAGTGATTTCTGGCTGGAAGGGTATGAGCACCATGCGCCGATGACGGCGCCAATGGCGGTCTGACTGATCGCTATTGCCTGAACTGGCCTATTCGCGGGCACGCCCGCTCCCACAGGGACCGCACAAGGCTTGGCCCTGCGGAGTACCTGTGGGAGCGGGCGTGCCCGCGAATGCTTTCGGCTTAATGCCCGTGACTTCGCCCCACATGCGAATGCTCGGTTTCCGGCACCGATACCGCCCCGTTCGTCTCCAGTTGCTGCAAGATCGCGCATTCCGACCCTTGCGCATTGCAGCGCCGCCGCAGCTCCACCAGCTGTTCCTGCAGCGCCACCAGGCCATCGATCCTTGCCTGCACATGCTCGATATGTTCGTCGATCAGCGCATTGACGCTGCCGCATGAATCATCGGGGCTGTCGCGCAAGCGTAGCAGGCTGCGGATTTCATCCAGGGTCATGTCCAGGGTACGGCAGTTGCGGATGAAGGTCAGTCGCTCGACGTGAGCCTGGGTGTACAACCGGTAGTTACCCTCTGTACGCGCCGGCTCCGGCAACAGTTGTTCGCGCTCGTAGTAGCGGATGGTTTCCACGGCGCAATCGGTGGCCTTGGCCAGTTCTCCGATCTTCATCACGAAATCTCCAGCAGGTGGCTTGACCCTATAGTGGCTACAGGGTGTTCACTTGGCAACAGGCGCAAATTAAGGACGCACCCATGAACCAGCCTGTCAGTCACGAACACAAGCATCACCACCACGCCCACAGCTGCTGTGAGGCCTCTGCTGTGCCTGCCAAGGTTCAGCTCAGCGCGAAGGCTAGCAGCAACGCGCAGTTCAGCCGTTTCCGCATCG
Organism: Pseudomonas oryzicola; assembly: GCF_014269185.2. NCBI lineage: Bacteria > Pseudomonadati > Pseudomonadota > Gammaproteobacteria > Pseudomonadales > Pseudomonadaceae > Pseudomonas > Pseudomonas oryzicola. The sequence continues at coordinate 455,277 of NZ_JABWRZ020000001.1, forward strand.
AGGCCATGGACTGCCCCACCGAGCAAACGCTGATCCAGGACAAGCTGGGCAAGCTGGCGGGCATCGAGCAGCTGGAATTCAACCTGATAAACCGCGTACTCGGCGTGCATCACACCTTGGACGGCACTGCTGAAATCGAGCAGGCCATCGACAGCCTGGGCATGAAGGCCGAGCCGCTTGGCAGCGCAGATGAAGACACCAGCAGCGCGCCGCAATCGGCCAAGGCCAGCTGGTGGCCGCTGGCATTGTCGGGCGTTGCCGCGCTCGCCGCCGAAATCGTGCACTTTTGGGCGCTGGCACCGGAGTGGGTGGTGGCGGCACTGGCACTGGCGGCAATCCTTGGCTGTGGCCTGGGTACCTACAAGAAGGGCTGGATCGCCCTCAAGAACCGCAACCTCAATATCAACGCGCTGATGAGCATTGCCGTGACCGGCGCCGTGCTGATCGGCCAGTGGCCGGAAGCCGCCATGGTGATGGTGCTGTTCACCGTCGCCGAACTGATCGAAGCTCGTTCCCTGGATCGTGCGCGCAATGCCATCGGCGGGCTGATGCAGCTTGCCCCGGACATGGCCACCGTGCGCCAGGCCGATGGCCAATGGCGTGAAACAGAGGTGCGCGAAGTGGCGATCGGTGCCTTGGTGCGGGTACGCCCCGGCGAGCGCATCGGCTTGGACGGTGAAGTGACTAGCGGGCAATCCAGCGTCGATCAGGCGCCGATCACCGGCGAAAGCCTGCCGGTGGAAAAGGCAGTCGGCGACAAACTGTTCGCTGGCACCATCAACCAGGCGGGGGCGCTGGAGTTTCGCGTCACTGCAGCTGCCGGGCAATCGACCCTGGCGCGGATCATCAAGGCGGTCGAGGAAGCGCAAGGTGCACGTGCGCCTACCCAGCGTTTCGTCGACCGCTTCTCGCGCATCTACACGCCGGTGGTGTTCGCTATTGCATTGGCTGTGGCGGTAATTCCGCCGCTGTTCATGGCTGGCGGCTGGTCCGACTGGGTCTATCGCGCCCTGGTGCTGCTGGTGGTGGCCTGCCCATGTGCCTTGGTGATTTCGACCCCGGTGACCATCGTCAGCGGCCTGGCCGCCGCCGCGCGCAAAGGCATCCTGATCAAGGGCGGTGTGTACCTGGAGGGGGGGCGTCATCTGGATTTCCTGGCACTGGACAAGACCGGCACCATCACTCATGGCAAACCCGTGCAGACCGACGCCAAAGTGCTGGAGGCGCTGTTCGAAGGCCGCGCCCAGGCCCTGGCCGCAAGCCTGGGCGAACGTTCGGACCACCCGGTGTCCCGCGCCATCGCGCAGTTCGGCAGGCAACAAGGCCTGGCCCTGGCCGAGGTCGAAGATTTCGCTGCCCTGGCTGGCCGTGGCGTACGAGGTACCATCGCCGGCGAGGTCTACCACCTGGGCAACCACCGCATGGTCGAGGAGTTGGGGTTGTGCTCGCCACAACTGGAGGCCCAGCTGGATGCGCTGGAGCGTCAGGGCAAGACGGTAGTGCTGCTGCTCGACCGCTCCGGCCCCTTGGCCTTGTTCGCCGTGGCCGACACGGTCAAGGACAGCAGCCGCCAGGCCATCGCCGAGCTGCATGAGTTGGGCATCAAGACTGTCATGTTGACCGGTGACAATCCGCATACCGCCCAGGCTATCGCTGCCGTTGTCGGGATTGACCGTGCTGAAGGCAACCTGCTGCCTGGCGACAAGCTGAAGAGCATCGAAGCGTTGTACGCCCAGGGCCATCGGGTGGGCATGGTCGGGGACGGCATCAACGATGCACCGGCGCTGGCCCGCGCCGAGATCGGTTTCGCCATGGCAGCAGCCGGTACCGACACCGCCATCGAAACTGCCGATGTTGCGCTGATGGACGACGACTTGCGGAAAATCCCGGCCTTCGTCAGGCTGTCGCGGCAAAGTGCGGCGATCCTCATGCAGAACATCGTTCTGGCGTTGGGCATCAAGGCGATATTCCTGGCGATCACCTTTGCCGGCCTGGCCACCATGTGGATGGCGGTGTTCGCCGACATGGGCGTCAGCCTGCTGGTGGTGTTCAACGGCTTGCGCCTGTTGCGCAAATAGAGGACGTGCATGCTGAGTTCCGAGCTCAAAGCCTTCTACATGGTGGCCCGCCTGGGCAGTATCACGCTGGCGGCAAAGAAGCTCGGGCTCAGCCAGCCCACGGTGACCACGCAAATTCGTAACCTGGAAAGCCAGTACGCGGTGGAGCTGTTCTACCGCGGCGGGCGACGCCTGGTGCTGAGCGAGGAGGGCGGGCGCCTGCTGCCGATGGTCAAGGCGCTGCTGCAGCAGGAGGCCGACATCGAATTCGAACTGCGTAACAGCGGCCAGGCCCAGGGTAGCTTGCGCATCGCGGCCACGGCGCCTTACTACATTCTCGACCTGGTGAAGATCTACCGCGAACGCCTGCCGCAGGTGGGCGTGGCAGTGGAGATCGGCAACTCGCAGCAGGTGCTGGAAATGCTGGAGGAGTACCGGGTGGATATCGCCGCTTCGTCGCAGCTGGTGGAGGACGCACGGCTGGTGCGGCGCGTGCTGGGGACCGACCCATTGGTGGTGGCGGTGCACCGCAATCATCCGTTGGCTCATCACCATGCGGTTTCGATCGAGGCGCTGGCCGGGCATTGCCTGTTGCTGCGCGAGAAGGGCTCGACCACGCGCAAGCTGACCGAGCAGATGATGCGCGAAGCTGGAGTGACGGCTGGAGCGTTGCTGGAAATTGGCAGCCGTGAATCGATCCGCGAGGCGGTGTTGCGCAATATCGGCATCAGCGTGATTGCCCGGCACGAAGTGCCGCACAACCCCGAACTGCGGGTGCTGGCGCTGGAAAACGCGCCGCTGATGCACGAGTACCTGTATTGCCTGAAGGAACGGCGCCAGGCCAGGTTGCCGGCCGCCTTCCTGGGGGTAGCGCAGGAAGTGTCGGGTTCGCATTTCTGATAGGCCTATGGCGTTTGTGGGAGCTGGCTTGCCGGCGAAAGCGCCCGGCGACCCACTACAAAATCTGCCTATACCACTATCGCCGGCTTTTGCCCTGACGCCACACAACCTTCGCACAGCCTCCCTAGCATGGCCCCCATCTCTTCGATGAGGCCTTGCCATGAACCCCACCACCTCCGGCGCACCTATGAAAGTGCGCAACATCCACAAGCGCTTCGGTGCCTTCACCGCGCTCAACGATGTCTCGTTGCACATCAACGCCGGCGAACTGGTGTGCCTGCTGGGCCCCTCCGGCTGCGGCAAGACCACTCTGCTGCGCTGCATCGCCGGCCTGGAGCGCCAGGACAGCGGCGCGCTGTACATCGGCGAGCGCGACGTCTCCGCGCTGCCACCCCAGGCCCGGGACTACGGCATCCTGTTCCAGTCCTACGCGTTGTTCCCCAACCTGACCGTCGAAGCCAACATTGCCTACGGGCTGGCTGGCAGCGGCCGCGATCAGGCCCGCCAGCGGGTAGCCGACATGCTCGAACTTGTAGGCCTGGTCGGTAGCGAGAAGAAGTACCCCGGCCAGCTCTCCGGTGGACAGCAGCAGCGTGTGGCCCTGGCCCGCGCGCTGGCACCGTCGCCCTCACTGCTGTTGCTCGACGAGCCGATGTCGGCGCTGGATGCCAGGGTGCGCGAGCACCTGTGCAGCGAATTGCGCCAGCTGCAGCGCCAGTTGGGCATCACCACGCTGATGGTGACTCACAACCAGGACGAAGCCATGCTGATGGCCGACCGCATTGCGGTGATGAACAACGGCCAGGTCGAACAGTACGCGACCCCGCAGGAAATCTACGACCAGCCTGCCACGCCGTTCGTCGCTGAATTCGTTGGCCAGGGCAACTGGTTGCCGTTCCAGCGCAGCGGCGACTGCCATGCCCAGGTGGGTGGCATGAACATGCGCCTGGCACCCGGTTCGGCCCAAGCCAGCAGTGGCCGGCTGTTCTGTCGCCCGGAGGCGATCGCGGTCAACCCGACAGTGCACGAGGACAACCTGTTCCCGGCGTTGGTCCGTGAGATCACCTTTCTCGGTAACCGCTGCCGCATGAGCTTCGAACTCAAGGCCCTGCCAGGCCATGCGCTGCTGGCGGAACTGGCTCCCGAAGCCATGCCGCGGCTGGGCTCGCAAGACATCTGGGTGGCGCTGCCGCCCCAGCGCCTGCAGGTGTTTGCCTGAGATGGCCGCGCCAATGCCCCTGCCGTTGCGTCAGGCCCAAGCCACACCGTGTGCAGGCGTTGCCCGGGGTGACCGGTTGTTCGTCGTCGGCGGCAAGAGCCTGCTGCTGATCCTTCTGCTGGTGGCGGTGCTGATGCCGCTGCTGGCAATCTTCTGGCGCGGCTTCAGCGCCGAAGCAGGCCAGGGCGGCGGCCTGGTGGCGGCGGGCGAGCTCTTTGCCAGTGCCAACTTCCGCTGGTTGCTGGGCAATAGCCTGGCGGTGGCCTTTACCGTCGCGGCAATCGTGGTGCCACTGGCCTATCTGTTCGCTTATGCCTTGCAACGCACGATGATCCCGGGCAAAGGCCTGTGGCGGGGCATTTCCCTGCTGCCGCTGCTCGCGCCGTCGATGCTGCCGGCCATTGCCCTGGTCTATCTGTTCGGTAACCAAGGGCTTCTGCGCGGGTTGCTCAGCGACAATATCTATGGCTTCTGGGGCATCGTGCTGGGCGAAGCCATCTATACCTTCCCGCATGCGTTGATGATCCTGCTGTCGGCCCTCTCGCTGGCCGATGCACGCCTGTTTGACGCCGCATCCAGCATGGGCGCCGGGCCGTGGCGGGCCTTTGCCAGCATCACCTGGCCGGCCACGCGCCAGGCAGTGTTCGCGGCGTTCTGCCTGGTGTTCACCCTGACCATCACCGATTTCGGTGTACCTGTCGTGGTTGGCGGTGATTATCAGGTGCTGGCGCTGGAAGCCTACAAGGCAGTGGTCGGCCAGCAACAGTTTGGCCGTGGCGCGTTGATTGGCATGGTGCTGCTGGTGCCGGCGCTGTTGAGCTTTTCCGTCGATGCCTGGCTGCGCCGACGCCAGGGCGATGCCATGAGCGGCCGAGCTCAGGTGTTCGAGGCAAAGCCGTCGCGGGCCCGCGATGCCTGCTTCCTGACCATCGTGCTGGTGGTGTGTGCGGCATTGCTGCTGGTGATCGGCATGGCGGTGTATTCGTCGCTGGTTACCTTCTGGCCCTATAACCTGTCGTTGTCGCTGCGTCACTACATGTTCGAGGACACCGCCGGGGGCGGTTGGCTGGCCTATCGCAACAGCGTGACCATGGCCATCGGCACAGCGCTGATCGGCAGCATCGTGATCTTCACCGGTGCCTACCTTATGGAGAAAACCCAGGGCCAACGCCTGCTCAACCAGGCGCTGCGCCTGCTCAGCTTCATCCCCATGGCTGTGCCGGGCCTGGTACTGGGCCTGGGCTACGTGTTCTTCTTCAACCTGAACGGCAACCCCTTGCACGTGTTGTATGGCGGCATGGGGCTGTTGGTGGTGTGCACCATTGCCCATTACCTGACGACCGCACAGATGACCGCGACTACCGCGCTGCGCCAGCTCGATGGCGAGTTCGAGGCTGCGGCGCTGTCGCTGAAGGCCCCGTTGTACCGGCACTTCCTGCGGGTGACCGTGCCGATCTGCCTGCCGGCGCTGCTGGACATCATCCGCTACCTGTTCGTCTCGGCGATGACCACCGTATCGGCAGCGATCTTCCTGTACAGCCCCGACACCATTCTGGCTGCCGTCGCCGTGCTGAACATGGACGACGCCGGCAACGTTGGCGGTGCCGCCGCGATGTCCACCCTGATCCTGCTGACCAGTGCCGGCGCTTCACTGCTGCTGGCCGCAGCCTCACGCGGCCTGCTGCGCCGCTCCCAAGCCTGGCGCCAACGCGCCGCGACCGTCTGACCTGTAAGGAATCTACCCATGCACAAGCACCTTGCACTTGCCGCTGCCGTTTCCGCCGTGTTCAGCCTGCAGGCCTCGGCCGCTGCGACCCAGCTGACGGTTTACACCGCACTGGAAGCCGAACAGCTGAAGAGCTACAAGCAGGCCTTCGAGAAGGCCAACCCGGACATTGAAATCAAGTGGGTTCGTGACTCCACCGGCATCATCACCGCCAAGCTGCTGGCCGAGAAAGATCGCCCGCAAGCTGACGCAATATGGGGGCTGGCGGCATCGAGCCTGGCCATCCTCGACCACAATGGCATGCTTGAAGCCTATGCCCCCAAGGACCTGGGCAAGATTGCCGACAACTATCGTGACGCCGCCAACCCGCCCGCCTGGGTCGGTATGGACGTATGGGCTGCCACCCTTTGCTTCAATACCGTCGAGGCCGAGAAACAGGGCCTGAGCAAGCCGGTAAGCTGGCAGGACCTGACCAAGCCTGAGTACAAGGGCAAGATCGTCATGCCCAACCCGGCCTCGTCCGGCACCGGTTTCCTGGATGTCAGTGCCTGGCTGCAGACCTTTGGCGAGCCGCAGGGCTGGGCTTACATGGATGCCTTGCACCAGAACATCGGCCAGTACGTTCATTCCGGGTCCAAGCCGTGCAAGCTGGCGGCGGCGGGTGAGTTCCCGATCGGTATCTCGTTCGAGTATCCGGCCGTGCAGCTCAAGCGCCAGGGCGCGCCGCTGGACATCGTGCTGCCGAAGGAAGGCCTGGGCTGGGAGATCGAGGCGACCGCAGTGATCAAGGGTTCGCCGAAGGCGGGTGCGGCCAGGCGCCTGGCTGATTTCTCGGCCAGCCCGGCGGCCATGGAGCTGTACAAGGAGAACTTTGCCGTGCTGGCCGCGCCGGGTATTGCCAAGCCACAGACCGAGTTGCCCGCGGATTACGAACAGCGTTTGATCAAGAATGACTTTGCCTGGGCTTCGCAGCACCGTGACCAGATCCTGACCGAGTGGCGCAAGCGCTATGACGGCAAGTCGGAGAAGGTGGCCCAGCAGTAACCCGCACCGACCTCTTCGCGGGCTCGCCCGCGAAGCATCCAGCAGCACAATCACGCCAGGAGAAGGCTGTTATGCCCACCCCGACCCAGATCATCGACAGCATCTTTGCCCTGTACCAGCGCCACGGCAATGACGATTACATCGGCGAGGCGATCACCCAGCTCGAGCATATGTCCCAGGCCGCGCAACTGGCCATGGCCGAGGGTTTTGACGATGAGGTGGTGCTGGCGGCGTTCTTCCACGATATCGGCCACCTGTGTGGCGGTGACGCCAGCATGGGCGGCTATGGCGTGGTCAGCCATGAACGCATCGGCGCCGAGTACCTGCGCCGCTGTGGCTTTGGCGAGCGCATGGCGCGGCTGGTGCAGAACCACGTGGAGGCCAAGCGCTACCTGACTTTGCGTCAGCCGGGGTATTTCCAGCGGTTGAGTGAGGCGAGCCGGCGCACACTGGAATACCAAGGCGGGGTGATGAACGCGGCCGAGGCGGATGCGTTCGAACGTGACCCGCTGTTCGAGGTGAGCTTGCGGATGCGGGATTGGGATGAGCGAGCCAAAGAGGTCGACATTGCGCTGCTCGACCTGGATGAGCTGAAGCAGAAGGCGCTGGCTCTACTCTGAAATACTGCTGGCCAGCACTGGCCCGATCGCCGGCAAGCCAGGCTCCCTGCACGGCTTGCCGGCGATGAGGCCGGGCCTGCAGGCTCAAATCTGCGAAACCAGCGCCTCCAGTTGCTCCTGCCGCTCCGCCTGGTTCAGCTTCGCCCCAGGATTCAAGGTGGACCACTGCGGATGCGCCCGCGCCTTCACCAGTGCCTCCGGCAACTTGCCCTCGCGCCAGGTCTTCTCATCCAGTGCTTCCAGGCGAATGCTGTCCTGCGCTGCGTGCCCGCGATTCTCCAGTGCGACCAGCAACTGCTGCTGACGCAGGGCCAGCAAGCGCAACACGGTATCGTCCACGGTCAACTCACGCTTGCCTTTCAACTTGCCGATCAGGCGCGCCCCATAGTTGCGAGCGGTCTGCAGCGCGCCTCCGGCAATCGCCCCGGCCAGTGCCGCCGCGCCGAGGGTAAGGCCGCCCACCAGCAAGTCGACCCCGGCACCGGCCGCAGCACCGGCCGCCACACCGCTGCCCAGGCGCACGCCAAGCAGCTTCAAGGTTTCCGGATTGAACAGGTCGTCGCCCCAGCGGCCATCCAGCAACGGCAGGTCGCTGGCATGGGCATCCTCGCGGCGGAAGGCATACTGCTTGAGCAACGCTTCGACACAGCGCTGTTCGCGCTGGCGCACCTCTTGCCGCAACGCCGCGATGGCCCGGGCCTCGGCCGCAGGCTCGGCCTCGACACTGCGCCGGCAGGCGGCGCAGTCCAGCAGCAGCTCGGCGATCAGGCGCTTGCCGCTGTGCCGGCGTGCCAGGCGCTGCGCCTGCTGGTCGTCGATCAACCGCTGCAGCGCCGGGCGGGCGTTTTCCAGCAGCAGCGCCAGGCTTTCGTACAACCGGCGTTCACCATCCTCTGGCGGGGCCACGCTGTCGAACCGCACCAATGCGTGCAGGCCAAGGCGGGCAAGGGCTTCACGCCATTGCGGCTCACGATGCGAGTCGCTGGCGACGAAGTTGAGCACGGGTAGCAGCGGCTTGCCGCAGCTGGCCAGTACCTCCAGCTCGTCACGGTACTTGGCCAGTACCGGTTCGCGGGCATCGATCACATACAGGCCGGCATTGCTGGCCAGCAGCTGGCGCAGCACCTTGGCCTCCTGCTCGAAACGCTGGCGCGCTTCGCTGCCCTGCAGAAAACGCTCCAGACGGGCCGGGCCGTCCAGGCGCTCGCCCGGGCGGTCCAGGCGTTCGAGGTAGTCGAGCAGGGCGATGGCGTCTTCCAGGCCCGGGGTGTCGTACAGCTCCAGCAGGGGCTCACCGTCCACCGACAGCCGCGCCCCTTCCACATGGCGGGTGGTGCTGGGGCGGTGGGACACCTCGCCGAAGCCGACATCACGGGTCAGGGTGCGCAGCAGCGAGGTCTTGCCGACGTTGGTGTGGCCGACCACGGCCAGTTTCAGCGGCTCAGTCATGGCCATGCTCCAGCCAGGTCAGTGGCGAGGTATCGGCATGTGGCAAGCCAAGCCGGTCGAGGGCTTCGTGCCAGTCCCCCAGGCGCTGCGCGTCCACGGCCAGGCCCGGTGCCGCCTGAAGCAGCCAGATGCGGGTAGCGCCGGCATTGCGTGCCAGTTCGGCGAGCAACGCCAGGCTGCCACGGTCGGGCGAGCGGCGTGGGTCGCAGGCAATGGCCAGGCGTGCCGGGGGGAAGCGGCTGAGTTGCTCCAGCAGCCGGTTACGCGATTCACGGCTGTCGAGCACGCCAGCATCGGTCACGCTTTTCGGCAATGCGGGCGGCCAGGGACGCTGGTCGTCCAGTTCCAGGCCGACCAGCAGCGCGCCGCTACTGCCGCTTTCCAGCTGGCCGGCGGCAAACTGCGGCAAGGCTTCGGGGGCGGCATCCTGTACGCCGATGCGTTCGCTGCGCGGCATCAGCGCTTCACTCAGTTGCGCGTAGCCGGGCAGGCTGAGGTCCAGCGCCAGGCGCCCACGGCCCTGGCGCCAGCGCCACAGGCACAAGCCGGCCAGCAGCAGGCGCGGCAGCAGGCCATAAACCAGCACCACGCCGAGCAGCCAGCTGGCCCAGGCTTGGCGTGCCAGGTCCAGGCCCGGCAGGGTGTCACCACTGGCACGGATCATGGCCTCGTCGGGCACGGCGAAGCCCAGCAACGAAGGCAGGGCGCCCAGAGCCTGGGTGAGGTGGATGAACGGGTCGGCCGCGAGCAGGGTGGTTTCCCAGACAAAGCCATAGCGTCGGGTGGCCAGCAAGGCCAGCAGCATGCCCAGCGCACTGATCATCGCCAGCAACCACAGGCCGTGCACCAGCAGGCCAAGCAACCAGCGGCCCAGGCGCTGGCGCTGCAGCAGCACCAGCAGGGCGGGGGCCAGGTGCGCGGCCTTGGCGTCGCGGGCAAAGCGTTCGCTCAACCACAGCCACAGGCGGCCCAGCCCGGTGCCATATTCGCCACTGGCGGCAAAGCCGATGGCCCAGCCCAGCAGCATCAGCAGGTCAAGCCCGAGCAGGCTGCCCAATGCCCAGAACACATTTACCGGGCGTTGCCCATCACCGAGGGCCGCCAAGGCCAGCCCCGCGCCGCTGAGCATGGCCATTATCAGCAAGGCCAGCAGCGCCAGGCGTGCACCCTGTTTCCAGTGGCGCAGGGCGATGCTCATGCCGTCGCGTTCAGCCAGGAACAGCGCGCGGTTTTCAAGGCGGGTCGCCAGGTCACCACCTGCCTGGCGGGCGTGGCGGTTGGCTTCCTGGTCCTCCAGGGGGCCGGCATGTTCCTCGCGCAGGCGTACCGCTTCGGTGAGCCAGCGCTTGTCCAGGGAAGTCGGAGCAGTCACAAGGTCTTCCATTGCACAGGTCAGGGCAGAAGCATAACCCACACACCCGATGCTATCCTCGCTGGCATGAATACATCACTCCCCCTCAGCCTGATCGCGGCGCACGCCGAAAACCGCGTGATCGGCATCGACAACTCCATGCCCTGGCATTTGCCGGGGGATTTCAAGTACTTCAAGGCCACCACCCTGGGCAAGCCGATCATCATGGGGCGCAAGACCTGGGACTCCCTGGGGCGGCCATTGCCCGGGCGGTTGAACATCGTGGTCAGCCGCCAGGCAGGCCTGGCGCTGGCGGGTGCCGAGGTATTTGGCTCGCTGGAGCAGGCCCTGGTGCGGGCCGAGCAGTGGGCGCGTGAGAAAGGTGTCGATGAGCTGATGCTGATTGGTGGGGCGCAGCTGTATGCGCAGGCCCTGGAGAAGGGGCTGGTCAGCCGAATGTACCTGACACGGGTCGAATTGGCACCGCAAGGGGATGCGTGGTTCCCGGAGTTCGATCCGAGGCAGTGGAAGCTGGTGTCGAGCGAGGCGCAGGCTGAGCAAGGTAAGCCTGCGTATCACTTTGAGGTTTGGGACAGGGTTTGAGACTTTGGGGCTGCAAAGCAGCCCCGGCAATCCGTCAGGTGTGGCTCAGCTCGGCATGTTCATCGCCAGCCAGCACTTGCTTGTCGGTCTCTTTCAACAGCTGGCTGGTCACCACCCCCGCGGTCATCGAACCATTCACGTTCAACGCCGTCCGGCCCATGTCGATCAGCGGCTCTACCGAAATCAGCAACGCCACCAGTTCCACCGGCAAGCCCATGGCCGGCAGCACGATCAGTGCGGCGAACGTCGCCCCGCCACCTACGCCGGCAACCCCTGCCGAACTCAGGGTGACGATGGCCACCAGGGTGGCGATCCACAGCGGGTCGAAGGTATCGATGCCCACTGCAGGCGCCACCATCACCGCCAACATGGCAGGGTAGAGACCGGCACAGCCGTTCTGGCCGATGGTGGTGCCGAACGATGCGCTGAAGCTGGCAATCGACTGCGGCACGCCCAGGCGGCGGGTTTGCGCTTCGATGTTCAGCGGAATACTGGCGGCGCTGGAGCGGCTGGTGAAGGCGAAGGTCAGCACCGGCCACACCTTGCGCAAGAAGCGCAGCGGGTTCACACCGGTGGCGGCGAGGATAACGCCGTGCACCACGAACATCAGCCCCAGGCCCAGGTACGATACCACCACGAAGCTGCCCAGCTTGACGATGTCTTGCAGGTTCGAGCTGGCTACCACCTTGGCCATCAACGCCAGCACGCCATACGGGGTCAGCTTCATCACTACCCGCACCAGGCGCATCACCCAGGCCTGCAGGGTGTCGACGGCCAACAGCACACGCTGGCCTTTCTCGGCATCGTCCTTGATCAGCTGCAACGCGGCCAGACCGAGGAATACGGCAAAGATCACCACGCTGATGATCGAGGTCGGTTTGGCCCGCGCCAGGTCAGCCACCGGGTTGCTGGGGATGAACGACAGCAGCAGTTGCGGGAGGTTGAGGTCGGCGACCTTGCCGGCATAGTCGCTGTGGATGACCTGCATGCGTGCGCTTTCCTGGGCGCCAGCCACCAGGCCTTCGGCGCTGAGGCCGAACAGGTTGGTCAGGACGATGCCGATCAATGCGGCGACGGCGGTGGTCAGCAGCAAGGTACCGATGCTCAGCACGCTGATGCGGCCCAGCGACGAGGCATTGTGCAGGCGCGCCACGGCACTGAGGATCGAGGCGAAGATCAGCGGCATGACGATCATCTGCAACAGGCCGACATAGCCGTTGCCGACCAGGTCAAGCCAGCTGATGGTGGCCTTGAGCACTGGGTGGCCGGCGCCATACAGCGTGTGCAGGGCCAGCCCGAAAACCACGCCCAGCACCAGGCCCAGGAGGACTTTCCTGGCCAGGCTCCAGTCGGTGCGGCGGGTTTGTGCCAGGCCCAGCAACAGGGCCAGGAACACCAGCAGATTAAGGGACAGCGGCAGGTTCATTGAAGCTCCAGCGGAAAAGGCAAAAGAGGCATCGCCTCTGTGAGCGATTGCGAACGGAAATGCTAACAGCCTGAAAACAAACGAATTTATACGCAAATGGAATGTGCATAGTCGTTTATGGAATAACGCCATGTCGCGGATTGCAATGAACGCGGCGTTTGCAGCTGCATGGGGGTCGTTATGAAAGGCCGTCGACGACCGTGGTTGCTCTAGCGTTCCGGGGTCATTTCAGGAGATTCGCACATGAAATCTGTTCCGAAAGCTGTCGCTGTCGCCCTGTCCCTGCTGTTCAGTATCGAAACCTTTGCCACCGAGCTCAAGCACTGGCCGGCCGAGGCTGCCAAGCAACTCGACACCCTGATTGCCGCCAATGCCAACAAGGGTAACTACGCGGTGTTCGACATGGATAACACCAGCTACCGCTATGACCTTGAAGAGGCCTTGCTGCCATTCATGGAAAACAAAGGCCTGCTGACCCGCGACAAGCTCGACCCCTCGTTGAAGCTGATGCCGTTCAAGGACACCGCCGACCACAAGGAAAGCCTGTTCAGTTATTACTACCGGCTGTGTGAAGTCGACGACATGGTCTGTTACCCATGGGTAGCCCAGGTATTTTCGGGCTTCACGCTGCAGGAGCTGAAGGTGCAGGTGGATGAAATGATGGCCTCCGGCAAGCCGATCCCCAGCACCTACTACGAAGGCGACCAGGTCAAGACCATCGAGGTGCAGCCGCCCAAGGTCTTCAAGGGGCAGACGGAGCTGTACAACAAGCTTATGGAGAACGGTATCGAGGTCTATGTGATTTCCGCGGCGTCCGAGGAGCTGGTGCGCATGGTCGCGTCCGACCCCAAATATGGCTACAACGTGAAGCCACAGAACGTGATTGGTGTGAGCCTGCTGCTGAAGGACCGCGCCAGCGGCCAGCTGACCACCGCTCGCAAGCAGATCTCTGCCGGGCACTACGATGCCAAGGCCAACGCCGGGCTGGAGCTGACCCCGTACCTGTGGACCCCGGCCACCTGGATGGCCGGCAAGCACGCGGCCATCCTGACCTATATCGATGAGTGGAAGAAGCCGGTACTGGTGGGCGGTGATACGCCAACCAGCGACGGCTACATGCAATTCCATGGCGTGGATGTGGACAAGGGCGGCATCCACCTGTGGATCAACCGCAAAGCCAAGTACATGGACCAACTGAACGGGATGATTGCCAAGAATGCCGCGGCACAGGCCAAGGAAGGCTTGCCGGTGACGGCGGACAAGAACTGGGTGATCGTGACGCCGGAGCAGATCCAGTAACGGGGCTTATCAGCCGTTGCGGCCCACGATGATGGTCCGGGCCGCTTCCTGGTCAATGTTCTGCGCCAGCAAGGTCGCTGCTTCGATGGCGGCTGCGCGGACGCTGGCCCCGACAGGGCCAAGCGTCTGCTCGACGACGACACTGTGCACCTGGTTTATCCCGACAAAGCGAAACCACGTATCGATGAAGGGCTTTTCCAGGCCAAAGCCTTGGTCGGGTGTTTGTGAGTCAGGGCCATAGCCTAGTCCGCGAGAGTAGATTGCAACAGCCCGACGTCCGCCCAGCATGCCGTTCAACCCGTGTTCATCGAAGGTGAACAAGACGCCTTTGTGCGAAATTGCGTCGATCAGATGCTTGAGCTTGTATGGGATGCCGAAATTCCATAGCGGTACGCTGAATACCAAGGTATGAGCCTGGTGGAACCGTTCGGCGAGTGCTTCGATCTGCGTCCATGCCGCGGCCTGAGCGGTAGACAGTGGGGCGTCGGTAAGCCTTGCATACTTTGCCGAGAGTAACGCGCCATCCACTTCGGGAAGTTCGTATTCCCAAGGGTCAAGGCGGTCAATTTCCACGGTTTTGCGTTCCGCTAATGCTGTGAGAAACACTTCGGCAATCTGTGTGGAAACGGACCGCTCTGCGCGCGGTGATGCGCAAACATACAAGATACGTTCAACCATCGGGCTTCTCCTTGGCAGTGTGGGTGACAATCCCCCGGCAGTACGACTGCACAGGTGTCTGGCGCAAAGTCTGATTAAGTTCGATCGGTTATGGAAATCACGTATGCTTCGCACATTGAGTGAGATAGGTGATTAATCCGTGTTCGATATTGTGCTTTTGCGCAGCTTTATTGCCGTTGCCGACTGTGGTGGTTTCACGCGTGCTGCGCAGAGGCTGCACCTGACGCAATCGGCAATCAGCGCTCACATCAGACGGCTGGAAAGTGACGCCGGGCATAGACTGCTGGAGCGCACGACCCGTTCGGTCAGCCTGACGCCAGCCGGTACGCGCCTGGCAGGCTATGCCCGTACCATCCTGGCGCTGCATGATGATGCTCGCGCGAGTCTTGGTGTCGGCCGTCGGGTGTCAGGCATGGTACTTGTCGGGTTGAGCGAGGAGATGGTGAAAGCGCCCATCATCGACTGTTTGCGTCGCTTCTCGGCGGCACATCCCGATGTGGAAATCTCCCTCAAAGTCGGCCTGACCGGCGAGCTGCTTGCACTTTTACAATCGGGTGGGCTCGATATCGTGTTGGGGAGCCGCTGTGGTGATGAAGAACGTGGCGAACTGCTGTGGTCCGAGCCGCTGATCTGGGCGAGAGGGCCGGTTGCGCTGACGATCGAAGATGCAGGCACCCCGATACCCTTGGCGGTGTTCTCCGATCAATGCCCCTATCGTGCTGCCGCTATCGCAGCCTTGGCACGTGCGGGGCGACAATGGCGGATCGTTTGTCAGAGCCCAAGTGCCGGGGGGCTGATAACTGCCGTCAATGGTGGTCTGGGTATTACGCCAGTCACCCGGTCAACTGCACTGGCTGCAGGTTTGCAGGAAGAGCCAACGCTGCCCCCTCTTCCGCAAGCGCAGTCCATTCTGACGTCGACGGCAAAGCCCAAGCGCCCGGTTGCCTTGCTGCTGGCGCAATTGCGTCAATGTGCTTCGAGAGCGGCGCTTTGATTCGGCAGTTCCCGCTGGCCAAAAAAACCGGCGCACCAGGCGCCGGCTTTTCAACTGCCAGGTAGCCTTACAGCCCTTCCAGCATTGCCTTGTTACGCACAGCACCCTTGTCGGCACTGGTCGCCAGCAGGGCATAGGCCTTCAGCGCGGTGGTCACCTTGCGTGGGCGCACTTCGGCAGGCTTCCAGCCCTTCTTGTCCTGCTCGACGCGGCGCTGGGCCAGCTCTTCGTCGCTGACTTGCAGGTTGATCGAACGGTTGGGGATGTCGATCAGTATCTTGTCGCCGTCGCGCACCAGGCCGATGGCACCGCCAGCAGCGGCTTCCGGCGAAGCGTGGCCGATCGACAGGCCCGAGGTACCGCCCGAGAAGCGGCCGTCGGTGAGCAGGGCGCAGGCCTTGCCCAGGCCTTTGGACTTCAGGTACGAGGTCGGGTACAGCATCTCTTGCATGCCTGGGCCGCCTTTCGGCCCCTCGTAGCGGATGATCACGATGTCGCCGGCCTTCACTTCGTCGGCGAGGATGCCGCGTACGGCGCTGTCCTGGCTCTCGAAGATCTTCGCGGTGCCTTCGAACACCAGGATCGATTCGTCGACACCGGCGGTTTTTACCACGCAGCCATCCAGCGCGATGTTGCCGTACAGCACGGCCAGGCCGCCTTCCTGCGAGTAGGCATGCTCGACGCTGCGGATGCAGCCTTCGGCGCGGTCCAGGTCCAGGCTCGGCCAACGGGTCGACTGGCTGAACGCGGTCTGGGTCGGGATGCCGGCAGGGCCTGCCTTGAAGAAGGTGTGCACGGCTTCGTCATCGGTCTGGGTGATGTCCCACTTGGCGATGGCTTCTTCCATGCTGCGGCTGTGCACGGTCGGCAGGTCGGTGTGCAGCAGGCCGCCACGGGCCAGCGAGCCGAGGATGCTGAAGATGCCGCCGGCGCGGTGCACGTCTTCCATGTGGTACTTCTGGATGTTCGGCGCCACCTTGCACAGCTGCGGTACTTTGCGCGACAGGCGGTCGATGTCGCGCAGGTCGAACGCCACCTCGGCTTCCTGGGCTGCGGCCAGCAGGTGCAGGATGGTGTTGGTCGAGCCGCCCATGGCGATGTCGAGCATCATGGCGTTCTCGAACGCCTTGAAGTTGGCGATGTTGCGCGGCAGTACCGACTCGTCGTTTTCGCCATAGTAACGCTTGCACAGCTCGACGATGGTGCGGCCGGCAGTGAGGAACAGCTGCTCGCGGTCGGCGTGGGTGGCCAGGGTCGAGCCGTTGCCCGGCAGGGCCAGGCCCAGGGCTTCGGTCAGGCAGTTCATCGAGTTGGCGGTGAACATGCCGGAGCAGGAGCCGCAGGTCGGGCAGGCGCTGCGCTCGTATTCGGCGACTTTTTCATCGGAGGCCGAACTGTCGGCGGCGATGACCATGGCGTCGACCAGGTCCAGGCCATGGCTGGCCAGCTTGGTCTTGCCAGCTTCCATCGGGCCGCCGGAAACGAAGATCACCGGGATGTTCAGGCGCAGTGCGGCCATCAGCATGCCGGGGGTGATCTTGTCGCAGTTGGAGATGCACACGATGGCATCGGCACAGTGGGCATTGACCATGTATTCCACGGCATCGGCGATTATCTCGCGGCTTGGCAGCGAGTACAGCATGCCGTCGTGGCCCATGGCGATGCCGTCATCGACCGCAATGGTGTTGAACTCCTTGGCCACGCCACCGGCGCGTTCGATCTCGCGGGCGACCAGCTGGCCCAGGTCCTTCAGGTGCACGTGGCCCGGGACGAACTGGGTGAACGAGTTGGCGATGGCGATGATCGGTTTCTTGAAGTCTTCGTCCTTCATCCCGGTGGCGCGCCACAGGGCACGGGCGCCGGCCATGTTGCGGCCTTGGGTGGAAGTCTTTGAACGGTAATCAGGCATGAAACACTCCTGGCGGCTTAATCAGGTCACAAAAAGGGGAGTGAGCTTCTCTTGTCCTTTGTACCGCAGGCCGGTTGCCACTGGCACGGATGGGGCCGAAGACCGCGCGGGATCGCCGCGTGCTTGGGCAGAGCTCATAAACCCGCCGGGGATGACTGGCGATGAATAGGCCGATTCTACACCGCTGAGGCGATGAGGGAATGGAGATGTGGATAGTTGGCCGTTTCGCGATCAGCGAGGGGGATTGCCCTGCCCTGAGGGAGCGGCTTTACCCGCGAATGCGGTGGCAGGGCTGCTGCCGTCTTCGCGCGTGAATCCGCTCCCTCAGGGGCGCGTTTGTGTTGTGGTCAGCTGTTGGGCAGCAACCGGCAGGTGATGCTCTTGATGTAGCGGGTTTCGGCGATAGCCGGGTGCACCGGGTGGTCCGGGCCCTGGCCGCCGCGTTCGAGCAACTGCAGGTTGCGGTCGAGGTGGCGGGCGCTGGTCAGCAGGATGTTGTGCAGGTCGTCCTCGGGCAGGTGCATCGAGCACGAGGCACTGACCAGGATGCCGTCCTTGGTCAGCATGCGCATGGCCTGTTCGTTCAGGCGACGATAGGCTGCTTCACCGTTTTTCAGGTCTTTCTTGCGCTTGATGAAGGCGGGTGGGTCGGCAATGATCACGTCAAAGCGCTCTTCGGCGGCCTTGAGCTCGCGCAGGGCCTCGAACACATCGCCTTCGATGCAGGTCAGTTTCTCGCTGATGCCGTTCAGCGCGGCGTTGCGCTCCACGCCATCCAGGGCGAAGCCCGAGGCATCGACGCAGAACACTTCGCTGGCGCCGAAGGCACCGGCCTGCACGCCCCAGCCACCGATGTAGCTGAACAGATCGAGCACGCGCTTGCCTTTGACGTAAGGTGCCAGGCGCGCACGATTCATGCGATGGTCATAGAACCAGCCGGTCTTCTGCCCTTCACGCACCGGGGCTTCGAACCTGACGCCGTTCTCTTCCAGCGGTACCCAGTCCGGCACTTCGCCGTAGACGGTCTCGACATAACGCTGCAGGCCTTCGGCGTCACGCGCGGAGGAGTCGTTCTTGAACAGGATGCCGCTTGGCTTGAGCACCTGCACCAGGGCTGCAATCACGTCGTCCTTGTGGGCTTCCATGGTGGCCGAGGCCAATTGCACCACGAGGATGTCGAAGAAGCGGTCGACCACCAGGCCTGGCAGCAAGTCGGAGTCGCCGTAGACCAGGCGGTAGCACGGTTGCTCGAACAGGCGCTGGCGCAGCGACAGGGCCACGTTCAGGCGGTGTACCAGCAGCGACTTGTCCAGCGGCAGCTTGGCATCGCGCGACAGCAGGCGGGCACAGATCAGGTTGTTCGGGCTCAGTGCAACGATACCCAGCGGCTTGCCGTTGGCCGCCTCGAGAACGGCCTGCTGGCCGGCCTGGAAGCCTTGCAACGGGGTCGTGGTGACGTCGACTTCGTTGCTGTAGACCCACAGATGGCCGGCGCGCAGGCGGCGGTCGGCATTGGCTTTGAGGCGAAGGCTGGGCAGGGACATGACGTCGCTCCGGGAAAAAGAGCGGGATTATAGCCTGTCTGCCTATCTGTCGGTGCCAAGCTCGACAAACTGCGGGCCTCATTGTCGGCAAGCCAGCTCCGACGCGGGCTGCAACGGCTCAGAGGCCTGTGCTTTGCCTGTGGGTGCTGGCGTGCCTTAGAGGCAATCAGGCCGCGAGTGCCTTGATCAATTGCTGGCTGAACGCCGGAATGTCATCGGGCTTGCGGCTGCTGATCAGGTTGCCATCGACCACCACTTCTTCATCCACCCACTCTCCCCCGGCATTGCGGATGTCGTCCTGCAGGGTCATGTAGCTGGTCATCCGCTTGCCCTTGACCAGCCCGCTCGACACCAGCAACCAGCCGCCGTGGCAGATGACTGCCAGCGGCCTCCCGGCCGAGTCGTGACTTTTCACCAGTTTCTGCGCGGCGGGGATGAGCCGAATCGTGTCAGAATTTTGCACACCACCGGGCAGTACCAGGGCATCGTAGAGGTCCAGGTGGGCGCCTTCGAAGGTAGCATCCACGGCGAATTCATCCGCGGGCCGGTCATGGTTCCAACCCCGTACACTGCCTTCCTTGTCGCTGAGGATATCCACTACCGCGCCGCTCTGCTCAAGGGCTTCGCGGGGCCCGGTCAGTTCCACCTGCTCGAAGCCATCGGTGACCAGAAAGGCCACGCGCTTGCCATTCAGTTCCGCACTCATGAGCCTTGCTCCTTTTGCGATGTATGTGAAAAGGAGGCCCGTGCCACTCACGTAAAGTTCCGGCGTTACGATTCAGTGGTTGGTCCCGTGCCGGTCTGGAGGGTTAGAATCGCCCGTCCCGAACGAGTATGCACGCATGTCCCAAGAACTCAGCGCCGAACAGATCGAGCAAGCCTTGCAAGGCATCACCATCCCGCCGCAACCGCAGATCATGGTCGACCTGCAGTTCGAGCAGTACATGCCCGACCCGGACCTGGAAACCATCGCCAAGCTGATCTCCCAGGACCCGGGCCTCTCGGGTGCCTTGCTCAAGCTGGTCAACTCCCCGCATTTCGGCCTTTCCAACAAGATCGGTTCGATCCAGCGCGCGGTGAACCTGCTGGGCAGCCGTTCGATCATCAACCTGATCAACGCCCAGTCGATCAAAGGCGAAATGAGCGACGAGACCATCGTCACCCTCAACCGCTTCTGGGATACCGCCCAGGATGTGGCGATGACCTGCCTGACCCTGGCCAAGCGTACCGGCATCCAGCCTGCGGACGAGGCCTACACCCTCGGCCTGTTCCATGACTGTGGCGTGCCGCTGATGCTCAAGCGCTTCCCGGATTACATGGAGGTGCTGGAGCAGGCCTATGCCACGGCCGATGAGGAAACCCGGATTGTCGACACGGAAAACCGTGCTTTCAACACCAACCATTCGGTGGTCGGCTATTTCACCGCCAAGTCCTGGCGGCTGCCCGAACACCTCAGCGCGACCATCGCCAACCACCACAATGCCCTGGCGGTGTTCCGCGACGAAAGCTCGCGCAACACCCAGAGCCAGCTGAAGAACCTGCTGGCGGTGCTGAAGATGGCCGAGCATATCTGCGCCTCCTACCGGGTGCTGGGCAACCAGTCGGTGGACCACGAGTGGCGTGCGGTCGGCCCGCTGGTGCTCGATTACATCGGCTTGTCGGAATACGATTTCGAAAACCTCAAGCAGAACATTCGCGAGTTGGGCGGGCACTGACACATGCCGGAATTACCCGAAGTAGAAACTACCCGCCGCGGTATCGCGCCGCACCTGGTGGGCCAGCGCGTCAGCCGGGTGGTGGTGCGTGACCGGCGCCTGCGCTGGCCGATACCCGAAGACCTGGATGTACGCCTGTCGGGGCAGCGCATCGTCAGTGTCGAGCGGCGCGCCAAATACCTGCTGATCAACGCCGAGGTCGGTACCCTGATCAGCCATCTGGGCATGTCGGGCAACCTGCGCCTGGTCGAACTGGGCTTGCCGGCAGCCAAGCACGAGCACGTCGACATCGAACTGGAATCTGGGCTGATGCTGCGCTACACCGATCCGCGCCGCTTTGGCGCGATGCTGTGGAGCCAGGACCCGCTCAACCACGAACTGCTGCTGCGCCTGGGCCCGGAGCCGTTGACCGACCTGTTCGACGGCGAGCGGTTGTTCCAGTTGTCCCGCGGGCGTTCGATGGCGGTCAAGCCGTTCATCATGGATAACGCCGTGGTGGTGGGGGTGGGCAACATCTACGCCACCGAGGCCCTGTTTGCTGCCGGTATCGACCCACGCCGCGCAGCAGGCGGGATTTCACGGGCGCGCTACCTGAAACTGAGCATCGAGATCAAGCGGGTGCTGGCGGCGGCGATCGAGCAGGGCGGTACCACCCTGCGCGACTTCATCGGCGGTGATGGTCAGCCGGGGTACTTCCAGCAGGAATTGTTCGTGTACGGGCGGGGCGGGCAGCCGTGCAAGGTGTGCGGCACGCTATTGCGCGAGGTCAAGCTGGGGCAGCGGGCCAGCGTGTATTGCCCGCATTGCCAGCGCTGAAGCGTTTCGCTGTACCTGTAGGCCTGAGGGTTCAGGCCTTGCCGGTAATCCGGCGATACTTGGCCATCAGTTCTTCTTCGGTTTCCGGGTGCGCTTCATCCAGCGGGATGCAGTCGACCGGGCAGACCTGCTGGCATTGCGGCTCGTCGTAATGCCCCACGCACTGGGTGCATAGGTTAGGGTCGATCACGTAGATCTCTTCGCCTTGGGAGATGGCCTCGTTCGGGCACTCGGGTTCGCAGACGTCGCAGTTGATGCAATCGTCGGTGATGATCAGGGACATGGGGACTCCGGCCGGGGCTCAGCGCCCGGGCATGTTCAACGCAGTGGGCACAATTGTGCCGCATTCGCGCCCGCAGTGCACGCGGGCGCGACAATCAGCTGTCTGGCTTACTTCCGGAAGCGTTCGGTCAGCGCGTCGGCCACCACCGGGTGGACGAACTTGCTGATATCACCACCCAATGCGGCGATTTCCCGGACCAGGGTCGAGGAAATGAACGAATAACGCTCCGAAGGCGTGAGGAACAGGCTTTCCACATCAGGGGCCAATTGCCGGTTCATGTTCGCCAGCTGGAATTCGTACTCGAAGTCGGATACCGCCCGCAGGCCGCGCAGGAACACGTTCGCGCCTTGTTCCTTGGCGAAATGTGCCAGCAGCGAGGAGAAGCCGATGACTTCGACATTGGGCAGGTGCTTGGTGACCTCACGGGCGAGCTCCACCCGTTGTTCCAGCGGGAACAGCGGGTTTTTCTTGGGGCTGGCCGCCACGGCGATGATCACGTGGTCGAACAGCCGCGAGGCGCGTTCGACCAGATCGCCATGGCCTTTGGTAATGGGGTCGAAAGTACCCGGGTACAACACTCGGTTCATCGCGTCATCCTGGCTGGAGTGCGTTGGGGAGTCGGATGGTAGCGCAGCGACTGCGCCCGGCCAAGTCATGCGGCCGGCTGATGGCACTATAGACAGGGGCCGCGTTCATTGTCATGCGCTGTGTGCCAGGCGGGCAACCAGGGCCTCGCTGAGCCTGGCGCTGATGGCATACACCGACAGTTGCGGGTTGGCGCCGATGCTGGTGGGGAACAGCGAACCGTCGTGAATCGACAGGTTTTCCAGCTGGTGATGGCGGCCCAGGCTGTCGCATACCGCCTGGCGCGGGTCTTCCCCCATGGCACAACCGCCCATCACGTGGGCGCTGCCCAGGCGCGTGCGGAACGGCTCCAGGCGCAAGCTGTCGATCATGGCCAAGGCCCGCTGCAGGCTGGATGCGGCACTGGCATCGCTGTGCACGGGGGTGACCTGGGTGGCGCCGGCGGCGAACTGGATTTGCGCCATGCTGCGGTAGGCGCGGCGCAAACCGTCGTACAGGTAGTCGGTGAGCGGATAGTCGAGCACCGGTGAGCCATCGCCGCGCAGCTCCACGGTTCCACCCTGGCTTTGCGGATGAAAGCCATCACGCAGTAGCGCCAGCATCACGTGGGTATGTGGCAGCTCGGCCATGCGTCGGGCATTTTCCTCGCCGTATCCGCCCAGCAGGGTGCTGGCCAGGGCCGGGTGCAACGGCGGTACCTCCAGCTTGTAGCCAATCGGGCCGTCGATGCCGCCTTGCCATTGGAAGTGGTCGCTGTAGATGGATTGCGGGGCGCCGTAATAGGGGTCGATACGCTCGTTGAAGCGTGCCGCGCTGAAGTTCACCAGGTGCAGGAAGGTCCGTTTGCCCAGGCGGCCGTGCGGGTCGGGCGCGGCGGACCGCAGCAGCAGCGCCGGGCTGTTGATGCCGCCACCGGCAACAACGTAGTGACGTGCGCGAATGCGCACCAAGCGGCCTGTTGGGTGTATGCCCTGGCTGTCCAGAGCCTGGCAGGTCAGGCCGAGGATGCGTTCGCAGTTGTGCTCGAAACGCTCGGCCCGGGCCAGATAGAGCAGCTCGCCGCCTCGCTCGAGGGTGGCGGGAATGCGGGTCACGAGCATCGACTGCTTGGCATTCACCGGGCAACCCATGCCGCAATAGCCCAGGTTCCAGCAGCCGCGCACGTTGCGCGGGATCACCGCCCAGCGGTAGCCCAGCTGCTCGCAGCCACGACGCAGCACGTCATTGTTGGCATTCTGCGGCAGTGCCCAGGGGCTGATGCCCAGCTCCTGTTCGATGCGTTCGAACCAGGGGCGCATCTGCGCTTCGTCCAGGCCGCTCACGTTGTGCGCTGACGCCCAGTGCGCCAAGGTCTGGGGCGGGGTGCGAAAGCTCGAGGTCCAGTTGACCAGCGTGGTGCCGCCCACGGCCCGGCCCTGGAGGATGGTAATGGCGCCATCCTTGCTCATGCGGCCCAGGCCTTCCTGGTACAGGCTGGCGTAGGCTTCGTTTTCCAGCAGATGGAAATCGCTGCTGGTCTTCAACGGACCTTCTTCGATCAGCAGCACCTTGAAGCCGGCGGCGCTGAGCATCTGCGCGCTGGTGGCACCACCTGCACCACTGCCGATCACGGCAACATCGGCTTCCAGGCCAAGGTCGTGCTCCAGGCGCGAGGCGTCGTGGGTAATCCAGCCACGCTCCAGGCCTTGGCGAAACGGGTCAGGTACAGGCATCTGCGCTGCTCTTCGTTTTCAGATCTTCGGTGGGCCTGGGTAGCCGCAGGCAGCCCAGGATTCAGGGCGTTCGTACCAGGCCATCTGCAGCAGCCGCAGCAGCGATGCGTGACCCATGCGCAGCAGGTTCAGTGAGCTGTCCTGCCAACGCTGCAGGAAGGCAACGACTTGCGCGGGGCTGGCTTGTTCCCACGCGCCCCAGACACCCGTCAGGGGGCCGCGGGTGAGCGGCAGGCTGAGTACGTCGAACAGTTGCCGGGTGAGCTTGAGCATTTCTGGCGACAACGCCGACAGCTTGTGGTCGAGACTGTGCAGCACCAGTGTTTCGGTGGCTTGCGTGCCGGCCAGTACCACCGGGATCAGTGCGCTCAGTAGCGGCAGGTCATCGTCGCGCAGGATTTCGTAGCCAGTCGCGGCGGTTTGTGCACGGCAACCGACCAGGCTGGTACCGGCCAGCACGAGGCTGGCACCCAGGCTGAAACGCAACAGTTCGCGGCGGTGCATGGGCTGGGCCTCAGCGAATGAACAGCTTGAACACCAGGCGCTGCAAGGCCTTGCCATAAGGCGGGTAGATCAGCCGCGCGGTGTTGAGGCGTTGCTTGGCCAGCACCGCCTTGGCCTTGCTGAAGGTCATGAAGCCGTCACGGCCATGGTAATGGCCCATGCCCGAAGGCCCGATGCCGCCGAACGGCAGGTCGTCCTGGGCGACGTGAAGCAGGGTGTCGTTCAGGCACACACCGCCGGAATGGGTGTGGTGCAGTACCTGCTCCTGGCCAGCGCGGTCATAGCCGAAGTAGTACAGCGCCAATGGACGTGGCCGTTGGTTGATGTAGGCCAGCGCCTGCTCCAGGTTGTCATAAGGCACCAGCGGCAGCAGGGGGCCGAAGATCTCGTCCTGCATTACCTGCATGTTGTCATCTACCCCCAGCAACAGGTGTGGTGGCAGGCGCCGGCCCTGGCGCGCTTCGTCGGGGTACAGGTCGAGCACCTGCGCGCCTTTGGTGCGGGCATCGTCCAGCAGGCGCTGCAACCGCTGCAGCTGCGACGGGTTGATGATTGCGGTGTAGTCGGGGTTGTCGGAAATGCGCGGGTACAACCGGCGCACGGCTCGCTGGTAGGCATCGCTGAAGGCTTGCAGCCGCTCGCGCGGCACCAGCACGTAGTCGGGGGCGACGCAGGTCTGGCCAGCGTTCAGCGTCTTGCCGAAGGCGATGCGCTCGGCGGCGCTGTCCAGCGGTACATCAGCCGAGACAATCGCCGGCGACTTGCCGCCCAATTCCAGAGTGACCGGGGTCAGGTTGTGCGCTGCAGCCAGCATCACCTGACGCCCGACACTGCTGGCACCGGTGAACAGCAGGTGGTCGAAAGGCACGCGAGCAAAGGCCTGGCCTACCTCGACTTCGCCGAGCACTACGCTGACCAGGTCGCTGGGGAACACACGTTCCAGCAGCTGTCTTAGCGCCACGCCCGTGGCCGGTGTGGCTTCGCTGAGCTTGAGCATGACCCGGTTGCCAGCTGCCAGGGCGCAGGTTAGCGGGCCGATGGCCAGGAGCAGCGGGTAATTCCATGGCACGATGATACCGACCACACCCAAGGGTTGGTAACGCACGTGCGCGCGGGCCGGCTGGAAGGCCAGGCTGACCCGGCGCCGGCTGGGGCGCATCCAGCGTTGCAGGTGCTTTTCGGCATGGCGCAGGCCTTGCACGGAAGGCAGCAGTTCGGCCAGCAAGGTCTCGTCAGCGCTGCGTCCTTCAAAATCCTGGCTGATGGCATCAATCAACTCCGCCTGGCCGGCCAGCAAGGCCTCCCGCAGGCTTCTCAGCCATTGCCGCCGCTGCGCCGCAGGTGGCAACGGGTTGCCGGCAAAGGCGCGGCGCTGGGCAGCGAACATTGCCGCCAGGTCGATGTCGGATTGCACAAGAGGCAGGGCGCTAGGCGTGTTCATGGCTGCGTCGAGTCCGGGCGGGAAATTCCTAGAGCCTATACTCTAATTCGGCCGATGGTGGACTTTTTTCGCGCTTTCGAGCGGTGCACTCCCCCATCAATACGCCGTAAGATGACCTTTTTGATGAAGCCCGCAGACTGGGAGCCGAGCATGGCGCCGCGCATGAAGACCCGAGAGCGCATCGTGCAGAACAGCCTGGAGTTGTTCAACCAGCAGGGTGAACGCAGCGTCAGCACCAATCACATTGCCGCGCACATGGAAATCTCGCCCGGCAACCTGTACTACCACTTCCCCAACAAGCAGGCGATCATCGCCCTGTTATTCAGCCAATATGAGGAACTGGTGGACAGCTTCCTGCGCCCACCGCAAGGCCGTGCAGCGACCGTTGAGGACAAGCGCTTCTACCTCAAGGCCCTGCTGGCAGCGATGTGGAACTACCGCTTCCTGCACCGCGACCTGGAACACCTGCTGGACAGTGACCCGGAGCTGGCCGCCCGTTACCGGCGCTTTTCCGAGCGCTGCCTGCGCCAGGGCCAGGCGATATACCGTGGCTTTGTCGAGGCGGGCATCCTGGCCATGGCGCCAGCGCAGATCGAATCGCTGACCATCAATGCCTGGATCGTGCTGACGTCCTGGGTACGTTTTCTCAGTACCACGCGGGAACATTCCGCGCATCTGGGAGAAGAAGCCTTCAAGCGCGGCGTCTACCAGGTACTGGTGCTTGAGCTTGGCTTCGTCACCGATAATGCCCGCAGTGCCGTGGAGGCCCTGTGCGAGGAATTCCATGTACCGTTCAACCAGGCCCTGGAGCAGTAGCTGGGGCCCTAGCGCCATCGATCAGGAGATTGTCATGCCCCTTGCGCAATTGATCACCCCGCAGCAGTTGGCCGAGCGTCTGGGCTCGCCCAAATTGGTGATACTCGACTGCCGCTTTGCTCTGGAGGATGTGGACTATGGCCAACGCAGCTATGCCCAGGGGCATATTGCCGGGGCGCATTTTGCCGACCTGGAGCGTGACCTGAGCGGGCCGGTGAGCAAAGGGCGCACCGGGCGCCACCCATTGCCGGATGCGCGCCGGCTGGTCGAGCGCCTGCGCGAGTGGGGCCTGGACAATGACAGCGAGGTGGTGCTGTACGACGACGGCCCCGGCGCCTATGCCGCCCGAGCGTGGTGGCTGCTGGCCTGGCTGGGCAAGCGCAGCGATGTGGCAATCCTCGACGGCGGGCTGAAGGCCTGGCATGCGGCACACCTGCCGCTGAGCCTGGACCCGCCAGCCAAGCGGGAAGGCACCTTCGCAGGTGAGCCGGACGCCAAGCTGCTGATCGATGCCGGGCATTTGGCCAAGCGCCTGGGTGCAGATGACCTGACTTTGCTCGATGCGCGTGCCTTGCCGCGGTTTCGTGGGGAAGTGGAGCCGATCGACCCAGTGGCGGGGCATATCCCTGGCGCCCAGTGCGCAGCGTTCGCCGACAACCTGGGAGATGACGGGTGCTTCCTGCCGGCGGAGCAGCTCCGGCAGCGCTTTGCCGAAAAGCTGGCAGGGCGTGCACCGGAGCAGTTGGTCGCCTATTGCGGGTCAGGCGTGACCGCCTGTCACAACCTGTTTGCCCTGGCCCTGGCAGGGTACCCGCTGGGCAAGCTGTATGCCGGGTCCTGGAGCGAGTGGATCAATGACCCGGCGCATGGGGTAGCAACTGGCGAGTAAGCAGGCCCAGCCTCATCGCCGGCAAGCCGGGTTTCACAGCTGCGCCACGGCTTGCCAGCGATGAGGCCGGTACTGCTTACTGGCCTTGCAACAACCACTGCGGAATCCGCCGCTCCAGGTAATACCCCGGGTTGCGCAGGCTGCCGTCGACAAACCCCACATGGCCACCCCGGCTGTGCAGTTCGAAACGGGTCTGTGGCGCCAGTTCACGTGCCGTGGGCAGGCTGTGGCCTGAAACGAATGGATCATCGCTGGAATGGATGATGAGTGTCGGCGTGCGGTTGCTGCCCAGGAAGAAATGGCTCGATGAGCGGCGATAGTAGTCGTGCGCGTCGCGAAAGCCGTTCAGCGGGGCGGTGACCTTGCCATCGAAGTCCCAGAAGGTGCGCAGATTGCCCAGTGGCCCCAGCCGTTGCAGTGTCGCTAGCCGCTCATGCTGGCCATTGTCGTGAAAGTGCCGCTGCTTGAGTTGCACGTACGCCTGCATCTCGCGCATGAAATGCGCCTGGTACACCTTCGAGAAACCCTGGCCGATACGGTCAGCGCAATGGTCCAGACGAAACGGCACCGACACCGCCACGGCGGCTTCCAGCTGGCTGGCGACGCCGCTTTCGCCCAGATACTTGAGCAGCACGTTTCCCCCCAGCGAATAGCCCACCGCGTACAGCGGTGCCAACGGGCGCTGGGCGCGCAGGTGGCTGACGATTTCTGCCAGGTCTTCGCTGGCACCGGAATGGTAGCTGCGCGGCAACAGGTTGGGTTCGCCCGAGCAGCCGCGCCAGTTCACCGCCACGCTGGCCCAGCCGTGGCCTTGCAGCGCTTGCTGCAAGCCTTTGACGTAAGGCGAGTGGGATGAACCGGTCAAACCGTGCAGCACCACTACCAGGGGGGCATGGGGTTGATGCGGGCCATGCCAGTCCAGGTCGATGAAGTCACCATCGGCCAGCCACAGTCGCTCGCGGCTGCGTGGCAGGTCGGGCAGCTTGCGCCACAGTGGCCCCCACAGGGTTTGCAGGTGAGGGTTGGACAAGCCGATGGCCGGGCGGAATGTGGCACTGGAATTGGGCATGCTGGGCGACTCGTGATGTGCCTGCCTAGAGTGCCATGAAACAGCGCCACTGTACCTGCGCTATTGGTCGGTAGGCGGCAGCGGCTGCTGCTCGACGTCAGGGCCGACACTGACCAGCACCTTTTGCTCGAGATGCAGCCGACGTTGCATGACCGAGCGCACATCTGCCGGGGTGATTGCACTGATGCGCTCGACGTAGGTGTTCAGATGATCGTCGGGCTGGCGTTGATGGGTAACTTCGGTAAGCAAAGATGCCAGGCTCTGGTTTTGCGCAACGGCACGCAGCAAGTCACCGGCCAGTTGCTTGCGGGCGAGCTGCAATTGCGCCTGGGTTGGCCCGCTGTCGATGAACTCGCGCAGCAAGGTTTCCACCAGGGTCTGGGAAGCTTGAGCGTATTGGGGCGCGATCTCCCATTCAACGACGAACACACCTCCTGCATTCAATGGCTTTACCGTGCTGCGGACCGAATAGGTAAGGCCGCGACGTTGGCGCAGCTCCGTCATCAAACGCGACTCGAAGCCTCCTGCAAGTACCTCGCTGGCCAATGTCAGGCGTGGAAACTCAGGGTCGTTTGCAGGCACATCCATGGGCAGCGCAAGCAAGATTGCAGTACTGGCCCCGGGCTGCTCGATATTGATCGTTGCGCTGGTTGCCACCGGTACAGGAGGCAGTTCAGCGGCTGTCCAGCCTTGGGGCAGGGCCTGGCTGATCCGTTGAGCTATAGCTTGGGCTTCGCTCAGGGAAAGGTCTCCCACCATGACCATTTCAAGGTTGCTGGCAGCATAGGCCCGTTGATGGAACCTGCGCAGGTCCTGGACCGTTACCGCCGCGATTCCCTGATGAGTGCTTCCCAGATAATTGCCATAAGGGTGGCCATTGAACAAATGACGGAAGGCTTCACTGCGCGCCCTCACCTCAGGCTGCCGTTCTTGCGATGCGTTCAGCCGTTGCAACTGCGGTTTTATCTTGTCCAGTGCAGGCGGCGGGAATGCGGGGTGGGCCGCCAGGTCGATGAACAGCTCCAGGGCAGCATCGAGCCTTGCCTTATTGCCAAGGCTGCGCAGACTGAGCGTGGCGTGCTCCAGTCCTATCTCCTTCTTCGTGATCGCGCCCAGGTGTTCCAGGTGCTCCGCATGTTGGGCAGCTGTATGCCGCTGGCTGCCCTCGTCAAGCATGTAGAGCGTCAGGGCTGCCAGGCCGGATTGGTCAGTGTCCTGGGTGGTGCCAGCCTTGAAGCGCAGTACCACGTCGACGATTGGCAACCCGCGGGCTTCGATGAACTTGACGCCTGTGCCAGCCTTCGTGGTCCAGCCCTGGACTGACGTGTGCAAAGTAGCGAACTGGTCCAGGTCTAGCCCTTGGATGGACAACAAGTTGCTACCGATGCTGCTGGCCAGGTTCGATTGTGGCGAGGTCGAAGTAGTGTCAGGCATGAGCGCTCTCCCTGGCGTACATGAAGGTCATGGCTGCTCGGGGCTCGCTCAGATATTCGTAGGCTACCTGAGCCACTTGTTCGGCGGTTACTGCCTCTATGGCTTGTTGTTCGTCATCCAGGGCAACCGGGTCCAGCCCGCAGGCTGCCTGTTTGCCGATGGCGTGCGCCTGTTTGTTGATGTCATCTCTTTCGAACAGTTGCCTGGCCAGCAGGCGTGCCTTGGCCCGTTCAAGGTCTTGTTTGGTGGGCGCCGCCTGGCGAAAAGCTTCGATTTCGAGCATCAGGCGCTCGGCTGCGGCCTCTGGCGTGATGTGCGGGCTGCAGAACGCATAAAAGGCCAGCATGCTGTCGCCGCGTTGCCAAGGCTCATAAGCCGCCCGCATGCCTTGCAGGAGCGACTCGTCCAGCACTAGCAGTCGCTGCAGCCTGCTGGCATGGCCATTGGCAAGAATCTCGGGCAGTAATCGCAATGCATAGCCTTGGCTGGCCGACCTGGCGGTGCATTGGCTGGGCACGTTGAAACCGAGGGCCGTGCCTGTGTACAGACCCGGCAGACGTAGTGTCTGCTGGCGTTTGGCCGGGTTGGTGAGCCCCGTTGGCACCTGGCGTGTGGGGAGGCGATGGGCCGGTATTTCGGCAAAATGCCTGGTAACGAGTGTTTCTAGCTGTGTCAGGGTGAGGTCGCCGGCTACTGCGAGTGTGGCGTTATTGGGGTGGTACCAGGTCCGGTACCAGGTCTGGGCCGCTGCCAGCGTCATATGCTCAAGATCGAGTTTGTGGCCAATCACAGGCGTGCCATAGCCGGAATCGCCATAGGTCAGCAAGTGGTGATGCTCCAGCGCAACCGCCAGCGGGTTGTTGTCGACATTTTCACGCCGCTCGGCCATGACTACCGCCAGTTCCCTGGCAAACGGCATATCGCTGAGGGTGGCGCTGGCCATGACATCGGCCATGGCCTCCAGGGCAATTTCCACGCGGTTGGCCGGCAATGTGAGCGGGAAGACGGTGGCATCCGAGAACGTGAAGGCGTTTGGATTGCCACCCAGGCGGGTCATGAGCGTCGAATATTCGCCTGGCGCCAGCTTGCTGCTGCCTTCAAAAAGCAGGTGTTCCAGTGCGTGGGACAGGCCGGTGTGGCCCTGCGGTTCGTAACTGGACCCGACGTGATACCAAAGCTGCACGCTGACCAGCGGGGCGCGGTGGTCTTCGCGCAGGTAGACGCGCAAGCCGTTGTCGAGGATCAGGGATTGCACCGCGCTGGTTGGCGTGGCCGGGGAGGGGCGATCGGTCATCGTTGAAGTGCTCCTGCAAGAACGAAGGAGCAGCTTCAGTGATGGCAGGGTTGGGTTGGCGGTAACTAAATACGCCAACCCACGCTACCCGGTCAGCCCCGCTGCCAGAGTGCGTAGTACACCTGGCCGGTTTTCTTCTCGCGGTGCAGGCGCCAGTTGCCAGGCAATTGCAAGGTCGACGGCGCGGTTTCGCTTTCGGTGTAGACCCAGGCCTTTTCATGCAACCACTGGTTCTGCTCCAGCAGGTTGCAGGTGTCGGCCAGCAGGTCCTGATGGAACGGCGGGTCAAGGAACACCACGTCGAACTGCTGCTTGGCCGGGCCTTGCAGGTAGCGCAGGGCATCGGTTTGCAGGATTTGCCCGCGTGGGCAGCGCAGGATTTCGAGGTTGTTCTTCAGGTTGGCGATGGCGGCCGGGTTGCTGTCCAGCGCCACCGCGTCCTCGGCCCCGCGGGACAAGGCTTCGAGCACCAGGGCGCCGCTGCCGCTGAAGGCGTCCAGCACGCGGGCGCCTTCGATATAGGGGGCCAGCCAGTTGAACAGGGTTTCGCGCACGCGGTCGGGCGTTGGCCGCAGACCTTCGCCGTCCGGGACCGCCAGGCGGCGGCTGCGCCACTCGCCGGCGATGATGCGCAGGTGGCCCTGGCCCTTGCTCTGGCCCGGTTGCGGGCGGGCGGTGGGGGTGGATCTTGGCATTAGTGCTCCGGTACCCCGAGCGCTTGCTCGGAGGGTTTGTCGGTAGGTGCTGGCAGCGGCTTTTGTGGCACTTTCGGGCCGACGGTGACCATCACCAGTTTATCCGCTGACAGGTGTTTGTTCATGGCCGCCCTGACCTGTTCGACGGTGAGTGCCTGGGACTGCTGCATGAAGTCCTCCAGCCAGGTCAGCGGCAGATTGTAGAAGCCGATGGCGCCCAGTTGGCCGACGATGCTGGCATTGCTGGCATTGGACAGCGGGAAGCTGCCGGCCAGCTCGCGCTTGGCGTCGTCCAGCTCCTGCTGGGTGGGGCCGGTCTTGAGGTAATCGGCGAGTATGCCTTGCACCAGCTTGAGCGTAGCTTCGCTGAGCTCGGCACGGGTTTGCAGGTTGATCATGAACGGGCCGCGGACCTGCATCGGGCTGAACGCCGAGTAAACCCCGTAGGTCAGGCCGCGTTTTTCACGCACCTCACTCATCAGCCGGGTGCCGAAGGCACCGCCACCGAGTATCTGGTTGCCCAGCGACAGCGCTGGCCAGTCGGGGTCCTGGCGGTCGATACCGAGTGCGGCCAGCATCAGGTGGGTTTGCGCAGTCGGAAAATCAATGTGGTTGAGGGTTGCATACGTTTCAGCGGGCTGGGCCGGTGCCGGCAGTGCCGGGCCCTTGGGCAGGCCTGCGGACACTTGGGCAGCGATGCTTTCGGCTTCGGCGCGACTGAGGTCGCCGACCAGGGCGATGACTGCATTGCCGCCGGTGTAGGCCTTGGCATGGAAGGCACGCAATTGTGCCAGGCTTATACCTTTGATGCCTTCGGGAGTGCCGTCGCTTGGGTGGGCATAGGGATGCTCGCCGTAAAGATTGGCGAACAGCGCCTTGCCAGCGATCTTGCCGGGGTTCTGTTTGTCGTATTCGAACCCGGCCAGCATCTGGTTCTTGATGCGCTTGAGGGCATCTTCCGGGAAGGTCGGTTTTCCGGCTACCTCGGTAAACAGCTTCAACGCTGGTTCACGCTTGTCCTTGGCGCTGAGGCTGCGCAGCGAGGCCACGGCCATGTCGCGGTAGGAACCGTTGCCAAAGTCTGCGCCCAGGCTTTCAAAGCCTTCGGCAATGGCGGTCACGTCCTTGCCGGCCACGCCTTCGTTGAGCATGGCGTTGGTCAGGGCGGCCAGGCCTGGCACGCCGCCATCCTGACTGCTACCGGCGGCGAAGGTGACACGCAGGTCGAACATGGGCAGTTCGCGGGCTTCGACGAACAGCACCCGCGCGCCTTCAGCGGTATTCCAGTGCTGGATGTTCAGCTGGCGCCGGCTGGGTGCCTTGCCATCCAGCTCGGCCAGCGACTGCAGGGTGTTGGCCGGGCGTGCGGCGTTGCTTTCTACCTTGGCGAGATCGTCGGCCATGGCCGGGCCAGCCAGCACGGCCGCCAACGCCAGGACACGGATGCCGGTGGCCAGCAGGGTTGGGCGCGAGACGCGGCGGTCACTCATGAGCGGACTCCTCGGGCAGTACATGGGCAACGCTCAGGCGTTCGCGGGTGAAGTAGGTGCGCGCGGCGTTCTGGATGTCCTGCGGGGTGACGCGCTCGAGTTCGTCCAGTTCGCTGTCGATCAGCTTCCAGGACAGGCCAACGGTTTCCAGCTGGCCGATCGTGGTGGCCTGGCTGCTGATGGAATCACGGTCGTAGACCAATCCGGCAATGACCTGGGCGCGCACGCGCTCGAGTTCCTCGGTGCTGGGCGGGGAGGTCTTGAGTTCATCCAGCAGCTGCCAGATGCCCTTTTCCACGTCCGCCAGGGACTTGTGCTTCTGTACGTTCGGTGTGGCCGAGATCAGGAACAGGCTGTCGCCACGGGTGAAGGCGTTGTAGCTGGACGAAGCACCGGCCACCAGCTCCTGGCCACGCTCCAGGCGTGCCGGCATGCGCGCGCTGTAGCCGCCGTCGAGCAGCGCCGAGATGAGGCGCAGGGCGTGCACCGTGCGCGGGTCCTTGGCAGTTGCCAGGCCGGGGACGTTGAAGCCATAGATCAGGCTGGGCAACTGGGTGCGTACGTGCAGGGTCAGCTGGCGCTGGCCGGGTTCGGCCAGTTCCAGTGGCAACTTGGCCGAGGGCACGGTACGCCTGGGAATACTGCCGAAGTACTTCTGCGCCAGACCCTTGACTTCGTCGACGGTGACATCGCCCACGACGACCAGGGTAGCGTTGTTGGGGGCATACCAGGATTCATACCAGTGGCGCAGTTCCTCGACCTTCATTCGCTCGAGGTCGGCCATCCAGCCGATGGTCGGCGTGTGGTAGCCGCTGGCCGGGTAGGCCATGGCGCGGAACAGTTCGAACGCCTTGGCGTTGGGCTGGTCGTCGGTGCGCAGGCGGCGCTCTTCCTTGATTACCTCGATTTCGCGGCTGAACTCGTCGGCGGGCAGGTGCAGGCTGGCCAGGCGGTCGGCCTCCAGCTCCAGGGCCACCGGCAGGCGGTCGCGGGCCAGCACCTGGTAATAGGCGGTGTAGTCATCGCTGGTGAAGGCGTTCTCTTCGGCACCGATATCCCGCAGGATGCGCGATGCCTCACCAGGGCCGACCTTGGCGCTACCTTTGAACATCATGTGTTCCAGGGCGTGGGACAAGCCGGTCTGGCCCGGGGTTTCGTAGCTGGAGCCAACCTTGTACCAGATCTGCGAGACGGCCACCGGGGCGCGATGGTCTTCGCGCACGACCACTTTCAGGCCGTTGTCGAGGATGAACTCGTGGGTGGGTTGCACATCGGCGGCCAAGGCCGCGAGCGGCAGGCACAGCGTGCCGAGCAACAGGCCTGCGGCGCGGCGGGCTAGAGCATTCATACGGTGTTTAACCTGTTCGGCGGCCCGCTGGGTTTAGCGTCGGCGGGCCAGGAGGTGCTAGGATACTGATCCGGTTGCCTGGCGACCATGCCTGTCGCCGTTCTGGCCCCCAGGCCATCAACACAAAACGTTGCGCATGAACCAGCCGGCTTCAAGATAGTCTGTTCTGCGTAGAGAGAATTCCCGATGCGCCGTAGCTGGCCCATCGCTACCCTGAGATAGCCGTCTTCCATGTTTGGTTCCAACGACGACAAAAAAGCACCGGCCGAGGCTGGTGAGAAGAAAGGCCTGTTCAGCTGGTTTCGCAAGAAGCCGCAGCAACCTGTGGGAGCGGGCTCGCCCGCGAATGAAACCCACGCCGTCGAGCAGCCTGCTGCCGCTCCGGTCGAGGTCCCTGCCGCCGAAACGCCGCGAGCCGCAGAGCCCGTTCAGGCCCCTGCAGCCCCAGTGCTGGTTGAGCCGCAGCCGGTCGCCGAAGTAGCCCAGGCGCCGATACCTGAACCGCTTGCTTCCCAGCCATTGCAGGCCCCTGAGCCAGAGCCGCTCGCTTCCCAGCCGCTGGTGGCACCAGCGCCGCAGCCGGTCGCGTCCGTGCCGTTGCAGGCGGCTCCGATCGAGCCTGCCACGGCAGTGGAACCTGCCGCGCCGGTCAGCAACCTGGTACTGCCGGTTGCCGAAGAACCTGTGGCTCTGGTACCGGACCTGGAACCGAAGGCTCCGCCTGCCATCCCGGAACGTTCCGCGCCAGAGCCTGTTGCGGCCGCAGCACCGGTCGAATCTGCACCTGCACCGGCCGAGCAGGCCAAGCCCGGCTTCTTCGCACGCCTCAAGCAGGGCCTGTCGAAGACCAGCGCCAGCATCGGCGAGGGCATGGCCAGCCTGTTCCTGGGCAAGAAGGTCATCGATGACGACCTGCTCGACGAGATCGAGACCCGCCTGCTGACCGCCGACGTCGGCGTGGAGGCGACCTCGACCATCGTCCAGAACCTGACCCAGAAGGTCGCCCGCAAGCAGCTGGCCGATGCCGATGCCCTGTACAAATCGCTGCAGGAAGAGCTGGCTGCGTTGCTGCGCCCAGTCGAACAGCCGCTGGTGGTACAGGCGCAGAACAAGCCCTATGTGATTCTGGTAGTTGGCGTGAACGGCGCCGGCAAGACCACCACGATCGGCAAGCTGGCGAAGAAGCTGCAGCTCGAAGGCAAGAAAGTGATGTTGGCCGCTGGTGACACCTTCCGTGCCGCGGCGGTCGAGCAACTGCAGGTGTGGGGCGAGCGCAACCAGATCCCGGTGATCGCCCAGCACACCGGGGCCGACTCGGCGTCGGTGATCTTCGACGCCGTGCAGGCCGCCAAGGCCCGTGGCGTCGATGTGCTGATCGCCGACACTGCCGGTCGCCTGCATACCAAAGACAACCTGATGGAAGAACTGAAGAAGGTACGTCGGGTTATCGGCAAGCTCGACGCCGAAGCGCCGCACGAGGTGCTGCTGGTGCTGGATGCCGGTACCGGCCAGAACGCCATCAGCCAGGCCAAGTACTTCAACCAGAGCGTCGAACTGACCGGCCTGGCCCTGACCAAGCTGGACGGCACCGCCAAGGGTGGGGTGATCTTCGCCCTGGCCAAGCAGTTCAAGCTGCCGATCCGTTTCATCGGTGTCGGTGAAGGCATCGACGACCTGCGTACCTTCGAAGCCGAGCCGTTCGTCAAGGCTCTGTTCGCCGAGCGAGACTGACCATGATCAGATTCGAACAGGTTGCCAAGCGTTATCCCAATGGTCATGTGGGGTTGCATGAGCTGAGTTTCCGGGCGCGCCGGGGCGAATTCCTGTTCGTCACCGGCCATTCGGGGGCTGGCAAAAGCACCTTGCTGCGTCTGCTGCTGGCCATGGAACGCCCGACCAGCGGCAAGCTGATGCTGGCCGGGCAGGACCTGGGCCAGATCAGCAACGCACAGATCCCGTTCCTGCGCCGGCAGATTGGCGTGGTGTTCCAGAACCATCAGCTGTTGTTCGACCGCACGGTGTTCAACAACATCGCCTTGCCACTGCAGATTCTCGGCCTGTCCAAGGCCGAGGTCGCCAAACGCGTGGATTCGGCCCTGGAGCGCGTGTCGCTGGCCGACAAGGGCGAGCTATTCCCGGCCGACCTGTCCACCGGGCAGCAACAGCGGGTGGGTATTGCCCGCGCCATCGTGCATCAGCCAGCCCTGCTGCTGGCCGACGAGCCCACCGGTAACCTCGACCCGCGCCTGGCGGCGGAGATCATGGGCGTGTTCGAGGACATCAACCGCCTGGGCACCACGGTATTGATCGCCAGCCACGACCTGGCACTGATTGCGCGCATGCGCCACCGCATGCTGACCTTGCAGCGCGGCCGCTTGATCGGCGATGGGGAGGCCGGGCAATGACCACTACACGCACACCGAAAGTTTCCGAGCGGGTTGCGCCGAAACCGGCCGACCCGCAACCGGCGAAGAAAAAACGCGGTGAAGACGACGACGGCCCGGATTTCCGCACGCTGCTGCATGCCTGGCTGGAAAGCCACCGTGCCAGCCTGGCCGACAGCCTGCGCCGTCTGGGCAAGCAGCCGATTGGCAGCTTCTTCACCTGCCTGGTGATGGCGGTGGCGCTGAGCATGCCCATGGGCTTGTCGTTGCTGCTGAAGAACGTCGAAAAGCTTGGCGGCTCGTGGCAGCGCGCCGCGCAGATTTCGCTGTACCTCAAGCTCGATGCCGGCAGCCGCGAAGGCGAGGCGCTGCGCGACGAGATCAAGGGCATGCCCGGTGTGGCCGACGCGCTGTATGTAAGCCGCGAACAGGCGCTGGACGAGTTCCAGCAGCAGTCCGGCCTTGGCGAAGCCCTGCGTGAGCTGCCCGACAACCCGTTGCCTGGCGTGGTGGTGGTGACCCCGACCGAGGTCGACAAACCGGCGCTGGAAGCCTTGCGTCAGCGCCTGTCCGAACTGCCGCGGGTAGAGGTGGCGCAGCTCGACCTGCTGTGGGTCGAGCGCCTGGCGGCCATCCTCAAGCTGGGTGACCGTTTCGTCTTCGGCCTGGCTGTGATGCTGATTTCTGCCTTGCTGTTAGTAATCGGTAACACAATTCGGCTACACATTGAAAACCGCCGCACCGAGATCGAAGTGATCAAGCTGGTCGGGGGCACCGACGCCTATGTGCGCCGGCCTTTCCTGTACATGGGCGCCCTGTATGGCCTGGGCGCAGGCCTGTTGGCGTGGGGTATCCTGGCGTTTGGCCTGAACTGGCTGAACGAGGCGGTGGTAGGCCTTTCCGGCCTGTACGGCAGTGACTTCGCCCTGGGCGGAGTGCCGGCGTCCGATGGTCTGTCGCTCTTGATCGGAGCGGTGCTGTTGGGGTATATCGGTGCATGGATTGCAGTCGCCCGCCACCTGAACGAGCTGGCGCCGCGATAGTTTTTAAGTGCCAGCATTGACAAATTCTTCACTATGGAACTTGTACCGTCGTTCCAGGTCAATGTTGGCAGCGCCCACAAGGTGCGAGTTTGGTAAGTCGGAGGTTCTTGAATGACCACATCGTTGCAACCTGCCTATGCCCTGGTGCCCGGTGCAAACCTGGAAGCCTACGTGCACACGGTCAACAGCATTCCGCTGCTGACGGTCGAGCAGGAGCGTGATCTGGGCGAGCGTCTCTATTATGAGCAGGATGTCGAGGCCGCTCGCCAAATGGTGATGGCCCACCTGCGTTTCGTCGTACACATCGCTCGTAGCTACGCTGGCTATGGGCTGGCCCAGGCTGACCTGATCCAGGAAGGCAACGTCGGCCTGATGAAAGCCGTCAAGCGCTTCAACCCGGAAATGGGTGTGCGCCTGGTGTCTTTCGCCGTGCACTGGATCAAGGCGGAGATCCACGAGTTCATCCTGCGCAACTGGCGCATCGTCAAGGTGGCTACCACCAAGGCCCAGCGCAAGCTGTTCTTCAACCTGCGCAGCCAGAAGAAGCGTCTGGCCTGGCTGAGCAACGACGAAGTGCACCGTGTAGCGGAAAGCCTGGGCGTGGAGCCGCGGGAGGTGCGCGAGATGGAAAGCCGCCTGAGCGGTCAGGACATGGCCTTCGACCCGGCAGCGGAAGCTGACGACGACAGCGCCTTCCAGTCGCCTGCGCACTACCTGGAAGACCACCGTTACGACCCTGCGATGCAACTGGAGGACGCTGACTGGAGCGACAACTCCACCAGCAACCTGCACGAAGCGCTGCAAGGGTTGGACGAGCGTAGCCGCGACATTCTGTACCAGCGCTGGCTGGCGGAAGAGAAGGCTACCTTGCATGAGCTGGCAGACAAGTACAGCGTTTCGGCTGAGCGGATTCGCCAGCTGGAGAAGAATGCAATGAACAAGGTCAAGGCGTTGATCGCTGCCTGATCAGGCTTTGATTGCAAAAGAAAGCCGCTGGCCCTGATCGGGTGAGCGGCTTTTTTTTGGGGCTGCGCAGCAGCCCCGTTAACCTTAAAACCTGCGCGAAGAGTCGAGCTGCATCAGGTAGCTAGGCCCACCCAGCTGGCTCATCTGCCGCCGAATCCACCCGGCCCTGCTGGCCACATAGGCGCTCGGCCGACTGGCACTCCACTTGATCGGGCTTGGCAGCACGGCCGCCAGCTGCGCCGCCTGCTGGCGGCTGAGCCGGCTGGCATCAACGCCAAAGTGGTAACGTGCCGCCGCCTGGGCGCCGAACACACCCTTGCCCCATTCGGCACTGTTCAGGTAGACCTCGAGAATCCGCTCCTTCGACCAGAACAGCTCGATCAGTGCGGTGAACCACGCCTCCAGCCCTTTGCGCAACCAGCTGCGCCCGGACCACAGGAACAGGTTCTTGGCCACTTGCTGGGTCAGGGTGCTGGCACCACGAATGTTGCCGCCACGCTCGTTGTAGGCCAGCGCTGCCTGGATGGCTGGAATGTCGAAGCCCCAATGACTGGCGAACTTCTGGTCTTCGCCAGCAACGACCGCGACCTTGAGCTCGTCGGAGATGTTCTCCCAAGGCTCCCAGTCACGCTGCAGGTCGATCGGCTCGCCATTCACCCAGGACTGCACTTTGCGCTCGACCATCAGCGCTGTGCCGGGTGGTGGCACCCAGCGGAACACCAGCACCAGCACGATGCTGCCGGCAGCGAACCAGAGCAGGGCACGGGAGAGGCGGCGAAGAAGGGTTGACAGCATGGCAATGGCTTGGCCGTACGGATGGAAGGGGCCATTATACAGACCCGATCCGAGGAGTCGTCCCATGCTTCGCAGCTTCCTGATGCTTGCCGCCTTTTTCGGCTTTACCGGTGTCGCCCTGGGCGCTTTTGCCGCTCATGGCCTGAAAAGCCGGCTGACTACCGATTACCTGGCAATCTTCCAGACCGGTGTTACCTACCAGCTGGTGCATGCCCTGGCGATCCTGGGTGTCGCGGTGCTTTCGGCCCACTTGCCCGGGCGCCTGGTCGGCTGGGCGGGCGCGCTGTTTGCCCTGGGTATAGTGCTGTTCTCCGGTAGCCTGTACCTGCTCACCCTCAGCGGCCTGGGCAAGCTCGGTATCATCACCCCGCTTGGCGGGCTGTGCTTCCTCGCCGGCTGGTTGTGCCTGGGCCTGGCGGCATGGCGGATGGGCTGACCGGGTGGTCCACAATCACGACTAATGGCGCGCGCCGCCCTTGGGTTGCAGGGTGGTTCGGCGCTAGAATGCGTGCCCCCCAAAGCACAATGGTGGCCGTGCGCATGCGCATTCAACTGAACGGTGAACCTTACGAATTGCCCGCTGGCGAATCCGTCGCGGCCCTGCTGGCCCGCCTGGAGCTGACCGGGCGCCGCGTCGCGGTCGAGCTGAACCTGGACATCGTGCCGCGTAGCCAGCACGACAGTACGCTGCTGAATGATGGCGACCAGGTCGAAGTGGTCCACGCCATTGGTGGCGGCTGACCGCGGCCCGGCGGTTCACATGCAAGCCCTGCAACCTTTTCCCGAGGAACAACCATGAGCAACGTTCGTAGCGACAAGCCCTTCACCCTGGCCGGGCGTACCTTCCAGTCGCGCCTGCTGGTCGGTACCGGCAAGTACCGTGACATGGAAGAAACCCGTCTGGCCATCGAGGCCTCGGGTGCCGAGATTGTCACCGTTGCCGTGCGCCGCACCAACATCGGCCAGAACCCGGGCGAGCCGAACCTGCTCGACGTGTTGCCACCGGACCGCTACACCATCCTGCCGAACACCGCCGGTTGCTATGACGCGGTCGAGGCCGTGCGTACCTGCCGCCTGGCCCGCGAACTGCTGGATGGCCATAACCTGGTCAAGCTGGAAGTACTGGCCGACCAGAAAACCCTGTTCCCCAACGTGATCGAAACCCTCAAGGCCGCCGAAGTGTTGGTCAAGGACGGTTTCGACGTGATGGTCTACACCAGCGACGACCCGATCATCGCCCGCCAGCTGGCCGAGGCCGGCTGCATCGCGGTCATGCCCCTGGCTGGCCTGATCGGTACCGGCCTGGGTATCTGCAACCCCTACAACCTGCAGATCATCCTGGAAGAATCCAAGGTGCCGGTGCTGGTCGATGCCGGCGTGGGCACCGCTTCCGACGCCACCATTGCCATGGAAATGGGTTGCGAAGCCGTGCTGATGAACTCGGCCATTGCCCATGCCCAGCAGCCGGTACTGATGGCCGAGGCCATGAAGCACGCCATCGTCGCTGGCCGCATGGCCTACCTGGCCGGCCGTATGCCGAAGAAACTCTATGCCAGCGCCTCCTCGCCGCTGGAAGGTCTGATCAAGTAAGAGCCTCTGATGACTGAATCGCACGATACGCCGAGCACCCCTGACGGCGAAGCCCGCCCGCACCGCCGCATCAAGAGTTTCGTGATGCGCGCCGGGCGCATGACCGAAGGCCAGCAACGCGGCCTGGAGCAGGGCGGCCCGCTGTACATCCTGCCGCTGGCCGACAGCCCGGTGGACTACGACCAGGTGTTCGGCCGTTCGGCGCCGCGCACCCTGGAGATCGGCTTCGGCATGGGCCACTCCCTGCTGGAAATGGCGGCTGCCGCGCCGGAGCAGGATTTCATCGGTGTGGAAGTGCACCGCCCGGGCGTGGGTGCGCTGCTCAACGGTGTGCTGACCCAGGGGCTGAAGAACCTGCGGGTGTATGACTGCGATGCTATCGAAGTGCTGAACCGCTGCGTGGCGGACAACAGCCTCGACCGACTGATGCTGTTCTTCCCCGACCCATGGCACAAGGCGCGCCACCACAAAAGGCGCATCGTTCAGCTGGAGTTCGCCGAGCTGGTACGGCGCAAGCTCAAGCCGGGTGGCGTGTTCCACATGGCTACCGACTGGGAGCCGTATGCCGAGTACATGCTGGAAGTGATGAGCGCGGCCCCGGGCTATCGCAACCGTGCGGCCGACGGCACCTACGTGCCGCGCCCGGAAGAGCGCCCGATCACCAAGTTCGAACGCCGTGGCGAGCGGCTGGGGCATGGGGTTTGGGATTTGAAGTTCGAGAAGGTGGATTGATCGGCCGGTATGGCCTTTCCATGTGAAAAAACCGCCCTGAGAAGGGCGGTTTCTTTTTGCGACGGGATTGAACAAACCGGCTGACAACCATGGCCTCGCAGGCATGGTCACGTTGCAACAAACTTAGGAGCGGATTTATCCGCGATGCGCCGCGCGGGCGGCGCTCGATTGCCGCTCTGGCACAACAACAACGGCTTGCGCCCGCTGCCTCCAGATCACCATCGTGTTGCTCCGGTGTGGATTGGCTCAGCCCCGCCGATCAGCCACTACCCCAATCAGCACCAGCACCACCAGCAACACCGGTGCCAGCGCGTAGTTGTTGAACTGGCCCAGCCCCTTGACCACCCACGGTGTGGCATAGATCAACGCCGCACCACTGCCGATCATCACCAGCAAGGCCATGAACGGTACGCGCAGGGCGCCGGCCAGGCCGCCCAGGCGCTGTTCCACCCAGCCTTTGATATCGGTGCCGAACAGCACCAGCAGGCAGCCTACCAGGGCCAGTGAAATCTCCGACAGGTTGCTGCGGCTCCAGCGGGAAACCGTCGCGAGCAGATCAAGTACCAGATCCATGGGTCATCCTTAGGTCAAGAAATACTGCAGCAGGTCATTGAGGAACAACTGGCCCCGTGGCGTGGCCACCAGTCGATCCGCTTCGACCTGCAAAAGGCCCTTTTGTTCGGCGGCGCGCCGCGCTTCGCGCAGCTGTGCCAGTGGCAACCCGGTGCGCTGGGTGAACAGTTCGGCCTCCACACCATCGGTCAGGCGCAGGGCATTCATCAGGAACTCGAACGGCAGCTCGTCGACCGGCAGCAGCTTTTCGCCGGCTTTGAACGGTTTGGCCAGGTTCAGGTAATCCTTGGGCAGGCGGGTCTTCCAGGTACGCAGGATGCGCCCGTCGGCGAAGGTCAGTTTGCCGTGGGCACCGGCACCAATGCCGATGAAGTCGCCAAAGCGCCAGTAATTGAGGTTGTGCCGCGCGGCGCGACCAGCCTGGGCATAGGCCGAGACCTCGTACTGGCGGAAGCCGTGGTCGGCCATCAGCGCCTGGCCGGCTTCCTGGATGTCCCAGAGGATGTCGTCCTCGGGAAGCTCCGGTGGCTGGTTCCAGAACACCGTGTTCGGCTCCACGGTCAGCTGATACCACGACAAATGCGTGGGCCCGAGCTCGATCGCCTGGCGCAGGTCGCCCAGCGCGTCGTCCAGCGATTGGTCGGGCAGGCCGTGCATCAGGTCCATGTTGAAGTTGTCGAAGCCGGCCGCACGCGCCATGCCGGCGGCGCGGACCGCTTCATCGCCATTGTGGATGCGCCCCAGCGCCTGCAGCTTGGCTGGCTGGAAACTCTGCACGCCGATGGACAAGCGGTTGATACCGGTTTGGCGGTAGGCCTTGAACTTGTCCTGCTCGAACGTGCCTGGGTTGGCTTCCAGGGTGATTTCGATGTCCGGCGCAAACGCAATGCGTTGCTCCACACCACGCAGCAGCCGGCCGAGGGCATCGGCACTGAAC
Source organism: Pseudomonas oryzicola (assembly GCF_014269185.2). Taxonomy (NCBI): domain Bacteria; kingdom Pseudomonadati; phylum Pseudomonadota; class Gammaproteobacteria; order Pseudomonadales; family Pseudomonadaceae; genus Pseudomonas; species Pseudomonas oryzicola. The sequence goes on from NZ_JABWRZ020000001.1 coordinate 499,207, forward strand.
AGGCTCGGCGTACCGCCACCGAAGAAGATCGAGCTGATCGACCGGCCTTGCACGGCGGCCAGCTCCTGGTCGAGGTCGGTCAGCAAGGCCGCAACGTAGGCGTCTTCCGGCAGTTCAGGCCCGGCAGCGTGGGAATTGAAGTCGCAGTAGGGGCATTTGCGTACGCACCACGGAATGTGGATATACAGCGCCAGCGGCGGCAGGCTGGTGAAACCCGCAGCACCGGGGTTGGACAGCGTTTCGATCATGCCAGGCCCAGACGTTGACGTAGCAGGGCCATGGCGCGGGCGCGGTGGCTGAGCTGGTTCTTGTCCGTAGGGGCCAGCTCGGCGCTGGAACAGCCGCGCTCCGGTACCCAGAACAGCGGGTCATAGCCAAAGCCGTGCTCGCCACTGGCCTCGAACATGATGCGCCCGTGCCACAGGCCTTCGCACAGGATCGGCAGCGGATCGTCAGCATGGCGCACCAACGCCAGCACACAGACGAACTGCGCACCGCGTTCGGCTTCGGGCACATCTTTCAGCGCTTCGAGCAGCTTGGCATTGTTCGCCGCGTCACCCTTGCCGTCGGCATAGCGCGCCGAATAGATGCCCGGCGCACCGCCGAGGAAATCTACCGCCAGGCCGGAATCGTCGGCCAGGGCCGGCAGGCCGGAGATGCGTGCGGCATTGCGCGCCTTGAGGATGGCGTTCTCGACGAACGACAGGCCGGTTTCTTCCGGCTCAACCTGGCTGAATTCGCCGATCGAGCGCAGCTGCACGGATGCGCCGAGCATGGCCTGGAGTTCCTTGAGTTTGCCGGCGTTGTGGCTGGCCAATACGAGTTGCTGGAAATTCATCATTCGCCTGGGAAGACTTCCTGGTTGAAACTGAGGGAGTTGCTGATGCCGCCGGTTTCGATGTTGAGGTCGAAGGTGACGGTCTCTGCCTGGTCGATCTTGAACTGGGCGATGTAGTACACCGCCCCCTGCTCGTTGATCTGCTTGAACGACAGCGGGCTGCTGCGCCCGGTCAGGTCCTTGACCGTGCCGCTGACCACCGCCATGGCGGGCTTGTTGGCCTTGAACACGGCAATGTTGAGCACGCCCTGGTTCTTGCTGCGTACCAGGCCAGTGGCGGCGGCCACCTCTGGTGTCAGCATGCTCGAAGTGAATGCGCTGTAGTGCACCGTCACGTCGCCAAACACTTCCTTGCGCTCGGGGCGGGCAGCATCGGCAGCCAGTACCGGCAGGGCCAGGCACAGGCTGATCAGGAACAGGGTCAGGCGACGCATGGGGTGGTTCCTCCGCTGGGCGTCAGACAGCGAGCTGATGTTCTTGCAGGCCCGGGCTGCTGACGCGGTAGATGCCGATCTCACCTAGAAGATTAGGCCAAAGCCGGCCACCCCACCCATTACGGTGCAAGTGGTCGACAGCCAGGCGGTCAAGCACCCTGGCCTTGCGCTCATGCACCAGTTCCTCGAAGTCGGCAAAGGTGCAGAAGTGGATGTTCGGCGTGTTGTACCAGGTGTACGGCATGAAGTCCGATACCGGCATGCGGCCCTTGGTCGCCAGGTACCAGCGGCAGCGCCAGTGGCCGAAGTTGGGGAAGGTGATGATGCATTGGCGGCCCACGCGCAGCATCTCGTCGAGGATGCGGTCGGGGTACTCAACGGCCTGCAGGGCCTGGGTCATGATCACCACGTCGAAGCTGTTGCTGGCGAAGTTGCCCAGGCCCTTGTCCAGGTCCTGTTCGATGACGTTGACGCCCTTGGCCACGCAAGCGGCGATATTGTCAGCGTCGATCTCCAGGCCGTAGCCGGTGACCTGCTTGCGGTCACGCAGCGAGGCCAGCAGTTCGCCATTGCCGCAGCCCAGGTCGAGTACCCGGCTGCCGGCGGGAATCCAGTCGTGGATGATTTCCAGATCGGCTCTCATGCTGTCCTCAGATGGCAATGCGGTTCATGTAGTTCGCGAAACCCTGCATGTAGCGAGGCGTGGGGATCAGGAAAGCATCGTGCCCATAAGGCGAGTCGATCTCCAGGTAGCAGACGTTCTTGCGTGCGGCCATCAGGGCGTTGACGATTTCGCGCGAACGGGCCGGGGAGAAGCGCCAGTCGGTGGTGAACGACATGATGCAGTAATCCGCCTTGACGTGAGCCAGGGTGGCCGCCAGGTCACCGCCATGGGCGGCAGCCGGGTCGAAATAGTCCAGCGCCTTGGTCATCAGCAGGTAGGTATTGGCGTCGAAACGCCCGGAAAACTCCTCGCCCTGGTAGCGCAAGTAGCTTTCGACCTGGAATTCGACGCTATGGAAGTCGTAGTTGAGCTTGTCGCTCTTCAGCTCGCGGCCGAATTTCTCGCCCATCGAGTCGTCGGACAGATACGTGATGTGGCCAACCATACGCGCCAGCATCAGGCCACGCTTGGGGATCACGCCCTGGTCCTGGAACGAACCACCGTGGAATTCGGGGTCGGTGAGGATGGCCTGGCGCGCCACTTCGTTGAAGGCAATGTTCTGTGCCGACAGCTTGGGCGCCGAGGCGATATCGACACAATGGCGCACGCGCTCGGGGTAGCTGATGGTCCACTGCAGCGCCTGCATGCCGCCCAGGCTGCCACCGACCACGGCAGCCCATTGCTGGATGCCCAGGCGTTCGGCCAGGCGTACCTGGCTGTGTACCCAGTCTTCCACGGTCAGCACCGGGAAATCGGCGCCATAGGGCTTGCCGGTGGCCGGGTTGATGCTGCTGGGGCCGGTACTGCCGTTGCAGCCGCCCAGGTTGTTCAGGCTGACCACGAAGAAGCGGTTGGTGTCGATCGGCTTGCCAGGGCCGATGCAGCTATCCCACCAGCCCGGCTTGCGGTCGGTGGCGGCATGGTAGCCAGCGGCATGATGGTGGCCGGACAGGGCATGGCAGATCAGCACGGCGTTGCTCGCGCTGGCGTTGAGGGTGCCATAGGTCTCGTAGACCAGTTCATAACTGGCCAGCGAGCGGCCACAGGCCAGGGCCAGCGGTTCATCGAACCGGGCTGTTTGCGGTACTACCAGACCGACGGAATCTTCGGGAAAGACAGTGGACATCGACCCTGCTCACGCTTGACGGAGGCGTCAGTCTAAAGAGCGCTACCCCCAGCGGCAAGCACAGGCTCGCCACTGGAAGCAACCAGGGCCGGGGGCGGCTCAGATCATCCGCCACAGCTCTTGTGGCATGCCGGCGTAGGCGGCCAGCGGCGGCATCACGAACGACTGGATCACCTGGATCGCGAGGAAGGCGAAGATCGGCGAGATGTCCATGCCGCCCAGGTTGGGCACGATGCGGCGGAACGGTGCCAGCACCGGTTCGCTGATCTGGTAGGCCAGCTCGGCGGCCGGGTTGTGGCTGTTGGGGGCGACCCAGGAAACGATCACCATGACGATCATCGCCACCCAGAAAATCTTCAGGAACAGCGAGGTGATACCGATGATTGCCCACATCAGCAGGTGCAGGATGTCACCGAAGGTGCCGTAGGTGACCATCAGCACGAAGCCCATCAACAGCGCCTGGATGACCACCGACAGCAGCAGCGACGAAGTGTCCAGCCCGCCGACACTGGGGATGATCCGGCGAATCGGCTTGAGCAGCGGCTGGGTGGCGCGTACCGCGAACTGGCAAAGCGGGTTGTAGAAGTTGGCCTTTACCAACTGCAGCACGAAGCGCAGCAGGACGATCACCAGGTACAGGCTGACCAGGGTTTGCACCACGAAGATCGCGGCGCCGGACAGTGCATTCATCTGGAACTCCTTATTTGCCCAGTTGTTCGGCCAACTCCGCAGAGCGCGTGGCGGCAGCTCGCAGGGCCTGTTCGACGATGGCTTCGAAACCGCTGGCCTGGAACGACTTGATCGCCGCTTCGGTGGTGCCGGCGGGCGAGGTCACACGGCGGCGTAGTTCGGCGGCATCGACATCGCTGGCGACCGCCATGTGCGCGGCGCCCAGAGCCGTTTGCAGGGTCAGCTGGGAGGCGGTTTCGCGTGGCAGGCCGAGCTTTTCACCAACTGCGGTCATGGCCTCTATCAACAGGAAGAAGTACGCCGGGCCGCTGCCGGAGACAGCTGTCACGGCATCCAGTTGCTGCTCCTGCTCCAGCCACAGGGCGGTGCCCACGGCCGACAGCAGTTGTTCGGCCTGCTGGCGCTGTTCGACGGACACTTGTGCAGTGGCATACAGGCCGCTCACGCCTTGGCGCAGCAGTGCAGGGGTGTTGGGCATGCAGCGTACCACTGGGCGCGCACCAACCCAGCTTTGCAGGCTGGCGCAGGTGATGCCGGCGGCGATGGAAACGATCAGCTGGCCGTCCTGCAGGTTTGGCTGCAGGGCCTGGCACACGGCTTTCATGACCTGCGGCTTGACCGCCAGCACGATGACGTCGGCGCCGTCGATGGCCTGGGCGTTGTCCTCGAAGGTTTCGATACCGTGTTCGGCCTGGATGCGGCTGCGGGTCTCGGCGCCCGGGTCGCTGGCGCGGATCTGCGAGGCGTCCAGGCCCTGGGCACGCAGACCACCGATCAGGCTGGCGGCCATGTTGCCGGCGCCGATAAAGGCAATACGTGTCTTGCTCATGTCAGGTCCTTGTTTGAAAGAGTGAGTAAAGCATGGGATCAGGCGTGGCCGCTGTAGTCGCGGGCACCGAACAGGGCAGTACCGATACGCACCCACGTCGCGCCCTGGGCAATGGCGGCTTCCAGGTCGTGGCTCATGCCCATGGACAGCGTATCCAGGCCCAGCCCCAGGTCTTCCTGCAGCTCGCGCAGGGTGGCGAAGGCGGCTTCCTGGGCGGCGCGGTCATCGGTGGGTTCGGGAATGGCCATCAGCCCGCGCAGGCGCAGATTGGGTAGTGCGGCTACTGCCTTGGCCAGGGCCGGCAGATCGGCTGGTGCGCAGCCGGACTTGCTGTCTTCGCCGCTGACGTTCACTTGCAGGCAGATATTCAGCGGCGCCAGCCCGGCAGGGCGCTGTTCCGACAGGCGTTGGGCGATCTTCAGGCGGTCCACGGAATGTACCCAGTCGAAATGTTCGGCGATGGCTTTGGTCTTGTTCGACTGAATGGGGCCGATGAAGTGCCAGATCAAGGGTAAGTCGCTGAGTGCCTGCTGCTTGGTCAACGCTTCCTGTAGGTAGTTTTCACCTACATCGCGCACGCCGGCGGCGTGGATCTCGCGGATGGCACTGGCTGGCTTGGTCTTGCTCACGGCCAGCAACTGGACGCTGGCCGGATCACGTCCGGCAGCCTGGGCAGCACTGGCGATTCGGGCGGAAATAGCGGAAAGGTTGTCTGCTAGGGTGGACATGGACGGGTGCCGGCAGCTTGAGGGTTTGCGGCATTCTACCTACTTGCAGGCCTTTGGGGAGTCTCATGGATGTGACCGACCTGTTGGCCCTGGCCGTGGATGCGGGCGCTTCCGACCTGCACCTGGCGGCAGGGCAGATACCGATGTTGCGCCTGGATGGCGAGTTGCAACGCATGGCCATGCCGGCCGTGGGCTTGGCATCCCTGATCGAGGGCATGGCAGCTGTGCTGGGCGATGATCAGCACCGGCAATGGGTCCAGGGTGACGAACTGGACCTGGCGCTGGATTTGCCCGTGCTTGGGCGCTTTCGGCTGAACCTGTTTCGCCAGCTGCACGGCCTGGCGGTCACCTTTCGCCTGATCCCGGGGCGCATCGCCACTCTCGATGAACTTGACCTCAAGGATGTGTTTCAAGCTGTTGCGCAGTGCAACGATGGCTTGATCCTGGTCGGTGGGCCTACCGGCAGCGGCAAGTCCAGCACCCTGGCGACGCTACTCGACCAACTGAACCAGGACCGGGCGCTGCACATCATCACCCTCGAAGACCCGATCGAGGTTATCCACAGCAGTCAGCGCAGTCTGGTCACCCAGCGCGAAATCGGTCGCCATTGCGAAAGTTATGCACAGGGGCTACGCAGTGCGCTACGCCAGGACCCGGATGTGATCATGATCGGCGAACTGCGCGACCTGGAAACCATCCGCCTGGCGTTACGCGCTGCCGAGACCGGCCATCTGGTGCTGGCAACCGTGCACACTCGGTCGGCGGCCAACAGCATTGACCGTTTGGTCGAAGTGTTTGCGGCCGAAGAAAAGGCGCTGGTGCGCGCAATGCTGGCGGATGCGTTGCGCCTTGTGGTGGCGCAGGTGCTGGTCGGACGTGTGGGTGGCGGACGAGTGGCTGCGCGGGAAGTGCTGGTGGCGACGCCAGCGGTGCGCAATCTGGTGCGGGAGGGGCGGATGGCACAGTTGTGTTCGGTGATGCAGGCGGGTGGTGCAGAGGGGATGCGGACGATGGAAGGGGCGTTGCGGGTGTTGAAGGAGAAGGAGTTGATCAAGGATTTCTAGCTTTTACCGGCCCTATCTCTGGCACGTCAGCTCCCACAGGTACGCCACGGTTTTTAAAGGGTTGTGGTGTACCTGTAAGGGCTGGTTTGCCGGCAATGAGGCCAATGCAGGCAGAGGAGCGATCAGCGCTTGGCCAGATTCAGCTGTTGCTGGTCTTTCGGCAGCACCCGCTTGGCCACTACATAGTGCTGCTGCCAGTAAGGCTTGCTCAGGGTGTCGATGCTCACCCGCTTGCCACGACGCGGGGCATGGATGAAGCGGTCATTGCCCAGGTAGATGGCAACGTGGTTCACCCGACGGCTCTTGATGTTGAAGAAGATCAGGTCGCCTGGTTTGAGGTCGCCCTTGGCCACCTTGACTCCCTGGCCCTGGGCCATGGCGTTGGAAGTGCGGGGCAGGTCGACGTCGGCGACATCGTTGAAGGCGTACTTGACCAGCCCGCTGCAGTCGAAGCCCTTCTTCGGGCTGCTGCCGCCCCAGACGTAAGGGGTGCCGAGCACATTTACCGCGCGGCTGAGCACATCGCTGCTCTGCTTCGGCGACATGGCAATGGCTGGCACGCTGCTGCGGCTGCTGGCTGCATTGTTTGGCCGGGTGCGCAGGGTGGTCTGCTTGGCCGGTGCGTGTCTCACCGAGGCATTGGTGGTGTAGCCGGTGAAACCATTGGGAAGACGTTGCTCACGATTGGTGGCGTGGGCGGCCAGGGGCAATAATAGGCAGAGGGTCAGCCATGTCTTGAGTAAAGGCGGCATAGATGAAGCTCTTATGAATAGTTGTGTGTTGGGCGCGCAACTTTATAACAGCTTTTTGATCAGTCTTTGATCCGTTGGTCGACTGTCAGGGTGCCGTACGTCGGCCTGCAACAAGAAAGTCACATTTTTTTTTAGAAAATTTTTGGATAACCCGCAGGAGCTACGAATGAACAGTTATCAACACGGAGCGCCGTTTCACGATACCCACAGCAAGACCATTGGCTACCTGTTGTGGATTTTCGGTTTCACCGGGTCGCATCGCTTTTACTACGGCAAGCCCGTTACCGGCACCATCTGGTTCCTGACCCTGGGCCTGCTGGGCATCGGCTGGCTGATTGACCTGTTCCTGATCCCGTCCATGGACCGTGAAGCCGACTTGAGGTTCCAGTCCGGGCGTATCGACTACAACATTGCCTGGATTCTGCTGACCTTTCTCGGGGTGTTTGGCCTGCACCGGCTGTACCAGGGCAAGTGGGTGACCGCGATCATCTACTTCTTTACCGGCGGGCTGTGCCTGGTGGGGGTGCTGTATGACTTCTGGACGCTGAACAGCCAGGTTTCCGAGCGGAATTCGGGGCGGGCTTAAGGCACAGGGGGCTGCAAAGCGCCCCCCGGAATGCAGGTTACTGACGGGTCTGCCGCTGTTGCAGCAGCAGGTTGCTGAAACCAGCCCCGGCCAGCTGCTTCTGTGCCCCGGTCAACTGCTCGCGGTTACTGAACGGGCCGACCATGACGCGGTACCAGGTTTCGTCCTTGACCGTGCCCGACTCCACCTTCACCGCCTGGCCCAGCAGGATGATCTGCGCGCGCACCTTGTCGGCGTCAGCCTGCTTGCGGAACGAGCCAGCCTGCAGGAAGAACTGGGTGGTGGCCGCCGGCTTGATCACCGGTGGCGCCGGCGGCGGGGTCTGGCCCATCAGCGCCGCCTGGGCCCGCGCCGTGTCGATCTTTGCCGCTTCGGCGGGGGTCACCGGTGCCACCGGTTGGGCCGGGACGGGCGGCGTTTTCTCCGGCACGGCTTCCGGCGGCACGATCACCTCGGTCTCCGGCAGCAGGGTATAGAAGTCATACTTCGGCTTCACCGGCTGCTGCGACGAGGCTTGCGCCGTCTTGCCGGCTTCGGCCACTTTTTCCGGCTTCTGCTGCTCGGGCTTGGCCCGCTTGATGTCTTCGCCACCAGGCTCGAGCTTCATCAGGAATACGATGAACGCGCCTACGGTCAGGCCGACCGCCAGCCACACCCAACCGGGAATCGGCTGCTTGGCCGGCGCCGTCTGACGGCTGGCGCCGCGTTTTGGGGCAGGTTTTTTCTTGGCAGCCAACTTACATGCGCTCCAGGGTTTCCAGGCCGAGCAGTTCCAGACCTTGCTTGAGGGTGCGGCCAGTCAGGGCCGCCAGGCGCAAGCGGCTCTGCTGCTGTTCTGCAGTTTCGGCGGCGAGGATCGGGCAGTTCTCGTAGAAACTGGAGAACAGCCCTGCCAGGTCGTACAGGTAGCTGCACAGCACGTGCGGTGTGCCCTTGTCGGCCACGTTGTTGAGGATTTCGCCAAACTGCGCCAGGCGCGCGGCCAGGTCCTGCTCGTGGGGGGCTTGCAGCACGATGCTGCCGTCGACTTGGTCAAAGGCCTTGCCCAGTTTGCGGAACACACCGGCCACGCGGGTGTAGGCGTACAGCAGGTAAGGCGCGGTGTTGCCTTCGAAGTTGAGCATCAGCTCGAAGTTGAAGCTGTAGTCGCTGGTGCGGTGCTTGGACAGGTCGGCGTACTTCACCGCGCCGATGCCCACCACTTCGCCGATGCGGCGCAGTTCTTCGTCGGCCAGGCTCGGGTTCTTTTCCTTGACCAGTGCGTAGGCGCGCTCCTTGGCCTCGGTGAGCAGGTCGATCAACTTCACGGTGCCGCCGTCACGGGTCTTGAATGGACGGCCGTCGGCGCCGTTCATGGTACCGAAGCCCATGTGTTCCATCTGCATCGGGTGGCCGACGAAGCCTGCGCGGCGCGCAACTTCGAATACCTGGTTGAAATGCAGGGCCTGGCGCTGGTCGACGAAATACAGGGCGCGGTCAGCCTTGAGCACGTTGCTGCGGTAGCGCACGGCGGCCAGGTCGGTGGTGGCGTACAGGTAGCCGCCGTCGGCCTTCTGCACGATCACCGGCAGAGGCTCGCCTTCGCTGTTCTTGAACTCCTCGAGGAATACGCACTGGGCGCCCTGGTCTTCGACCAGCAGGCCCTTGGCCTTGAGGTCGGCTACCACGTTGGCCAGGTCAGCGTTGTAGGCGCTCTCGCCCATCACGTCGGCCATGGTCAGCTTGACGTTGAGCAGCTCGTAGGTCTTCTGGCAATGCGACAGCGAAATGTCCTTGAAGCGTGTCCACAGTGCCATGCAGTCCGGGTCGCCGGCCTGCAGCTTGACCACCAGGCCACGGGCCCGGGTGGCGAATTCCTCGGATTCGTCGAAGCGCTTCTTGGCGGCGCGGTAGAAGTTCTCCAGGTCCGACAGCTCGTCGCTGGTGATCGGGTTTTCTTCCAGGTAGGCCAGCAGCATGCCGAACTGGGTACCCCAGTCGCCCACGTGGTTCTGGCGGATCACCTCGTCGCCAAGGAATTCCAGGACGCGCGCCACGCTGTCACCGATGATGGTCGAACGCAGGTGGCCAACGTGCATTTCCTTGGCCAGGTTGGGCGCCGACATGTCGATCACCACCTTTTGCGCAGGGCCGGCCTTGCGTGCACCCAGGTGGGCATCGGCCAGCGCGGCATCCAGGCGGTTGGCCAGGGCGGCGGTATTCTGGAAGAAGTTGAGGAAGCCGGGGCCGGCGATCTCGACCTTGCTGATGTCAGCGCTGGGGGGCAGGGCGTCGATCAGTTTTTCCGCCAGGTCGCGTGGTTTCATGCCGGCCGGCTTGGCCAGCATCATGGCGATGTTGCTGGCGAAGTCGCCGTGGGTCTTGTCCCGGGCGTTTTCCACCTGGATCGCCGGCGACAGCCCTTCAGGCAGCACACCGTCGGTGACGAGTTGGGTGAGGGCTTGCTGGATCAGCTGGCGAATGGTGTCTTTCATGGGGATCTCTTTTCGACCGCAAGCGCGGTGGAGCGCTTGGATGCGCAGGTGGAAAAACTGGACATTATCCGTGGCTGGGAGCGGGTTGCCAACCTTTGGGCTGCAAAGCAGCCCCGGTATCAGTAAAGGTCTACCGGGTCGACATCCAGCGACCAGCGCACCTGGCGCCCACTCGGCATCTGCTCCAACACTAGCAACCAGGCACTGATCAGTCGATGCAAAGGCGCGCGGGTATTGGCCTGTATCAACAGTTGCGCGCGGAAGCGCCCGGCCCGCCGTTCCATTGGCGCCGGCACCGGCCCCAACAGCTCGATGCCCGCCAGGTGCTGCTCGGCTACCAGGCGCTCGGCAGCGGCGCAGGCCTCGTCAAGGAAGCCTTCGGCCTGCCCGGGTCTGTGTGCTTCGGCGCGCAGCAGCGCCAGGTGCGAGTAGGGTGGCAGCCCAGCGGCACGGCGTTCCTGCAGGGCCTGCTCGGCAAATGCGAAGTAGCCCTGTTCGGTCAGTTGCACCAGCAGCGGGTGGTCGGCCAGGTGGGTCTGGATGATGACCTTGCCTGGCTCTTCGGCGCGCCCGGCACGCCCGGCCACCTGCACGATCAGCTGCGCCATGCGCTCGCTGGCGCGGAAATCGCCGGAGAACAGCCCGCCATCGGCGTCGAGGATGGCCACCAGGGTCACCCGCGGGAAATGGTGGCCCTTGGCGAGCATCTGGGTGCCGACAAGGATACTCGGCTGGCCACGCTGGATAGTGCTGAACAGGTTATGCATGGCGTCCTTGCGCGCCGTGCTGTCGCGGTCCACGCGCAGAATCGGGAAATCCGGGAACAGTACCTTGAGGCGCTCTTCGGCCCGCTCGGTGCCGGCGCCGACCGGGCGCAGGTCGACGTGGTTGCATTGTGGGCACTGGTGCGGCAGGCGTTCGTCATAACCGCAATGGTGGCAGCGCAGCACGCCGGAGCGCTGGTGCACGGTCATGCGCGCGTCGCAGCGTGGGCATTCCGACAGCCAGCCGCAGTCATGGCATAGCAAGGTCGGGGCGAAGCCGCGGCGGTTGAGGAACACCAGCACTTGCTGGCCCGCCTCCAGTGTCTGGCGGATGGCCTGCTGCAACGGGCCGCTGATGCCACTGTCCAGCGGCAGGCTCTTCACGTCCAGGCGCAGCATGCGCGGTGGGCGTGCGCCGCCGGCGCGCTGGTTCATGCGCAACAGGCGGTAGCGCCCGTTCAGGGCGTTGTGCAGGGTTTCCAGCGACGGCGTGGCCGAGCCGAGCAGGATCGGGATGTTCTCCTGGTGGGCCCGCACCAGCGCCAGGTCGCGGGCGTGGTAGCGCAGGCCTTCCTGCTGTTTATAGGAGCCGTCATGTTCTTCGTCGATGATGATCAGGCCGGGGTTTTTCATCGGCGTGAACAATGCCGAGCGGGTGCCGATGATGATGTCGGCCTCGCCGTCCCTGGCCGCCAGCCAGGCATCGAGGCGCTCGCGGTCGTTCACCGCCGAATGCAGCAGGGCGATGCGGGCGTTGAAGCGTTGTTCGAAACGCGCCAGCGTTTGCGGGCCGAGGTTGATCTCCGGGATCAGCACCAGTGCCTGCTTGCCGGCCTCCAGGGTTTCCCGGATCAGTTGCAGGTAGACCTCGGTCTTGCCGCTACCGGTCACGCCAGCCAGCAGGAACGCCGCGAAGCCGCCGAAGCCTTCGCGCACGGCGTCAAAGGCCTCGCGCTGCTCGTCGTTGAGCGGCAGTTCAGGTTGTGCCAGCCAGTGTTCGTGGCGCAGCGCCGGCAGGTGGCGGCGCACTTCGATCTGCACCAGGTCCTTGGCCAGCAGCAGGTCGAGGCTGTCCTTGTTCAGGTTGAGTTTGGCCAGCAGGCTGTGGGCCACGCCGTGCGGATGCTGGGCCAGGGTCTTGAGCGCGTCGCGCTGGCGTGGGGCGCGGGCGATGCGCGGGTCTTCCAGGCGAGCACCGGGGGCGACGTGCCAGAAGCGCTCCTGGCGCATCTCGGCGGGTTCGCCCTGACGCAGCAGCGTTGGCAGGGCCCAGCTCAGGGTATCGCCCAGGCTGTGCTGGTAGTACTGGGCTGTCCACAGGCACAGCTTGAACAGCGACGGCGGGACCGGTGACACCGGGTCGAGCAGGGCGCTGGCCGGTTTCAGCTTGTCTGCCGGCACTTCGCTGTGCTCGCAGACCTCCACCAGCACACCGATCATTTCGCGGCGGCCGAACGGCACGCGGATACGCATGCCCGGGGTCAGGGCCTGGCGCGCCATGCTCGCCGGTGCCTTGTAGTCGAACAGGCGACGCAGCGGGGAGGGCAGGGCAAGGCGCAGGATGACGTCGGACACGCGGAAAGTCTCGGAGGGCGTTTCAAGAACTGGCGAGCCTAGCAGACGACGGTCGGTGCAAGCGACAACTTGCACTGGCGCGACGCTCTGGTATTATTCGCCGCCTAATTACGTGCGGTATTCAACAATTGGTGTTGGGTGGCGGCACGCAGCTCGAGGAAGTGACCATGAAAGCAGATATTCATCCGAACTACGAAGTAGTTGCAGTCACCTGCAGCTGCGGCAACAAGTTCGAAACTCGTTCGACCCTGGGCAGCACCCTGGCGATCGACGTTTGCAACCTGTGCCACCCGTTCTACACCGGTAAGCAGAAAGTCCTGGACACCGGTGGTCGCGTACAGAAGTTCGCCGATCGCTTCGGTATGTTCGGTACCAAGAAGTAATCATGCGCATGGCGAGCCCCTCGGGTTTCGCATTGCTGCAAAAAAAGGCGCCCCTCGTGGGCGCCTTTTTTATGGGCGTGATCTGGCACCTTCCTGCCCAGGCGTTCTGCCCACTGCCAGACAAACCGCAACAGGTGGCCGTGCGCCAGGTTATAGATGGCGACACCTTGCGGCTGGTCGACGGTCGCAGCGTGCGGCTGATAGGCATCAATGCCCCGGAAATCGGCCGTAAGGGGCGTAGCAACGAGCCCTTTGCTGAGGCCGCCAAACAGCGCCTGCAGGCATTGGTCAAGGCCAGTGACGGGCGAGTCGGGCTGGTGCCGGGCATCGAAAGCAAAGACAAATACGGTCGAACACTGGCACATATTTACGCCAGCAATGGCGACAATCTTGAAGCACAGTTGCTCGGCGAGGGCTTGGGCTATCGGGTGGCGGTTGCGCCCAATGTGCGTCTCAGCGCTTGCCAACAGCTTGCCGAGCAGGCGGCGCGCAAGGCGGGTGCCGGCCTGTGGCGACGCTCGCCAGTGCTGCGTGCCGGGGAGGTGCGGCAGTCCGGTTTCGCTGTTGTCGCTGGCCGTATCGAAGCTGTGCAGCGCAACCGTGGCGGAGTTTGGCTGAACCTGGACAAGGCCGTGGTGCTGCAGGTACCCGCTCGTCTGCAACACAACTTCCCCGCCAGCTTCTTCGATAACCTCAAGGGACGCCAGGTCGAAGCACGCGGCTGGGTGCTGGATCGTTCCCGCAAGGGCGGCCTCAAGCCGGGGCAGCTGCGCTGGGTATTGCCACTGACCGATCCAAGCATGCTGGAGCATGTTTCAGGTTAAAAGTTGTAGACATTTCGCTATCGGATTGTACACACTGTCGGGCGTATGCCCCGTGGGTTATAGCGTAAAGTCGTAGGCTAAAGGCCTTGACACAAGTGACCGGCCAGTCTTGTGGCTCCCCGGCTCTTTGCGTATCCTCGGCGGTCCGTCAGAACAGTAAACAGCGGAATGCCCACCATGTCAGACCTGAAAACCGCCGCTCTCGAATATCACGCCCAACCTCGTCCGGGGAAACTGAGCGTCGAACTTTCCAAGCCCACTGCCACCGCCCGTGACCTCGCCCTGGCCTACAGCCCAGGTGTTGCAGAGCCGGTGCGTGAAATCGGCCGTGATCCAGAGCTGGCTTACAAATACACCGGCAAAGGCAACCTGGTTGCGGTGATTTCCGATGGTACTGCCATCCTCGGTCTGGGCGACCTCGGCCCGCTGGCCTCCAAGCCGGTCATGGAAGGCAAGGGTGTACTGTTCAAGCGTTTCGCCGGTATCGACGTGTTCGACATCGAAGTGGAGTCGGAGAGCCCGCAGGCATTCATCGACACCGTTCGCCGTATCTCGATCACCTTCGGTGGCATCAACCTCGAAGACATCAAGGCGCCTGAGTGCTTCGAGATCGAGCGCACCCTGATCGAACAGTGCGACATCCCGGTGTTCCACGATGACCAGCACGGCACTGCCATCGTGACCGCGGCCGGCATGATCAACGCCCTGGAAATCGCCGGCAAGAAGCTGGAAGACGCCAAGATCGTCTGCCTGGGTGCTGGCGCTGCCGCCATCTCCTGCATGAAGCTGCTGGTGAGCATGGGCGCCAAGGTCGAGAACATCTACATGATCGACCGCAGCGGCGTGATCCACGCTGGCCGCGACGACCTGAACCAGTACAAGGCGCAGTTCGCCCACGCGACCGACAAGCGCACCCTGGCTGACGCCCTCAACGGTGCCGACGTGTTCGTAGGCCTGTCGGGCCCGAACCTGCTGAGCGCCGAAGGCCTGAAGTCGATGGCCGCCAACCCGATCGTGTTCGCCTGCTCGAACCCGGACCCGGAAATCTCGCCAGAGCTGGCTCACGCCACCCGCAGCGACGTGATCATGGCTACCGGTCGCTCCGACTACCCGAACCAGGTCAACAACGTACTCGGCTTCCCGTTCATCTTCCGTGGTGCCCTGGACGTTCGCGCCAAGCGCATCAACGAAGAAATGAAGATCGCTGCCGCCATCGCCCTGAAGGACCTGGCCAAGCTGCCAGTGCCGAAGGAAGTCTGCGAAGCCTATGGCGTCGAAGGCCTGGAGTTCGGCCGCGAATACATCATTCCGAAGCCGCTGGACGCCCGCCTGATCACCGTCGTATCCGACGCCGTGGCCAAGGCCGCCATCGAATCCGGCGTAGCGACCCTGCCGTATCCGAAGCACTATCCGCTGACCAGCGTGGATGATGTGTTCAACGGCTGATTGCAGCTGAGCGACACAAAAAAGCCCCGGCTCGCATGAGCCGGGGCTTTTTGTTTGCCGCTGTCCCGTCCTGACAGTGTTCTACTTCAGAACAGATCCATTGGCGCCGCTTCATCCGCCGGCAGCGGGCTGCCCGGCGCCGCTCCGGTGCCCAGTTCGTCTACCGACGGCGGTGAATCTTCGGCCTTGAACAGTTCGAAGTAGGCATTTGGCGTGCTGGGTGAGGCAGCGCGACCGCTCACCGGGTCGACGCGCAGGCTTAGGATACCTTCCGGCTCGGCAGGCGCATGCTCAGGCTTGTCCTTGAGTGCCGCACCCATGAAGCTCATCCAGATCGGTAGCGCCACGGTGCCGCCATACTCACGGCGGCCAAGGGTTTCAGGTTGGTCGAAACCAACCCACACGGTGGTCACGTAGTCGGCGTTGTAGCCGGAGAACCAGGCGTCCTTGGACTCGTTGGTGGTACCGGTCTTGCCGGCCAGGTCGGTGCGGCCCAGGGCCAGCGCCCGGCGGCCGGTGCCGCGCTTGATCACGTCCTGCAGCATGCTGGTAAGGATGTAGGTGGTACGCCCGTCGATGATCTGTTCGGCCACGACTGGCGCCTGCGGTGCAGAGGCTACCTGGCTGAAGGCAGGGGGTGCCTCGCCCGGCATGGCGGCGGTGCTGATCGGCTGTTCGGGTGCTGCCAGGCCGGCATGGTCCTCGGCGCCCTGCGGTACGCGCGCCGGGTTGGCGGTGAACAGGGTTTCACCGCTGCGGCTCTCGATGCGCTCGATCAGGTACGGGGTAACCTTGTAGCCGCCGTTGGCAAAGGTGCTCCAGCCGGTGGCGATTTCCATCGGGGTCAGCGTGGCAGTGCCCAGCGCCAGCGACAGATTGCGCGGCAGGTCCTGCTTGTTGAAGCCGAACTTGGCAATGTAGTCGATGGTGCGGTCTACGCCCATGGCCTGCAGCAGGCGGATCGACACCAGGTTGCGCGACTTGTACAGGGCCTCGCGCATGCGGATAGGGCCAAGGAAGGTGTTGGTATCGTTCTTCGGTCGCCAGACCTTGTCCAGATACTCGTCGACGAACACGATCGGCGCATCGTTGACCAGGCTGGAAGCGGTATAGCCACTGTCCAGGGCGGCACTGTAGATGAACGGCTTGAAGCTGGACCCCGGCTGGCGCTTGGCCTGCATGGCGCGGTTGTAGTTGCTCTGCTCGAACGAGAAGCCGCCAACCAGTGCGCGGATGGCGCCGCTATAAGGGTCGAGGGTGACCAGCGCACTCTGTGCCCCGGGCACCTGGCTGAACTTCAGCTTGCCATCTTCCAGGCGCTGGAGGCGCACCAGGTCGCCGACCTGGGCCACATCTGCCGGTGACTGTGGCGAACGGCCCTGGGCGTTGCTGTTGATGAACGGACGGGCCCATTTCATGGTGTCCCAGGCTACCAGTTCTTCCTGGCCGCTGCGGGTCAGCACCTTGAGGCCGGTTTTCTCGACCTGGGTGACGATGGCCGGTTCCAGGCCTCCCAGCGGACGCTGCTTGCCCAGCTCCTGCAGCCAGGCCGCCTGCGTGCGGCCCGGGAAGCGTGCTTCCGGCCCACGGTAGCCATGGCGCTCATCATATTCGGATAGGCCGTTGAGGATCGCCTTGTTGGCCATTTCCTGCATGTCGCTGGGCACCGTGGTGGTGACGCGGAAGCCTTCGGTGTAGGCGTCGCTGCCATAACGGCCGACCATCTCGGCGCGGGCCATTTCGGCGATATAGGGTGCGTTAACTTCTGGCGCGGGCACGTGGTAGCTGGCGTTGAGCGGCTCGGCCAGGGCTGCCTGGTAGCTGGCCTCGTCAATCTTGCCGAGCTTGTACATGCGGCCGAGGATCCAGTCGCGGCGCTCCTTGGCGCGCACCGGGTTGGCCAGCGGGTTGAAGCGCGACGGTGCCTTGGGCAGCCCGGCGATCATCGCCATCTGCGCCAGGCTCACATCGCGGATCGACTTGCCGTAGTACACCTGCGCAGCGGCGTCGATACCGTAGGCGCGGTTGCCCAGGTAGATCTTGTTCACGTACAGCTCGAGGATTTCGTCCTTGGTCAGCTCACGCTCGATCTGCAAGGCCAGCAGGATTTCGTTGGTCTTGCGCGAGAAACTGCGCTCGCTGGTGAGGAAGAAGTTCTTCGCTACCTGCATGGTGATGGTGCTGCCGCCGGTCTGGATATGACCGGTTTTCACCAGCTGGGTCGCGGCGCGCATGAGGCTGCTGGGGTCGACACCGTAGTGATTGAGGAAATTGTCGTCCTCGGCTGAAAGAAGCGCCTGGATGAACTGTGGGGGAATTTCCGCAAAGCGGATCGGCGAGCGGCGCATTTCGCCAAACTCGGCGATCAGCTTGCCATCGCTGCTGTACACCCTGAGGGGGATCTGCAACTGGATGCTTCTGAGCGACTCGACCGAGGGCAGGCTGGGGCTAAGATACAGAAACGCACCGCTCACACCGAGTACGAGCGCGCAGATGACTGCGACGGAAGACCACCAGAAGAACTTCAGCAGGCGTATCAAGGCTTTTCGGTGTCCAGGTTGGGAGTGGATTGCACGCAGGTCCGGCGGACCCAAAAACGCTGGGCATTATAAGCATTTTTTAGCCTCTCCGGGTTACCGGTCGGGCTGCCCGTCGCCTCGATGCGCCGGTGCGGCCTGGTGTTGGCGCGGGGTTGCGACAGACAGCTGCGACAGACGGCAAGGAAGCCACGATGCTAGGACGCTTCGGCAAGGATGCGGGTTCACTCGTGGGGGTGGAAATAGCCCCTGACACCGTTCGGATCGTGCAACTGCAACGGCACCATGGGCGCCACCGGGTGCATGTCTCGGTACAGGAGTCATTCGTAACGCCGGTTGGCCAGGATTGGCTGGCAGACCCTGCAGAAGTGGTGGCTGCCTTGCGGCGCGCCTGTCGTCGCAACGGGCTGGGGCAGCGCCGGGTGGCGTTGGCATTGCCTGCCAACATGGTGATTTGCAAGCTGTGCCAGCTTCCGGCGGGCCAGGACGAGGCGGACATGGAGGCGCAGCTGCTGGCTGACGCAGAGCGGCTGTTTCCATTTCCACTGGAAGACCTGGCCTTGGACTTTCAAGTGATGGAAGGCTCCCGCGCTCAGCCAGGCTGTGTCGAAGTGATGGTGGCTGCGTGCCGGCAGAGTACGATGGCGCCCCTTGAGGCCATCGTCGAGGAGGCCGGGTTGCAGCTGGAGGCGGTGGAGGTCGACAGCATTGCCCTGCGCCGCCTGTTGCCACAGGGCAACCCTGAAGGGGCGGCACTGCTACGTATCGACGTGCACGGCTCAACGCTTTATGACTGGCAGCCGGGGCGGCTGCAACAGCGTCGGGATCTGCAGGCGGCAGGGGTGGGCATGACGGAGCAGTTGCCCGGGCACTTGCAGGCGCTGCTTGCCGATGGGCAGCGGGCGGCGTGCCTGTGGGTTGTCAGCAGTTCACCCATCGACCCTGGTTGGCTGCAAAAACTGAGTGCCCGGTTGCACGTACCCTGCCGGCCTCTGCCTGGTCCGGCAGGCCTTGGGCACATCGATGGCTCGATGCTGCTGGCTTGCGCGCTGGCACTCGGTGGGGGGCGGCCATGATGCGGTTGAATCTCCTGCCGTGGCGCGAACGGCGGCACCAGGCTGCGCTCCGGCGTTTTCGCCGGCAACTGGTCGCCGGCGCACTCCTGGCCTTGGCAGCGGTGACGCTGGTCGATCAACTGGCCCGCCAGCGCGGCCAACAGCAGGCGCTGGCCAACAACCAGCGGCAGGCAGCCATTGCCGTGCTGCGCGAGCAACTGCAACCGCTGGCGGATGTGCGGGAACTGCATGAAACCCTGCTCGCCCGTGCGACGGCGCTGGAGAGCCTGCGTGCCCAGCAGGATGTATTGGCTGGCGTGTTCGCGGACCTCGAGGGTGCGTTGCCGCACGGTGTTCAACTACTCGACCTCAGCCTTGAAGACGGCCACTTGCAGATGACCGGGCTGGCCCCGTCCGGTGCCGTGGTTGCGCAATTCATGCGCGACCTGGACCGCTCGAGCGCACTACTCGACCTGGAGCTCAAGCGCATCAAGAGCTTGCCGGGCGGCGATGAGTTTCTGCTCAGCGCTCGTGTTTCGGCGTTCTGGTCATGAAAGCAGCGCAGCTGCTGGCCTGGCTGGCTGTGCTCAGCCGCTCCCGCCGCTTCAGGCGGCTGGCGCCAGGGTTGGTGGCGGTAGCGTTGTTTGGCCTGGGCTGCGCAATTCGTTTGCCAGCAGTGTTGCAACAGCAGGCGCAGGAGGAGGTCCGGCACGCTGAGCTGACTGAACAGCAGGCAGCCAGCGCTGCGCACCTGGCCGCACTGGAGCAGCTTCAGGTGTCTGTAACGGTTGCCGAACAGCGTTTGCAGGAGGCGTACTGGCAGCTGGCGGCCGGAGAGGGCATGAGTGATCTACTCGATCGCCTGGCCGCGCTGGGGCATGCGCACGGTTTGCTCATCGAGCGGGTCGTTGTACATGAAGACGAACAGCAGCCTGGCTATCGCAAAGTACCGCTGGAGCTACAGGTCCTGGGGCGCTACGCAGCCTTGCGCCGGTGGCTGGACGACTGGTTCGGCCAGGCGCGCGTGTTGCGCAGCGGTGACCTGCGGCTTGCGGCAGCCGATGGTCAGCCTGGCCTGCTGCGCCTCGAGTTGCGGGTTGATACCTACCAGGCGCTGGCGCCTACATCGGCCCCCGCTGTGCTGGCGCAAGTGCCGGCCAGGGCTGCGATCGTAATATCAGCGATCGATCCATTTGCCCCCGGGGCGTCGCGGCTGCCGAGTGCCGGGCTGGCCAGCGTGCCGTTGGCGCAACTGGAAATGGTCGGCAGCCTGTCGCGCGGAGCCGCGCATGAGGCACTGCTGAGGGTGGCTGGCAGGCTCTATCGTGTGCGCCCGGGCGACCGGGTGGGGCGTGACCAGGGTGTAGTGACGCAAATCGACCAGCGTCAGGTCGAAGTGCGCGAGCGCGTGTTCATGGCGGGGGGCTGGCACGAACGCACGGCGTTCCTCACCCTCGCAAAACGCCTGGGCAAGGAGGCCCCGAACCAGGATGAAACGATTGATGAAGTTGGGGCTGGCAGCCCTGCTGCCGATTCCACTGGCGTCGGCGACGCCGTATCAGGGTGAGCCGCTGTCGCTGAACTTCCAGGATGTGGAGGTGCGCGCCGTGTTGCAGGTGCTGGCAGATTATGCCGGCGTGAACCTGGTGGCCAGCGATGCCGTACAGGGCAACGTCACCTTGCGCTTGCAGGATGTGCCGTGGGACCAGGCCCTTGACCTGGTGCTGCGCAGCAAGGGCCTGGCTCGGCGCCAGGACGGTAACGTGCTGCTGGTGGCGCCTGCGACCGAATTGGCCACGCAGTCGTTCGATACCCGCGTGGGGCAGGCACTGGAGGCGCAGTTGCAGCCGTTGCGCCGGGAGTTGCTACCCATCCACCATGCCAAGGCGGCCGAACTGGCGGAGTTGCTGATGGCGAGCCTGGCGGATGACGGTATCCTCACCGGGCGGGGCAGCCTGAGTGTCGATGAGCGTACCAATACACTAGTGGTGCATCAGCCGGCCGAGCGTCTTGCCGAGTTGCGGCAACTGGTGGCGCAGCTGGACGTGCCGGTGCGCCAGGTGGTGATCGAGGCGCGTATCGTCGAGGCCAACGTTGATTACCAGAAGAGCCTGGGGGTGCGCTGGGGCGGGCCGTTGTACCTGGAGGATCCGCAGCTGGGCAAAGACCTGTTCGTCGACCTTGGACTGGAGCGTGCCGGCAGCAGCATCGGCCTGGGCCTGCTGCGTGGGGGCGTGCTGCTCGATCTTGAACTCAGCGCCATGGAGAAGAGCGGCAACGGTGAAATCATCTCGCAACCCAAGGTGGTCACCGCCGACAAGGAAACAGCGAGGATCCTCAAGGGCACCGAGGTGCCATATCAGGAGACCAGCAAGAGTGGCGCCACGTCGATAGCGTTCCGCGAAGCCTCGCTATCGCTGGAGGTGACCCCGCAGATCACCCCGGACAACAAGGTGATCATGACCGTCAGGGTGACCAAGGACGAGCCGGATTACGTCAATGCCTTGAACGACGTACCGCCGATTCGCAAGAACGAGGTCAATGCCAAGGTGCGCGTGATGGACGGCGAAACGATCGTGATTGGTGGCGTGTACTCGACTTCGCAAAACAATGTGGTCGACAAGGTGCCATTTTTCGGCGATCTGCCGTATGTTGGGCGGCTGTTTCGACGCGATGCATTACAAGAGAAAAAATCCGAGCTGCTGGTCTTCCTGACTCCGCGTATCATGAGTGACCAGGCGATTGCTGTGAGTCGTTGATTCTGTGCGAAATTTGATACTTGTGGGACCCATGGGTGCTGGAAAAAGCACCATCGGACGCCTATTGGCCAAAGAGCTGCGCCTGCTGTTCAAGGATTCCGACAAGGAAATCGAACTGCGCTGCGGCGCCAACATCCCGTGGATTTTCGACAAGGAAGGCGAGCCGGGTTTCCGTGACCGCGAACAGGCGATGATCGCCGAACTGTGCGCACTCGACGGCGTGGTCCTGGCCACCGGTGGTGGCGCCGTGATGCGCGAAGCCAATCGCCAGGCGCTGCGCCGGGGTGGCCGGGTGATCTACCTGCATGCTTCGGTGGAACAGCAGGTTGGCCGTACCGCGCGCGACCGCAATCGCCCCCTGCTGCGTACGGCCAATCCCGAGGCAACCTTGCGCTCCCTGCTGGAGACGCGCGACCCGCTGTACCGCGAGATCGCCGACCTGGTGGTGGAAACCGACGAGCGGCCGCCACGCATGGTGGTGATCGACATTCTCGAGCGCTTGCAGCAGTTGCCGCCCCGTTAACCCGGGACTATTCTCGGCCACCTGCGCCGAGGCGAGGTTGAACGTAACCGCGTGGGCCGCCCAACGGCGCCGCGCCCAAGCACATTGTGGGGATACATGCAGACACTAAAGGTCGACCTGGGCGAGCGTAGCTACCCGATCTACATTGGCGAAGGGCTGCTGGACCAGCCCGAGCTGCTGGCACCACATATCGCCGGGCGGCAGGTTGCCATCGTTTCCAACCAAACCGTCGCGCCCCTGTATCTCCAACGCCTGAGCAAGACCTTGGGTGCCTATTCGGTACTGCCAGTGGTGTTGCCCGATGGCGAAGCCCACAAGAACTGGGAAACCCTGCAACTGATCTTCGATGGCCTGCTGGCGGCGCGCCACGACCGCCGCACCACCGTGGTTGCCCTGGGTGGGGGCGTGATCGGTGACATGGCCGGGTTCGCCGCCGCCTGCTACCAGCGTGGTGTCGACTTCATCCAGGTGCCGACCACCCTGCTATCCCAGGTCGACTCCTCGGTAGGGGGCAAGACCGGTATCAATCACCCGCTGGGCAAGAACATGGTCGGAGCCTTCTACCAGCCCAATGCGGTAATGATCGATACCACCACCCTGAAGACCCTGCCGGCGCGCGAGCTGTCCGCCGGCCTGGCCGAAGTGATCAAGTACGGCCTGATCTGCGACAAGCCGTTCCTCGCCTGGCTCGAGGACAATATGCAGGCGCTGCGTGCCCTCGAGCCGGCAGCGCTGACCGAAGCCATTCGCCGCTCCTGCGCGGCCAAGGCCGCGGTGGTGGGGGCTGACGAACGCGAGTCAGGCGTGCGTGCCACGCTGAACCTGGGGCATACCTTCGGGCATGCCATCGAGACCCACATGGGCTATGGCGTGTGGCTGCACGGCGAAGCCGTGGCGGCGGGCACGGTGATGGCCCTGGAAATGTCCATGCGCCTTGGCTGGATCAGCCAGGCCGAGCGCGATCGCGGAATCCGCCTGTTGCAGGACGCAGGTTTGCCGGTGGTGCCACCACAGGAAATGACCCCGGCGCATTTCATGGAGCACATGGCGGTCGACAAAAAGGTGCTCGACGGTCGTCTGCGTCTGGTGCTGCTGCGCCAGATGGGCGAGGCCGTTGTGACCGACGACTATCCGAAAGAGATTCTACAGGCCACCTTGTCGGCGGATTACCGCGCGATCGTGGCCCAGCTTTGAGGTTGTGACAGCGCAATGACCAGTTTGCATGCCGATGAGGCCTTTCTCGACCATTACCAGTTGAGCCACGATCCGTTCGCGCCCCGCGTGCCCGGCTTCAAGTTTTTCCCGGCCCAGCGCAAGCCCGTGCTCGGCCAGTTGCACCACCTGGCGCGCTACAGCCAGTTGATGCTGGTGGTCAGCGGCCCGCTGGGCAGCGGCAAGACCTTGCTGCGCCAGGCCCTGGTGGCCAGCACCAACAAGCAGGCGGTGCAGAGCGTCGTGGTGTCTGCCCGGGGCGCCAGTGACGCCGCCAGCGTACTTGGCCAGGTCGCGCAGAACCTGGACGTGGCGCAGCCAGAAATGCAGGCGATACTGGCCAAGGTGGTGCAACTGGCACTGACTGGCCAGGAAGTGTATTTGCTGGTGGACGATGCGGAACAACTCGACGAGTCGGCACTCCAAGCGTTGCTGGAATTGGCCGCTGGCGTACCGGAAGGGCGTCCGCATGTGTTCCTGTTCGGTGAGCCTTCGCTGATTGCCGGGCTGGACGAGCTGAATATCGAGGAAGAACGTTTCCACATCATCGAGCTCGCCCCCTACAGCGAAGAAGAAACCCGCGAGTATCTGGAGCAGCGCCTGGAAGGGGCTGGCCGGGGCATCGAGGTGTTCACCCGCGAACAGATCGTCGATATCCATGAAAACTCTGACGGTTGGCCTGGCAACATCAACCAGGTCGCCCGTGACACTTTGATCGAAGCCATGATCGCCAGCCGCTCGACGGCCAAGCGACCATCCATGGGGTTCAAGATGCCTAAAAAACACGTGCTCGCGCTGTCCGCTGTGGTCGTGGTCGCTGTTGCGGCCGCGGTATTGATGCCCAAGAAAGGCGACAAGGCGCCTGCCGAAGCGCCCGTCGCCCAGGCCCAGTTGCCACTGGGTGAAGGCCAGGGCAACGCTGGCAGCCCGGCCATCGAATTCTCGGGTTCGTCCCAGCCGATGCCGCTGCCACTGGTTGGCCAGTCACAGCCGGTGATGCGCGAGCCGCTGGCCCAGGCTGCAGGCATGGGCGAGGGTGAAGAAGGCAGCCCGGCTGGCGATACCGCGCTGCAGCCTGGCAACCCGCCGCCAACTGTGACCACCATCGCACCGCCGCAAGGCGTACAGGCAGGTCCGGCGCCGGTACCTGCCCAGCCTGTTGCCGTTGCACCTGCCCAGCCGGTGCAGTCGCAGCCGGTTGCGCCTGTGCCTAAACCTGTTGCAACCCAGCCTGCCAAGCCGGTTGCGCCTGCCAAGCCTGCCCCGGCGCCGACCCAGGTCGCCGTGGCCAAGCCGGCCGCCAAACCTGCCGAGAAGCCAGTGGCTGGTGGCAGTGGCAACAGTGGCTGGTACGCCGGGCAGAAGCCGGGCAATTACGTGGTGCAGATCCTCGGTACCAGCTCCGAAGCGTCGGCCCAGGCCTTCGTCAAGGCTCAGGGTGGCGACTATCGCTACTTCAAGAAAAACCTCCAGGGCAAACCGCTGTACGTCGTCACCTACGGCAACTTCGCCAGCCGTGATGCTGCGGTTGCGGCAATCAAGAACTTGCCAGCGAAGGTCCAGGCTGGTAAACCTTGGCCACGTACCGTTGGCAGCGTTCAACAAGAGCTTGCCACGGCTCGCTGATTACCTTCCGGGCGGCAACACCCCCGCTGCCCAGTTGCTGAGCGATTACAGAACTTCGACTAGCCTGCTGCGCCCGAGCGCGGCAGGCTTTTCTGTCCCGGACTGTCGGCCACAAGCCTTACTTGCAGTCATGGCTGAAACGCTTCAGACTCGAGCCAAGCCGCTATCACGGCGCATGGCGTAAAAACATTCAAAATTGCGACATAAATTTTCAATGGTGAGACATGAAAATTTGTGAGCATCGCTGTCGCTGTGCAACAATGGTTTTCCATGGCCACCGCAAAAAAGCTGGCGTTTGATCGGCGTGGATGGTAAGTGGTTGTTAAAAAAGAGATTTACCTCCGTTGAGAGGTGAACCTGGTGAGAATGTGTCTATGAAAACAGGTCTGTACCATCCCGAAGAATTCAAGGACAACTGTGGTTTTGGCCTGATCGCCCACATGACGGGCGAGCCGAGCCACCACCTTCTGCAAACCGCCATGCAGGCATTGACTTGCATGACTCACCGCGGCGGCATCAACGCCGACGGCAAGACCGGTGACGGTTGCGGCCTGCTCATGCAGAAGCCCGATCAGTTCCTGCGTGCCGTGGCCCAGGAGCACTTCGCCGTCGAGCTGCCCAGGCAGTATGCCGTCGGCATGGTGTTCTTCAACCAGGACCCGGTCAAAGCCGAAGCTGCCCGTGCCAACATGGACCGCGAAATCATCGCCGCCGGCCTGAAGCTGGTTGGCTGGCGCAAGGTGCCGATCGACACCAGCGTACTCGGCCGCCTCGCCCTGGAGCGCCTGCCGCAGATCGAGCAGGTATTCATTGGTGGCGAAGGGCTGAGCGACCAGGAATTCGCCATCAAGCTGTTCAGTGCTCGTCGCCGTTCGTCCGTGGCCAACGCGCACGACGTCGACCATTACATCTGCAGCTTCTCGCACAAGACCATCATCTACAAAGGCCTGATGATGCCGCGCGATCTGGCGGCGTTCTACCCGGACCTGGGTGACGAGCGCCTGCAAACCGCGATCTGCGTGTTCCACCAGCGCTTTTCCACCAACACCCTGCCGAAATGGCCGCTGGCGCAGCCATTCCGCTTCCTCGCCCACAACGGCGAGATCAACACCATCACCGGCAACCGCAACTGGGCGATGGCCCGTCGCACCAAGTTCGCCAATGACCTGATCCCCGACCTCGAAGAGCTCGGCCCATTGGTCAACCGTGTCGGTTCCGACTCATCGAGCATGGACAACATGCTCGAGCTGATGGTTACCGGTGGCATCGACCTGTTCCGTGGCGTGCGCATGCTGGTACCACCAGCCTGGCAGAACGTCGAGACCATGGACGCCGACCTGCGCGCCTTCTACGAATACAACTCCATGCACATGGAGCCGTGGGATGGCCCGGCCGGTATCGTCATGACCGAAGGCCGCCACGCGGTGTGCCTGCTCGATCGCAACGGCCTGCGCCCGGCGCGCTGGGTGACCACCAAGAACGGCTACATCACCCTGGCGTCGGAAATCGGCGTGTGGGACTACAAGCCAGAGGACGTCATCGCCAAGGGCCGTGTCGGCCCGGGGCAGATCTTCGCCGTCGACACCGAAACCGGCCAGATCCTCGATACCGATGCCATCGACAATCGCCTGAAGTCGCGCCACCCGTACAAGCGCTGGTTGCGTCAGCATGCCACGCGCATCCAGGCAACGCTGACCGACGACCAGGGCGTGGCCAGCTACGATGCCGACCAGCTCAAGCAATACATGAAGATGTTCCAGGTCACCTTCGAAGAGCGTGACCAGGTGTTGCGCCCGCTGGGCGAGCAGGGCCAGGAAGCGGTCGGTTCGATGGGGGACGACACGCCGATGGCCGTGCTGTCGCAGCGCGTGCGCTCACCGTACGACTTCTTCCGCCAGCAGTTCGCCCAGGTGACCAACCCGCCGATCGACCCGCTGCGCGAAGCGATCGTCATGTCCCTGGAAATCTGCCTGGGCGCCGAGCGCAACATCTTCCAGGAATCCCCGGAACATGCTTCGCGGGTGATCCTCAGCTCGCCGGTCATCTCGCCGGCCAAGTGGCGCTCGCTGATGAACCTTGAGCGCGAAGGCTTCGACCGCCAGCTGATCGACCTCAACTATGAAGAGAGCGTCGGCCTGGAAGCGGCCATCCGCAACATCGCCGACCAGGCCGAAGAAGCGGTGCGCGCTGGCAAGACCCAACTGGTGCTGAGCGACCGCTACATCGCCCCGGGCAAGCTGCCGGTGCATGCCTCGCTGGCCGTTGGTGCGGTGCACCACCGCCTGACCGAACAGGGCTTGCGCTGCGACAGCAACATCCTGGTGGAAACCGCTACCGCCCGTGACCCGCACCACTTCGCCGTGCTGCTGGGCTTCGGTGCCTCGGCCGTGTACCCGTACCTGGCCTACGAAGTGCTGGCCGACCTGATCCGCACCGGCGAAGTGCTGGGCGACCTGGACGAAGTGTTCAAGTACTACCGCAAGGGCATCTCCAAGGGCCTGTTGAAGATCCTGTCGAAGATGGGCATCTCCACCATCGCCTCGTACCGTGGTGCGCAGCTGTTCGAAGCCATCGGCCTGTCCGAAGAAGTGGTTGGCCTGAGCTTCAAGGGCGTGTCCAGCCGCATCAAGGGTGCGCGCTTCGAAGACCTGGAAAGCGACCAGAAGCTGCTGGCTGCCGAAGCCTGGAGCGCGCGCAAGCCGATCCAGCAAGGTGGCCTGCTGAAGTTCGTCCACGGTGGCGAATACCACGCCTACAACCCGGACGTGGTCAACACCCTGCAGGCCGCTGTGCAGCAGGGCGACTACGCCAAGTTCAAGGAATACACCACGCTGGTCGACCAGCGCCCGGTGTCGATGATCCGCGACCTGCTCAAGGTGAAAGTGGCCGACCAGCCGCTGCCGCTGGAGCAGATCGAACCGCTGGAGGCCATCCTCAAGCGCTTCGACTCCGCCGGTATTTCGCTGGGCGCGTTGTCGCCAGAGGCGCATGAGGCGTTGGCCGAGGCCATGAACCGCCTGGGTGCGCGCTCCAACTCGGGTGAGGGCGGTGAAGACCCGTCGCGCTACGGCACCATCAAGAGCTCGAAGATCAAGCAGGTGGCCACCGGTCGCTTTGGCGTGACCCCGGAATATCTGGTCAACGCCGAAGTGCTGCAGATCAAGGTTGCCCAGGGCGCCAAGCCCGGTGAGGGCGGCCAGCTGCCAGGCGGCAAGGTCAACGGCCTGATCGCCAAGCTGCGCTACGCGGTGCCGGGTGTGACTCTGATTTCGCCACCACCGCACCATGACATCTACTCGATCGAAGACCTGGCCCAGCTGATCTACGACCTCAAGCAGGTCAACCCGCAGGCCCTGGTATCGGTCAAACTGGTTGCTGAAGCCGGTGTCGGCACCATCGCCGCCGGTGTGGCCAAGGCCTACGCTGACCTGATTACCATTTCCGGCTACGACGGTGGCACCGGTGCTTCGCCGCTGACGTCGATCAAGTATGCCGGTGCCCCGTGGGAGCTGGGCCTGGCCGAGACCCATCAGACCCTGCGCGGCAACGACCTGCGCGGCAAGGTACGGGTGCAGACCGACGGCGGCCTGAAGACCGGCCTGGACGTGATCAAGGCAGCCATCCTCGGCGCCGAAAGCTTCGGCTTCGGCACCGCACCGATGATCGCCCTGGGCTGCAAGTACCTGCGCATCTGCCACCTGAACAACTGCGCTACCGGCGTCGCCACGCAGAACGACAAGCTGCGCAAGGATCACTACATCGGCACTGTCGACATGGTGATCAACTTCTTCACCTTCGTGGCCGAAGAAACCCGTGAATGGCTGGCCAAGCTGGGCGTGCGCAGCCTGGGCGAGCTGATCGGCCGTACCGACCTGCTCGATGTACTGCCAGGCGACACCGAGCGCCAGCAGTACCTCGACCTGTCGCCGCTGCTGGGCAGCTCGCACATCCCGGCGGACAAGCCGCAGTTCTGCGAAGTGGACAGGAACCCGCCGTTCGACCAGGGCGAGCTGGCCGAGAAAATGGTTGAAATGGCCATGCCGGCTATCCGTGACCAGGCCGGTGGCGAGTTCAGCCTCGACATCTGCAACTGCGACCGGTCCATCGGTGCCCGCGTGTCGGGCGAGATCGCCCGTCTGCACGGCAACCAGGGTATGGCTGCAGCGCCGATCACCTTCCGCTTCAAGGGCACTGCGGGCCAGAGTTTCGGCGTGTGGAACGCCGGGGGCCTGAACCTGCACCTGGAAGGCGACGCCAACGACTACGTCGGCAAGGGTATGACCGGTGGCAAGGTCACCATCGTGCCGCCAGCCGGCAGCCCCTTCGAAACCCAGCACAGCGCCATCGTCGGCAACACCTGCCTGTACGGCGCCACTGGCGGCAAGCTGTTCGCTGCCGGTACCGCAGGCGAGCGCTTCGCTGTGCGTAACTCTGGCGCCCACGCTATTGTCGAGGGCACTGGCGATCACTGCTGTGAATACATGACCGGCGGCTTTGTCTGCGTGTTGGGCAAGACCGGTTACAACTTCGGTTCTGGCATGACTGGCGGCTTCGCCTACGTGCTCGACATGGACAATACCTTCGTCGACAAACTCAACCACGAGCTGGTGGAAATCCAGCGGATCAGTGGTGAAGCGATGGAGGCCTATCGCAGCCACCTGGCGCGAGTCCTTGCCGAGTACGTCGAGGAGACCGGCAGCGAGTGGGGGCGTGAGCTCTCGGAGAACCTGGACGACTACGTGCGGCGCTTCTGGCTGGTGAAGCCGAAGGCGGCCAACCTGAAGCAGTTGCTGTCCAGCACCCGTGCCAACCCGCAGTAACAACAGCTGCAAGTGACGGCCCCGTGCGCGGGGCCTGTCGTGCTCAAGTGATCGTCTTGCAGCTTGCAGCCTGGGGCTGACAACTGCGGTAAAGAGGTTTTGAAAAATGGCTGAACGTCTGAACAACGACTTCCAGTTCATCGAAGTGGGCCGCAAGGACCCGAAGAAAAAGCTGCTGCGCCAGCGCAAGAAGGAGTTCGTGGAAATCTACGAGCCGTTCAAGCCGCAGCAGTCCGTGGAGCAGGCGCACCGCTGCCTGGGCTGCGGTAACCCGTATTGCGAATGGAAGTGCCCGGTCCACAACTTCATCCCCAACTGGCTGAAGCTGGTTTCCGAAGGCAACATCCTGGCGGCGGCCGAGCTGTCGCACCAGACCAACACCCTGCCGGAAGTGTGCGGCCGCGTATGCCCGCAGGATCGCCTGTGCGAGGGCGCCTGCACCCTCAATGACGGCTTCGGCGCGGTGACCATCGGCTCGGTCGAGAAGTACATCACCGACACCGCCTTCGCCATGGGCTGGCGCCCGGACATGTCCAAGGTCAAGCCAACCGGCAAGCGCGTCGCCATCATCGGCGCCGGCCCGGCCGGCCTGGGCTGTGCCGATGTGCTGGTGCGTGCTGGCGTGACCCCGGTGGTGTTCGACCGTAACCCGGAAATCGGCGGCCTGCTGACCTTCGGCATCCCCGAGTTCAAGCTGGAAAAGACCGTGCTCAGCAACCGCCGCGAAGTGTTCACCGGCATGGGTATCGAGTTCCGCCTGAACACCGAGGTGGGCAAGGACGTGACCATGGAGCAACTGCTCGCCGAGTACGACGCAGTGTTCATGGGCATGGGCACCTACACCTACATGAAGGGCGGCTTCCCGGGCGAGGACCTGCCGGGCGTGCATGACGCGCTGGACTTCCTGATCGCCAACGTCAACCGCAATCTGGGCTTCGAGAAGTCGCCGGAAGATTTCGTCGACATGCAGGGCAAGAAGGTGGTGGTGCTCGGTGGTGGTGACACCGCGATGGACTGCAACCGTACTTCGATCCGCCAGGGCGCCAAGTCGGTGACCTGTGCCTACCGTCGTGACGAGGCGAACATGCCGGGTTCGCGCCGTGAAGTGAAGAATGCCAAGGAAGAGGGCGTCAAGTTCCTCTACAACCGCCAGCCGATCGCCATTGTCGGCGAAGACAAGGTCGAAGGCGTGAAGGTGGTCGAGACCCGTCTGGGCGAGCCGGATGCCCGTGGCCGCCGTAGCCCGGAACCGATCCCGGGTTCCGAAGAGATCCTGCCAGCCGACGCCGTGGTGATCGCTTTCGGCTTCCGCCCAAGCCCGGCGCCGTGGTTCGAGCAGCATGGCATCCAGCTGGACAGCCAGGGCCGCGTGGTGGCCCCGGAGAAGGGCAAGTTCAAGCACCAGACCAGCAACCCGAAAGTGTTTGCCGGTGGCGACATGGTGCGCGGTTCGGACCTGGTGGTGACGGCGATCTTCGAAGGGCGTACTGCCGCCGAAGGTATCCTGGACTACCTCGAAGTCTGATCGATCGCATTCGCGGGCAGGCCCGCTCCCACAGGATCCACGAGTACCTTGTGGGGGCGAGCTTGCTCGCGAAGCTTTGTATACAAAAACCCTTGATCCATGGCATCCAATAGATAAAACGCATGGCCCTGACCGTGCCTTTTGCGCTGGCGTCTGAGAAAATGCCCGCACTTTTTTTCCGGATGCCGACATGACTGCCCTGAAGAACGATCGTTTCCTGCGTGCACTGCTCAAGCAACCCGTAGACGTCACCCCGGTGTGGATGATGCGCCAGGCCGGCCGCTATCTGCCGGAGTACCGCGCCAGCCGCGCCAAGGCCGGTGACTTCATGAGCCTGTGCATGAACCCGCAGTTCGCCTGCGAGGTCACCTTGCAGCCGCTGGACCGCTACCCGCTGGATGCGGCGATCCTGTTCTCGGACATTCTCACCATCCCAGACGCGATGGGCCTGGGCTTGTACTTCGAAACCGGCGAAGGCCCGCGCTTCAAGAAGGTCATCAGCACCCCGGCCGATATCGAAGCGCTGCCAATCCCCGACCCACAGAAAGACCTCGGCTATGTGATGGACGCGGTCAGCACCATCCGCCGCGAGCTCAACGGCCGCGTGCCGCTGATCGGCTTCTCCGGCAGCCCATGGACGCTGGCCACCTACATGGTCGAAGGCGGCTCATCGAAGGACTTCCGCAAGACCAAGGCAATGGCCTACGACAACCCGCAGGCCCTGCACCTGCTGCTGGACAAGCTGGCGCAGTCGGTTACCAGCTACCTCAACGGGCAGATCCTCGCTGGCGCCCAGGCCGTGCAGATTTTCGACACTTGGGGCGGCAACCTCTCGGCGGCGGCCTACCAGGAATTCTCCCTGGCCTACATGCGCAAGATCGTCAGCGGCCTGATCCGCGAGCACGAAGGGCGCAAGGTACCGGTAATCCTGTTCACCAAGAATGGCGGCCTGTGGCTGGAAAGCATCGCCGAAGCCGGCGCCGACGCGCTGGGCCTGGACTGGACCTGCGAGATCGGCGATGCCCGCCGCCGCGTGGGTGACAAGGTTGCGCTGCAGGGCAACATGGACCCGACCGTGCTGTACGCCAAGCCCGAAGCCATCCGCAAGGAGGTGGCGCGCATCCTGGCCAGCTATGGCAACGGCACAGGCCATGTGTTCAACCTGGGCCACGGCATCACACCGGAAGTCGACCCGGAGCACGCCGGCGTGTTCATCAACGCCGTGCATGAGCTGTCGGCGCAATACCATCAGTGAGCTGATCACTGAAAGTGAAAGCCCGGCCAAGTGCCGGGCTTTTTGTTGCGTTAAGTTTTAATTCAGCGATCGTCGCTAATCTGGTCCTATCGAAACCAAACAGGACCTGATCCTCATGAAAGCTCGCTACCTCGCCCTGATCCTCGCCCCTCTGTTCAGCACTGCCGCCCTGGCTGCCGGCTACACCGGTCCGGGCGCCCAGTCGGTGGCCACCGTAGCTGCGGCCAACGATGCAGCCGACGACACCCCAGTGGTGCTGCAGGGCTTCGTGACCAAAAAGATCAACAACGACGACAAGTACGAGTTCAAGGACAACACCGGCACCATCACCGTGGAAATCGATGATGAAGACCTGCCGCAGACGCCGTTCAACGACAAGACCAGGGTCAAGCTGACCGGTGAGGTGGAGAAACACCTGATGAGCCGGGAAGTGGATGTGGACATGGTCGAGATCATCAACTGATCCGATATTCTTGGGCTGCTTTGCAGCCCATCGCGACCCCCGAGGTTCAGCTCGATTTAGGTGGCAGCTTGCTCAGATGCAGCGCCACCAGCAATGCCACCGTCAGCAGGCTGCCAATGAACACCCCGATGCCATTCCACCCCCACTGGTGCCAGAACACCCCGCCCGCCGTACCGGCCACACTTGACCCGGCGTAATAGCTGAACAGGTACAACGACGACGCCTGTCCCTTGGCTTTCGAAGCCCTGCGACCAATCCAGCTGCTGGCCACCGAGTGTGCGCCAAAGAAGCCAAAGGTGAACACCAGCATACCGACGATCACCATCAGCAGCGGGCTGGCCATGGTCATCAGCAAGCCACTCGCCATCACCACGATACTGGCCCAGAAAACCTTGCGCCGACCCAGCTTGTCGGCCAAAGCGCCGACCTGCGCCGAGCTGTAGATACCCGACAGGTACACCACCGACAGCAAGCCGACCAAGGCCTGGTTCATGTGGTAAGGCTCGGCCAGCAGTCGGTAGCCGATGTAGTTGAACAGGGTGACGAAAGCGCCCATCAGCAGGAAGGCTTCGAGGAACAGCCAGGGCAGCCCGGCATCCTTGAAGTGCATGACAAAGCCGTCCAGCAGGCTGCGCGGGTTCATTGCCTGTGGGCGGAAGTTGCGCGATTCGGGCAGCACTTTCCAGAACACCAGCGCGGCTGCCAGGGCCAGGCCACCGATGGTCAGCATCGCCGTATGCCAACTGACGAAGTCAATCAGCACACCAGTGATCAGGCGTCCACTCATGCCGCCAATAGCGTTGCCGGCAATGTACAGGCCCATGGCCAGGCCGATGTGCTGCGGGTGGATCTCTTCGCTCAGGTAGGTCATCGCCACCGCCGCCAGGCCGCTGAGCGACAGGCCGACCAGGGCGCGGCTGGCCAGGACCAGCTCCCAACTCGGCATCACCGCGCTGGCCAAGGTGGACAGTGCAGCGCAAGCCAGGGCGAACACCATCACCGGCTTGCGGCCGATGCGATCGGAAATGGGCCCGGTGACCAACAGGCCGAACGCCAGCATCGCCGTCGATACCGACAGCACCAGGCTGCTTTGCGCCGCGTTGATGGCAAACTCCCTGGACAGCAGGGGCATCATCGGCTGCACGCAGTACAGCAGGGCGAAAGTGGCGAAGCCGCCGCTGAACAGGGCCAGCACGGTCTTCATGAAAGCAGGAGTGCCCTTTTCGATCCACATGTCGTTCAAGGTGTCGGGTTTTGGCTCGGCGGGAAGGGGCGCTACAGCAGTTTTCACAGGCGGGACCTCTGGCGCAATGAAAAAAGCATATAGCTGGCTAATGATTAGATCCAATATATTGTTCGACCTATTTAAGACGTTTAACGACCTGCTCGGAGCCAATCATGGAACTGCGCCACCTGCGTTACTTCATTGCCGTGGCCGAGGAGTTGCACTTTGGTCGTGCCGCCCAGCAACTGGGCATCTCGCAGCCGCCACTGAGCCAGCAGATCCAGGCGCTGGAGCAGGAGCTGGGCGCGCGGCTGTTCGAGCGTACCAACCGACGGGTCGAGCTGAGCGAGGCGGGGCGGTTGTTCCTCGACGAAGCCCGCCAGGTCCTGGCGCAGGTGGAAAAGGCCGCTGACGTGGCCCGACGTGCGCAGTTGGGTGAGCTGGGCGAAATGAAGATCGGCTTCACCTCCTCGGCCCCGTTCACCTCGAAGGTCCCCAAGGCCATCCATGCGTTCCGCCAGCGTTTCCCGGCGGTGCACTTGAACCTCAGGGAAATGAGCAGTCGCGATGTCGCCGAGGGGGTGTTCAATGAGTCGATCGAAGTAGGCCTGATGCGGCCAATGCCGCTGCCGGAAGGCTTGCTGGCCACCGAGTTGTTCAGCGAGCCGTTGGTGGCGGTGATCAACGCGTCGCATCCGCTGGCCGAGGGTACTGAACATGGCCTGCACATGGCGGCATTGGCCGATGAGCCGTTCGTTTTCTTCCCGCGCAGTTATGGCAGCGGTTTGCATGCCCAGCTGTTGAGCCTGGCGCGGCAGGCGGGGTTCAGTCCGCATTTTGCCCAGGAGGCGGGCGAGGCGATGACCATCATTGGCCTGGTCTCGGCGGGGCTGGGGGTTTCGGTGCTGCCGGCGTCCTTCCAGCGCATGCGCATCGACGGGGTGGTGTACCGCACCTTGCTCGATGACGGGGCGATGACGGCGGTGTGGCTGGTACAACGCGAGCGCGGCAGGTCGGCAATGGCCAAGGCGTTTGCCGAATTGGTCATCGGACAGGCTTATGACTGACGGCCTGCAGAGGTGAACGGCAAATGGCACTGGCCATTGCCACGGCGCCGCCACATACTCGGGCATTCGTTGAAACACGGAGGTCAATCATGCGGCGCGTGGTGTTCAATCAGAAAGGTGGCGTGGGCAAGTCGAGCATTGCCTGCAACCTGGCGGCGGTCAGTGCCAATGAAGGCTACCGGACCCTGCTGATCGACCTGGATGCCCAGGCCAACTCGACCCAGTATCTCACCGGCCTCACCGGCGAGGACATCCCCATGGGCATTGCCGATTTCTTCAAGCAAAGCCTGTCCAGCGGGCCGTTCAGCAAGAAGAACAAAGTCGATATCTACGAAACCCCGTTCGACAACCTGCACGTGGTCACTGCTACCGCCGAGCTGGCCGACCTGCAGCCGAAGCTGGAGGCCAAGCACAAGATCAACAAGCTGCGTAAGCTCCTCGACGAACTGGACGAGGACTACGAGCGGATCTATATCGATACCCCGCCAGCGCTGAACTTCTATGCTGTTTCCGCGCTGATTGCCGCCGATCGCGTATTGATCCCCTTTGATTGCGACAGTTTTTCGCGCCAGGCCCTATATGGTCTGCTGGCCGAGATCGAAGAACTCAAGGAAGACCACAACGAAGATCTGGTGGTGGAAGGCATCGTGGTCAACCAGTTCCAGTCCCGCGCCAGCCTGCCGCAGCAGATGCTCGATGAGCTGCTGGAGGAAGGCCTGCCGGTGCTACCGGTGTACCTGGGCAGCTCGGTGAAGATGCGTGAGTCGCATCACGCCAGCCTGCCGCTGATTCACCTGGAGCCCAGGCACAAGCTGACCCAGCAGTTCGTTGAGTTGCATTCGCTGCTTGAAGAGAACGCTTAAACCCCTTGGCTGCGCAGCCACTCCAGCAATGACTGGAGTGGGAACGCCCCGGCCTGGCGGCTGATTTCGCGGCCGTTTCTGAACAGCAGCAGGCTGGGGATCGAACGGATACCCAATTGCCCGGCCAGGTTGCGGTTGGCTTCGCTGTCGAGCTTGGCCAGGCGGCAGCGACCGGCCAGTTGGCGGGCGGCTTGTTCGAAGGTGGGGGCAAAGGCCTTGCACGGGCCGCACCAGTCGGCCCAGATGTCGACCAGTAGCGGCAGGTCGCCTTTGATCTGGCTGGCGTAGCTGGCTTCGGTGAGCTCGAAGGGTGTGCTCAGCAGCATGTCCTGTTTGCAGCGGCCGCATTTCGGCGCGTCGCCCAGGCGCTCGGCAGGCAGGCGGTTGAGGCCGTTGCAGTGGGGGCAGGGGATTACCAGTGGCTCGGACATATCAATTCCTAGTGTTGTTTGTTCGGGCCCTGTCGCCGGCAAGCCGGCTCCCAGGGGGGGCGTCTGCCTCAGGTAGGCTTTTTACCTGTGCGAGCTGGCTTGCCGGCGATGGGGCCTGTACAGCGACCATCAAATCAGGATGAACAGCTGATTTCCAGGTGCTTGCCCCACTCTGGCGGCCGTTCGGCGTAGGCCTGCATCCCGGCTTGCTCTTCAAACGGTTTGCTCAACACCTGA
Source organism: Pseudomonas oryzicola (assembly GCF_014269185.2). Lineage (NCBI taxonomy): Bacteria > Pseudomonadati > Pseudomonadota > Gammaproteobacteria > Pseudomonadales > Pseudomonadaceae > Pseudomonas > Pseudomonas oryzicola. The sequence continues at coordinate 535,982 of NZ_JABWRZ020000001.1, forward strand.
TGCAACCGCCGTACTTCACTGTAGTCCCCCGCTTCAGCCGCTTCGATGGCTTTCTGCGCCAGGTAGTTGCGCAGCACATACAGCGGGTTGACCGCATGCATCCGTTCCCGACGCCCTTCGGCATTAGCAGCTTCACGCTCACAGCGGGCCAGGTAAGCTGCACTCCAGGCATCGAAACCGGCCAGGTCAATGAAGTCGTCGCGCACTACCTTCAGCGCTTCGGCTACCGGCCTGTCACCCAGTTTACGGAAGAACAGGTTGTAGTCCACGCCACCGCTCTGCATGCGCTGCAACAGGCGCTCGACCAACGCCATGTCGTCGTCCTCGGCAGTGGTCAGGCCCAGACGGCGGCGCATCAGGTCGAGGTAATGGGCCTGATAAAGCGGCAGGAACAGCCCGAGTGCCTCTTTCAGCGGTTCCACTTCGATCACTGTGGTCAGGGCCTGAGCCAGGGCACTGAGGTTCCAGTGCGCAATCGGCACCTGGTTGGCATAGCTGTAGCGACCACGGTCGTCGGAGTGGTTGCAGATGAAGTTGGCGTCGAAATCATCCAGGAAGGCATAGGGGCCGAAATCGAAGGTGATCCCGAGAATCGACATGTTATCGGTGTTCATCACGCCGTGGCAGAAGCCGTAGGCCTGCCAGCGGGCAATCAGCTCGGCGTTGCGCTCGACGATGGTGCGGAACATGGCCAGGTACGGCTGCTGCGCCTCACAGCATTCGGGATAGTGCTGTTCCAGCACGTGGTCGATCAGCACGCGCTGCTGCTCGGGTTGTTTGGTGTAATAGAAATACTCGAAGTGGCCGAAACGCACGTGGCTGTGCGCCAGGCGGGTGAGCATGGCCGCGCTTTCACGGGTTTCGCGCCATACCGGGGTGCTGGAGCCGATGACGCACAATGCCCGGCTGGTGGCGATGCCCAGGGCGTGCAGGGCTTCGGAGGCGAGGAACTCACGGACCGACGAGCGCAGCACCGCACGGCCGTCACCCATGCGCGAATAGGGGGTCTGGCCGGCGCCCTTGAGGTGCAGATCCCAGTGCTCGCCGGCGTCATTGAGCACTTCGGCCAGCAGCAGGCCACGGCCATCACCCAGCCGTGGGTTGTACGAGCCGAACTGGTGGCCGGAATAGACCATTGCCCGTGGGTCGGCTTGGTCCCACAGCTTGTGGCCGCTGAACAGTTCGGCGAACAACGGCAGGTCGGCCTGGGCCGGGTCGAGGTCGAGCAGGGCCATGGCCGACTCGCTCGCTACCACCAGACGTGGCTCTGCGATGGGATCGGGCAGCACCTGGGTGGAGAACGCGTCGCCCAGGCGGGCGAAGCGGTTGTCGAAGGTGAGTTGGTCGAGGGCTTTCACGGGCTGCTCCTGGAAGTCGGTGCCATTGGGGCCGCGTTGCGGCCCATCGCCGGCAAGCCAGCTCTCACCGGAGATGTGCAGAGCCTGAGAGCAACGCAGTTCTGGTGGGAGCGGGCTTGCCGGCGAACGAGGGCGAAGCCCTCGCAGGCATTCTGGGCGTTCATGCCCTATGGAGTCCACTTACACAGGCTGAGTGCCATCCGGTTTTGGCTGCTCCACCGGCACCAGCTGTTGCTTGCCCCCCTTCTGGTCCATCAGGAATACCTCGACCTGGCGTACCGAGATCTTGATGTTGTGCGCCTTGAATTCACGGTTGATGTAGCGGTTGATCTCGTCCAGCGTCGGGTTGCGGTCGCCCAGGTCGCGTACGTGCATGCGCAGTTCATGGTCCAGCGAGCTTTCGCCGAAGTTGAGGAAATACACGATCGGTTCCGGGTCCTTGAGTACCCGTGGGTTTTCATGGGCGCCCTTGAGCAGCAGCTCGCGCACCAGGTCCAGGTCGGAGCCGTAGTCGATACCCAGCTTCAGCGTTACCCGGGTGACCGTATCGGTCAGCGACCAGTTGATCAGCTGGCCGGTGATGAAGGTCTTGTTGGGGACGATGATGTCCTTGCGGTCGAAATCGGTGATGGTGGTGGCGCGGATGCGGATCTTGCTCACCGTGCCCGACAGGTTGCCGATGGTGATGGTGTCGCCGATGCGCACCGGGCGCTCGAACAGGATCATGATGCCGGAAATGAAGTTGGCGAAGATCTCCTGCATGCCGAAGCCCAGGCCCACCGACAACGCGGCTACCAGCCATTGCAGCTTGTCCCAGCTGACCCCCAGGGTCGACAGGGTACTGACGATGCCGACGCCGACGATGGTGTACGACAACAGCGTGGTGGTGGCGTAGGCGCTGCCCTGGGCCAGGTTCAGGCGCGACAGTACCAGTACTTCCAGCAGGCCCGGCAAGTTGCCGGCCAGGGCAAAGGTGATGCCGACGATGATCAGGGCACCGAGCAGGTCGCCGAGGCTGATCGGCACCATGCTGGCGGCGGCGCCGGTGCCGCTGGTGTATTCGTAGAGGACGAAGTTGTTGAGGTAGGCGAACACCGAGATCAGGTCCGACCACACCCAGTACAGGCCAGCGATGAAGCCGCCGAGCAGGGCCAGACGGATAAGGCGCAGCGACTGCTGGTTGACCTGCTCGATGTCCAGGGTCGGCTCTTCGGTGATGACTTCGCCGTCCAGCCCCTCCTTGGCCGCCGCCCGCTTGCTCAGCGCGCGTTGGTAGGCCAGGCGCCGTGCGGCCACCGACAGGCCGCGCACGAACGCGGCCTCGATCACCAGCCAGAACAGCAGCAGGTAGAGGGTGTAGATCAGCCGGTCGGTGAGTTTCAGCGCGGTGTAGTAATAGCCGAAGCATACGGCCACGAACAGGGCGATGGGCAGCGCGGTGAAGGCTACGCCCACGGCCTTGCGGAACAGCGAAGTGTCACGGTGTGCCGGGCTGCTGAGCAGCAGGCGACTGAGCAGCCAGGCCATCAGTGCGTAGCAGGTCAGCACCACGCCGATGCCCAGCACGTCGTCGGCCAGGGCCGATGGCTGGTGCTCGGCCACAGCCACTACCCCGACCAGCGCCAGCACCACGGTGCCGAGGCGGCGTACCCAGCCGCGCAGGAACTCGACCTGCGGCTTGTGCCAGCGGAAGTGGATTTCCGCCACGCCGCCGGGGGCAAGGATGCGATAGGCGGTATAGAACACCAGCCAGGCCTGTGCCAGTTGCCAGAGGGCGGCGCCGAGGTTGGCGTTCTGCCCCCGGGCGTCGATCTGCAGGGCATAGCTGCACAGGGCCAGGCCCAGGCTGACCGGCATCGCCAGCAGGATATTGATGAGCAGCGCCTGGGGCGTATGCCACTGGCTGTCGCGGCGGAAATGGCCGATGTCCTGGTGCACCTTGCCCAACCGCTGGTACAGGTACTTGCGCCGCCACAGCAGGGCGCCGATCACCAGCAGCAGCGGCAGGAACAGCAACGGGCGTTGGCTCAAGCCGTCGGCCAGTTCCTTCAGGCCCGAACCCCACGGCAGGTTGGCGACCTGATCAGCCAGGCGCTCGGGTACGTAGCGCAGCCAGTCCCAGTCCAGCGGCTTGTTGCTGGGGATCCAGAACATCTGCTCGTCGAGGGTGGTACGCAGGCTCTGCGCAGTGCCCAGCAACTGCTTCTGGTTGAGCTGCAAGGTGATCGATTCGTTGAGCAGTGCCGACAACTCGCGGTTCAGCCGCTCCAGCAGGTCGCTGCGGGTGATGGCCACTTCCAGCAGGGCTTTGCGCAGCTGTGGCGTCACCTCTTCCTGCGGCTGGGCGGCCAGCAGCTTGTCGACGTAGGTGACCGGGTTGCTCATCTGCTCGCGTTGCTGGTTGACCTCGAACTGGTACAACCGGGTGTCGGCGATCTGGTCAGCCAGATCGCGGTCCAGTTTCAGGTGCGGCAGGCTCTGCTTCTGCTTGTAGAGAATCTTCGACAGCAGCAGGCTGCCCTTGAGCACGTTGATCTGTTCGTCCAGCGCCTGGTCGGCCTGGGTCAGGCTGTCCAGTTGCTGTTTGGTGCGCAGGTTCTGCTGGGTCAGTTCGTTGAGCCGATCGGTGCTTTTGAGCAGGTAATCGGAGAGTTTGAGGTTGACCGCGCTTTCGGTGGCCAGCAGGCTGCTGCCGCCGGCTTTCTGGGCCTCGATCGACTGCTGGGTGACGGCTTCCTGGGACTGCGCCAGGCGCTTGTCGTTGATCAAGGTCTGCAGGTCCTGGATTTCCTGTTCCAGGCGCGCGGCGCGCTCGATCAGCAGGTCGTGGCGAGCGTTGCCAAGGTCTTGCAGCTGGCTGTTGCCGGCCAGCTCCTGGCGGCGCAGCAGGGTCAGGGCGTTGAGCGAGGCCAGTTCGGCGTTGAGCTGGTTGCGCTGGTCGGCGTTGATCGGTTTGCCTGCATCCTTGCCGGTCTTGAGAATGCTGTTGATCTGCTGGGTGCGTGCCTGGGCGTTGCTGATTTCAGCCTGGGCTCGTTCCGGGCGGGTCTGCGAATTGATGATCAGGCTGTTGGCTTCGGACAGCGCCTCCTGCAGCTCGCCCTGCTGGGTGCTGCGTTCGCTGAGCATCTGTTCCAGTTGCGGCACGCTGAGGCTGGCGTAGCGCTGGGCCACCGGCTGTGGCTTGCTCTCCTTGAGCCTGGCCAGTTCATGCTGGCTGTCGCTAGTTTCTTTCGGGGCCCCGGCCAACTGCTGCTTGAGGGCGGTGAGCTTGTGCTCGTTGTCTTCCTTGCTGGCGAGCAGGCTGAGGGTTTGCTCCAGCACCTGCTGCAGTGCCTTCTGCTCGGCCTCGGGCAGCTTGCGCTCGGCGATCTTGTCAAGGCTGTTCTGGATACTGGCGGTGGTCGGGGCTTCTGCCGCAGTGGCTGCAAAAGAGAGAGACAGGCACAGCCCGAGCAGGGCTGTGCGGAGATACGCGCGCAGGGACATAGGCAGGCTACTTGAGAATCAGGCAAACGAAGTTTAGAGGAACAATCCTGGTCCGGGTCGCGTTCCTTCGGGGAATCTGACGCCCACTTTCTGAATCTTGTTCCCGTCCATGGTGGCCACGGTCCAGATCGTGCCATGCCATTCGACCTGGTCACCTACTACTGGAGCGCCTCCGACCTTCTGTCGGATGAACTGCGCCAGTGGCATTTTCGCGTCCAGGCCATCGAGTTTGAGGCCGTACAACGCCGCCACCGCACCCAGTTCGGCATCGCCTTCGAGTACGAAGTCGCCGAAGAATCGCAAGTCGAGGCCGCGCTGTGGCGCCTGGCTGAACAGTTTGCCCAAGGCGGGCAGGTTGTGCTCGTGGCCGATCACGCAAAGCATGTCGCCGACTTCCAGCACGGTGCTGCCCGACGGGTGCAGCAGCTGCTCGCCCCGGAACAGTGCGGCGATCCGCGTGCCTTCTGGCATTTTCAGCTCGCGCAGCGCGGCGCCGATGCACCATTTTTCGGCGCCCAGGCGGTAGACGAACAATTCCCACTCGCTGGTGATGTGCACTTCCAGGGCGGAGCGGGAGATTGGCGCCGGGTCTGGCGGTACCGTCACTTTAAGCAGCTTGGCCATCCACGGCAGGCTGGTGCCTTGCACCAGCAGCGACACCAGCACGATGAAGAAGGCCAGGTTGAAGAACAGCTGGGCATCCGGCAGGCCAGCCATCAGCGGGAACACCGCGAGGATGATCGGTACCGCACCGCGCAGGCCGACCCAGGAAATGAAGGCCTTTTCACGGCCGTGGAAGGCCTTGAACGGCAACAGGCTGGCGACCACCGACAGCGGGCGCGCCACCAGTATCATCCACAGCGCGAGGCCCAGCGCCGGCAGGGCAATGGGCAGCAAGTCGTGCGGCGTGACCAGCAACCCCAGCACCAGGAACATGCCGATCTGCGCCAGCCACGCCATGCCATCGAGCATGTGCAGGATGCCGTGGCGGCTGCGGATGGGCTTGTTGCCCAGCACCAGGCCGCACAGGTACACGGCGAGGAAGCCGCTGCCGTGCAGGGCGTTGGTCAGCGAGAACACCACCAGGCCGCCGGCAATCACCAGGATCGGGTACAGGCCGCCAGCCAGCTTGATGCGGTTGACCAATTGCAGCATCAGCCAGCCGCCGCCCAGGCCCACCAGCCCGCCGATGCCGAATTCGCGCAGCAGGTGGGTGAGCAGGCTCCAGTGCAGGCCGGTCTGGCCGCTGGCGATCATGTCGATGAGGGTGACCGTAAGGAACACGGCCATCGGGTCGTTGCTGCCCGATTCGATTTCCAGGGTCGCGGTCACCCGCTCGTTCAGGCCTTTGCCGCCGAGCAGCGAGAACACCGCCGCAGCATCGGTGGAGCCGACGATGGCGCCGATCAGTAGGCCCTGGATCAGGCTCAGGTCGAACAGCCAGGCGGCGACCATGCCGGTGAGGGCGGTGGTGATCATCACGCCGATGGTGGCCAGCGACAGCGCCGGCCACAGGGCCACCCGGAAGCTCGCAACCCGCGTGCGCAGGCCGCCGTCCAGCAGGATCACGGCCAATGCCAGGTTGCCTACCAGGTAGGCGGTCGGGTAGTTGTTGAAAATGATGCCGCCACCATCGACACCGGCGGCCATGCCGACCGCAAGGATGATGACCAGGATAGGGATGCCCAGGCGCGACGACAGCGAGCTGACCAGGATACTCGCACCCACCAGCAATGCGCCGATCAGGAACAGGCTGTTGATGGTGCTTGCATCCAAAGGCAGGTACTCCGGGAACCGCGGGGGGAAGGGACTTGATAGCATGTCGCTAGCAGGTCGCGTGCCAAATGATTCTAACCTGATGAATTGGCAGCCTGTAAAGCGTTTCTGCAGGTAAAAAAAAGGCACCGCGGTGGGTGCCTTTTCTATCGTGGGACCTTGTATCACGAAAGGGCAGCAAAGCGGCCCCAGGTTCATCAGGCCTGCTTCACCTCACGCATCGGCTTGCCCTTCACCGGTGCACCATTGGCCACATAGTACTTGGCGGTGCTGCGCGGCAGTGGCTTGCGGCCACGGATCTTGTCCGAGATCTTCTCGGCAATCATGATCGTGGTGGCGTTGAGGTTGCCGGTGATGATGATCGGCATGATCGACGCGTCGACCACCCGCAGGCCCTGCATGCCGTGCACGCGGCCTTCGCCGTCGACCACCGCCATGTCGTCGGTGCCCATCTTGCACGAGCAGGACGGGTGGAAGGCGGTTTCGGCGTGCTCACGGATGAACTTGTCCAGTTCCTCGTCGGTCTGCACGTGCGCGCCCGGGCTGATTTCGCGGCCACGGTACGGGTCCAGCGCCGGTTGGGCCATGATTTCGCGGGTCAGGCGGATGCCGTCACGGAATTCCTGCCAGTCCTGTTCGGTAGCCATGTAGTTGAACAGGATGCTTGGGTGCTGGCGCGGGTCTTTCGACTTGAGGCGGATACGACCGCGGCTTGGCGAGCGCATCGAGCCCATGTGCGCCTGGAAACCGTGTTCCTGCACGCCGTTGGAGCCGTTGTAGTTGATGGCCACCGGCAGGAAGTGGTACTGGATGTTCGGCCATTTGAATTCAGGGCGGGTGCGGATGAAACCACCGGCCTCGAACTGGTTGCTGGCGCCGATGCCGGTACCGTTGAACATCCACTCGGCGCCGATCGCCGGCTGGTTCCACCACAGCAGCGATGGGTACAGCGACACTGGCTGGGTGCAGGCGTACTGCAGGTACAGTTCCAGGTGGTCCTGGAGGTTTTCGCCGACGCCCGGCAGGTCGTGCACCACCGGGATGTCGAGGCTTTCCAGCAGGGCGCGCGGGCCGACGCCGGAACGCTGCAGCAGTTGCGGCGAGGCGATGGCGCCGGAGCTGACGATCACTTCCTTGCGGGCGCGGGCTTCGACGCGCTCTTCGCTGTCGCCGACCAGGTAGGTCACGCCGATGGCGCGCTTGCCGTCGAACAGCACGCGGTCGGTCAGGGCGTGGGTGACGATGGTCAGGTTCGGGCGCTTCTTGGCCTGATCCAGGTAGCCGCGGGCGGTGCTGGAACGGCGACCGTTCTTGGTCACGGTGCGGTCCATCGGACCGAAGCCTTCCTGCTGGTAGCCGTTGAGGTCTTCGGTGCGTGGGTAACCGGCCTGTACGCCGGCTTCGACCATGGCGTGGAACAGCGGGTTGTTGCCGGCTTTCGGCGTGGTAACGCTGACCGGGCCTTCGCCGCCGTGATAGTCGTTCGGGCCGATGTCACGGGTTTCGGCCTTGCGGAAGTACGGCAGGCAGTCCAGGTAGGTCCAGTCTTCCAGGCCCGGCAGTTCTGCCCAGCCGTCGAAGTCCATGGCGTTGCCGCGGATGTAGCACATGCCGTTGATCAGCGACGAGCCACCCAGGCCCTTGCCGCGGCCACACTCCATGCGGCGGCCGTCCATGTGCGGCTCCGGGTCGGTCTCATAGGCCCAGTTGTAGCGGCGGCCCTGCAGCGGGAAGGCCAGGGCGGCCGGCATCTGGGTGCGGAAGTCGAAGCGGTAGTCGGGGCCGCCGGCTTCCAGCAGCAGCACAGTGACGCCGGCGTCTTCGGTCAGGCGGGTCGCCAGGGTGTTACCGGCCGAGCCGGCGCCGACGATGATGTAATCGTATTCTTTGGACATGCAAGTACCCTCATGTTGGCGGTGAACAGGGAGCGGAAACGCCCATGCACAGCGGCACGGGCGTGGCTAGACAGGGTTTAGAAAACCGAGTTGTAGCCGCCCAGCTCGACCTGGACCGACTTGATGCGAGTGTATTGGGCCAGCGAGCTGATGCCGTTCTCACGGCCGACACCCGACTGCTTGTAGCCACCCACCGGCATTTCGGCTGGCGATTCGCCCCAGGCGTTGATCCAGCAGATACCGGCTTCCAGCTTGTGGATGATGCGGTGGGCGCGGCTGATGTCGTTGGTGCACACACCGGCGGCCAGGCCGTACTCGGTGTCGTTGGCACGGCGGATGACTTCCTCTTCGGTTTCGTAGGTGAGGATGCTCATCACCGGGCCGAAGATCTCTTCCTTGACGATGGTCATGTCGTCGGTGCAATCGGTGAACACGGTCGGGGCGACGAAGGCGCCCTTGGCGAAATCACCTTCGGTCATACGCTCGCCACCGCACAGCACGCGGGCGCCTTCTTCCTTGCCCTTGGCGATGTAGCCGAGCACGCTTTCCATATGCTGGAAGCTGACCAGCGGGCCGAAGTTGGTGTTTTCGTCTTCCGGGTTGCCAGCGCGAATGCGCGCAACGCGCTCGGCGATCTTGGCTTCGAAAGCCGCTTTCATTGCCGCTGGGACGAATACGCGGGTGCCGTTGGTGCAGACCTGGCCCGAGCTGTAGAAGTTGGCCATCATGGCGATGTCGGCGGCCTTGTCCAGGTCGGCGTCGGCACAGATGATCAGTGGCGACTTGCCGCCCAGTTCCATGGTGACTTCCTTGAGCGACGAGCTCGAGGCGCTGGCCATGACCTTCTTGCCAGTGGTGGTGCCGCCGGTGAAGGACACTTTCTCGATGCGTGGGTGCTCGGTCAGCCAGGTGCCGACTTCGCGGCCGCTGCCGGTCAGCACGTTGAACACGCCGTTCGGCAGGCCGGCTTCGGTGTAGATCTCGGCCAGCTTCAGGGTGGTCAGCGAGGTGACTTCCGACGGCTTGAAGATCATTGCGTTGCCAGCAGCCAGGGCCGGGGCGGACTTCCACAGGGCGATCTGGATCGGGTAGTTCCACGCGCCGATACCGACAGTCACGCCCAGCGGCTCGCGGCGGGTATAGACGAACGACGACTCACGCAGCGGGATCTGCTCGCCTTCGATGGCCGGTACCAGGCCGGCATAGTATTCCAGCACGTCGGCGCCGGTGACGATGTCGACGTAGCGGGTTTCCGAGTACGACTTGCCGGTGTCCAGGGTTTCCAGCATGGCCAGTTCGTCGTTGCGTTCGCGCAGGATGTCGACGGCGCGGCGCAGGATGCGCGAACGCTGCATGGCGGTCATCGCGGCCCAGACTTTCTGGCCGCGCTCGGCGCTTTCGACGGCCTTCTCGACGTCGGCCTGGGTGGCACGTTGCACGTGGGCGAGGACTTCGCCGGTGGCCGGGTTGATGGCTTCGAAAGTGGCATCGCTGCCAGCGTCGACGTAAGCGCCATCAATGTAGAGTTTTTGCGTTCCGAAACGGGCCATAGTGTCCTCGCAAGTGCAGTGTGTGGTTGGCTGCGCGTCACGCTCCTGCCGGGTCGACAAGTGCCGTGCGTGCTTGATCAGCAGCCTGGTCGTTGGTGTCCAGGGTGTGCTGTTTAGCCAGTTGTAGATCCATGTATTCGTAAGCAATCCGTATCGCCTGGTCGGTGTCGAATGCATCACCCGACAGGGCACCACGCAGCCACAAACCGTCGATCAACGCCGCCAGGCCGCGGGCTGCCTTGCGCGCATGGTAGAGCGGCAGGGCGCGGCGGAACTGGCAGCACAGGTTGGAATACAAGCGGTGGTCGTTGATCCGCTGCAACCTGTGCAAATCGGGCTGGTGCATGCTGGAAGCCCAGAAGGCCAACCAGGTTTTCATTGCCGGGCCGTTCACCTGGCTGGCATCGAAGTTGCCCTCGATGATCACTTTCAGGTGGGCGCGCGGACTGTCGTCCGTCAGGGCCTGGCGACGTGCTCGAACACCTTCGTTGAGCATGTTCATGATGTATCCCATCGTCGCTGCGATCAGGCCGTTCTTGTCCCGAAAGTAGTGACTGATGATGCCGTTCGACACACCGGCCAAACGGGCAATCAGCGCAATGCTGGCATCCCCCAGTCCGACCTGATCGACCGCCTGCAACGTGGCTTCGATCAACTGCTGGCGGCGGATGGGTTGCATACCGACCTTGGGCATCTTGCTATCTCCTCAGGCCCGCGAGCAGGCGACAGGCGCTGACTCGGCGAAGGCCAGTCTATTTTGTTTTGATTGAACGTTCAATCAATAAAGAATAAGCTCTGCGACAATTTGTGCCATTGACAGTTTTTCAGGCGGTCTAAGAAGCACGGATTGACACCCCAGGAAATCGCGTAACCCCCGGAATACAAGGCGTTGACGGGCATGAGCGATGCGAAATGCAGATTCTGCCGTGCGCTCGTCGAGCCTGCGGCAGGCCCTTGGAGCGGGCGGGGTGGACTGTGGCTAATGCGCGCACCTCGTTCGAGGCGTGGCAGTGGCGACAGGCCACCTGTCTGATTTTTGCAACGTATCGATTCGGGATCACGGTTTCCAGGGTGCCTTTTATAACACCTGACGCAGTGGGGATATTCCACCAATTGCTCGGGAACACTGATTAGCCTCCATAGCCGTACTGCCCGGAGCATTCGTGCAATGAGTTCTGCCTCACTTACCAAACCCCCCGCCGAGAGGGTCCGGGTCAACCGCGTGGTGTTCTTCACCTCCGCGCTGATGATCCTCGTTCTGACTGCCTTGCTTATCGCTGTACCCGAAACTGCCGGCCAGGTGCTGGGCGTGGCCCAGAAGTGGCTGACGCGCACCTTTGGCTGGTACTACATGCTGGTAATCTGTGGTTACCTGCTGTTCGTCGTCTACCTGGCGTTCTCCGACTACGGCAAGCTCAAGCTTGGCGGCAAGGACGATGAGCCCGACTTCAGCTATGGCGCCTGGGCCGGCATGCTGTTCTCCTCCGGTATCGGTATTTCGCTGCTGTACTTTGGCGCCTCCGAGCCGCTGGACCACTACTTCAACCCGCCGGAAGGTACCTCGGCCAGCCTTGAGGCCGCGCGCCAGGGCTTGCAGCTGACCTTCCTGCATTGGGGGCTGCATGGCTGGGCAATCTATGCCCTGGTCGGCCTGGCCGTGGGTTACTTCGCCTACCGTCATAACCAGCCGCTGGCCCTGCGTTCGGCGCTGTACCCGCTGGTGGGCGAGCGTTGGGTCAAGGGTGCCGCTGGCAACGCCGTGGACATCTTCGGTATGTTCGTGACCCTGCTGGGCCTGGTGACCAACCTCGGCATCGGCGCGATGCAGGTGGCCTCGGGTCTGGAATACCTGTTCGGCATGGACCACAGCAAGACCAACCTGCTGGTGGTGATTCTGGTCATGGCCGGGGTGGCGACCGTGGCTGCGGTCTCGGGTGTGGAAAACGGCATTCGCCGCCTGTCCAACCTGAACATCATGCTGTTCAGCGGCTTGCTGATCTTTGTGCTGCTGGGTGGCGAAACCCTGTATCTGCTCAATGGCTTCGTGCAGAACATTGGCGACTACCTCAACGGCATCGTGCTGAAGACCTTCGACCTTTACGTGTATGAAGGTTCGGGTGACAAGTCGGAGCGCTGGCTGGGTCTGTGGACCGTGTTCTACTGGGCCTGGTGGATCTCCTGGGGCCCGTTCGTAGGGATGTTCATTGCCCGTATTTCCAAAGGCCGCACCGTGCGCCAACTGGTCATGGGCGTATTGCTGATCCCGCTGGGCTTCACTTTGGCCTGGTTGTCGATCTTCGGTAACACGGCACTGGACCTGGTAATCAATCAGGGCGCCGTGGAACTGGGCAAGACCGCGCTGGAACAGCCGTCGATGTCGATCTACCAACTGCTGGAATACTTCCCGGCGGCCAAGATCGTGATCGGTGTGGCGGTGTTCGTCGGCTTCGTCCTGTTCCTCACCCCGGCCGACTCCGGCGCGGTGATGATGGCCAACCTGTCCTGCAAGGGCGGCAAGGTGGACGAGGACGCCCCGCACTGGATGGTGGTGTTCTGGTCCGTGGTCATCACCCTGGTCACCATCGGCTTGCTGTTTGCCGGTAATTTCGAGGCCATGCAGACCATGGTGGTGCTGGCGGGCCTGCCGTTCTCGGTGGTACTGGTGCTGTTCATGTTCGGCCTGTACAAGGCCATGAAACAGGACGTGGTGGTCGAGCAGGAGCGTGCCGAGCTGGCCGCCCGTGGCCGTCGCGGCTTCAGTGAGCGCCTGACCCAGCTGGAACTGCAGCCGACCCAGGCCGTGGTGCAGCGGTTCATGGACAGGCATGTCAGCCCAGCGCTGAAAGAAGCCGCCGCGCAGCTGCAAACCCTGGGCTTCGAGGTGGAAACCCGTGTTGGCCAGTCGCGCAACATGATGGGCCTGCGGGTGATGATGGAAGAGGGCAACCCGTTCGTCTACGAAGTGAGCCTGGATGGCTACCTGGCCGCGCCGAGCGAAGCGCCTGTGGAAGGTGAGCCGGAGGTGCGTCAGCGTTTCTACCGCGCCGAGGTATACCTGCACGATGGCAGCCAAGAGTACGACCTGATGGGCTTCGCGCCGGAGCAGATCGTGCGTGATGTGCTGGACCAGTTCGAAAGCCACCGCCAGCTGCTGGGGCGTGTGTACAGCTAATTCTTGAGCTATGAGGAGGCCCTGCAAGACGCAGGGCCTTTTTCATGGGCAAGCAATAATTAGCCCGGGTATCGGGCTAGTTTGCTTCAGCCTGCCGGTTTTCTTCCGGAGGCATGCTTCATGAAACGTTCCGTTATTCCCACATTCGATTTTCAGTACGCTGCAGCCAGTCAGTTCAGTGATCGGCCGACATTGCGGCAGGTGACCAGCGAGCAGCTGTGGACCGTGCTGCTGGAGAAGCTGCCCTGGCTTGCCTTTGTGAAGCCGGCGCTGTCCAACGCCGACCCTCTGATGCTGGATAGTCCCGATCCCGACACGCCCTACTGGAGCACGCAACCGCTGGTCGACCGCGTGCTCCAGGCGCTGCTCGAAGCGCAGCCGCTGGACATCGAGCCTGTCGGTAAGCGGCATCACAATCTTGGGCTCACTTCCTCATACCGTTTTGCAGGTTCGAACAGCGCGTTCGACACCCGTCAACTGAGCGGCCTGTCCGATGCACTCGACGAACTGGTGCAACGGTTGCCACGGCTGTTCTGCGAGGCACAGCTCAAGTACTGGAGTGACAAGGGCAGTGCGGGAGTGAGCCGTGACCAGTGGCTGCAATTACTGCTCAAGACTACGCTTTTGCGCGGCCTGCCACTGCAAGGGCTGGATGTTCAGGAGCAGGCCTGCATCCGCGGGTTGATCCGCGGTGGCGCTGCCCAGCCCTCGGTCTATTTCGTCAAAGCCAGCCTGACCTGTGGGGCGATGCAATACGATCAGCTGCTCAGTCACCTGCTGGTCACTGGCAATTACGATGAGCGGCAAGTGGTGCTCTGGTGCGCCCCGTCCGGTATCACGCGCAGCTTCGCTTCGTTGATCGATTTCGGTAACGCGCTGCGCAACGAACTGGCGCGGCACTACAGCTTCCAAAGCCTGTCGTGGACGCGTCAGCCGGTCGAGGGCAACGTCTTTGCCCAACAGGTTTCGCTGTTGCTTGAGTCCATGTTCCTGGCTTTCGACCAGATGCGCTTCAGTGGCTTGGCGGATGTGGCTTCGCTGGAGCAACGTTTTGCCGAGCTGAGCGACCCGGCGGCCTGGTTCGTGCGCTACGAAGACGACACGCCAGCCACCGTAGCCCCGCCGGGGCTCAGGGCCAGCGCCCCGCAGGACAGCTTTGCCTGTCGCGCCGCGTTGTTGCAACTCGCCCTCGACCAACTGGATGCCGGCGGTGTTGCGGTGCTGGACGGCATCCAGTCATTGACGGCGTATACCGCGCAGCAACTGACCGAGCAGATAAAAAGCGAGCACGGGGATGAAATTTCTCCAGATCAGGTGCTTCTTGACCTGTACATCGCCCGGGGTGTGCCTGGTGGCGCTGCGACTGGAGCCGGCGGTGGCGAGCCACTGGCGTTCGTGGGCACCAAGTCGCTTACCGAATTCGCCATTGGTAACCTTGCTTCGCTCAAGGGCGCGTACATCAAGCAGGTCCGCCATCAGAAGAGCATCCAGCTTCCGAAGTGGCTGAATGCCGATGCAGCGCAGCGACTGGTCACCCAGGTAGACATTGGTGGCCGCTACCCGGCCTATGTTGCCGGACAGTTGGATGATCAGGCCAGGCGTGCCGAGCGCGTCGAGCTTTTGGGTAGGGAATGGCGAAGCGCGTTTCTTTCCAGCGCCATTTCGGCCAGGCTCGACGCTAAAGTCTCCGAGGTGGGGCTACAATGCGTGGTCGATTTTTGCGCAGGGCATCAGGACCCCCTGGTGCCGCGCATGTCACTTATCCCCTTGGCTTTCAGACGCAGCCGCCGTTCGCGCAAGAAAGACACTGTGCGCGGCATGTACTTGCTGTTCTGCGCCGAGCCGGCAAAGGTTCTGCTGTACCGCCCGCTGTATCGACAGGACACGGTTCGCGAGTACGCAAGCCTTGAGGTACTGCTTGCACACATCCGCGAGTCGACTCTATTGCAAGAGAGCATTCTTGACTGGATCGATCCGGCCGCGCGCGACGTATATGCAGAGGGTGGCTTCAGCGAGCCACACATTGTGAGCATTGGTAGCGACCCTTATGCGTTGCCGGACCGGCCGAAGCCTGCGATGCTCGACCTGAAGCTGTGGCTGACCAAGGTTGACGAGAAAATCTACCAGGCCAACCGAGACCTGCTGGTCGAGCTGGCAGGCCTTGAATCGGTATCTAACGCCGAGAGCCGCTGGCAGCTGCTGTGCGAAGGTGCCTGGCTGTTGTTCGATGTGGTGACCCAGGCGATACCTGGTCCGGTCGCTTCAGTGGCCTGGTTGGTACAGACTCTGGCTTCGCTGCAGCACGACCTGACCGCGTTGGAGCAGGGCGGTGAGTTCGACCGGTCAGCTGCAGTGGCCGACTTGTTGCTCAACCTTGGAATGACGCTGCTGCATGCTCATCAACCGACGCTGGAGGCAATGCCCACAAGGTTGCTGCCGGAGGTTTCACTGTTCGAAGGGCCTGACCGGCAAAGCGGCGCGTTTACCGAACTTGCTCTCGAGGCGCGCGAAGAGCCGGAAGGCAAACTGGGAGAGCTGGGCAGCCAGGTGCTGGATTTTTCCTGGCGCGGCCAGCATGGGTTCAACTGGCTGCCCGCAGAACAGCGGAAGAAGTTGCAAGCCATGCGCTCCGGCGTCTCGGTCAATGGGCTGAGCCCCTTGGCAGCGGGTGACGGTGAAGGCTTGTACCAGGTCGATGGGAACCACTACGCAGCCATGGCTGGTGACCTTTATAGCGTGAAGTTGATGGCTGATGGCGTTCGGGTGGTCGATGCGAAAGGTGGTTACGGTCCCTGGCTGACACTTGTCGACGGGGCTTGGCGGGTGGACACGAAACTGCGCCTTGCAGCAGGAGCGCCCAGCCCCTCGACCTCAATATCAGGCCGATTCAAGAGACTGAAAGATCGCGTCGGCCAGCTGGATGAGGAAATTCCGAAGTTGAAGTCAACGGCCTACACGGTCACCCAGCAGATGCTGGCTTTGCAAAAGAGCCTGGCCCAGATAGACGCATTGAAGGTAAAGGCCCAGGGGGATGTGGATTCTGCCCCGGCAGGTACCGATACGACAGCACTCAGGTCACTGACCGCGCAGTATGAACAACGAGCATTGGAAAGGCGGGAAAGTATCGCCCGGCAGCGTGAGCAAATCGTTTCGCTGGTTGAAGACGTCATCGGCAAGGAAGACGAACAGCTAAAGCTTTTGATCACGATGGCAGAACCCAAATACACCACACAACGCCAAGAAAAAGGGATGGACGAGACTGTAGTTGCTTATGAAGAAACTGTTCGCACAGAGCTGATTCGCGACTGCGTGTTCGTTTACAACGAGCTCTGGAACCTGACGGACTACTCGCAACTTGCCGAGCTGCAACGGGCTATCGATGGGAAGCCATTGGCTGAAATCGGCGAGCAATATGCTGCGTTTCGTATCAAGCTGGAGAGTGTGGCGGATTATCAGGACCGCATGCTCGCCGTACGAGTACACCTGGACAATTTGCTCGCCGAGACGCCAGTGGACCGCGTCATACCTACCAACTCCGATGGCGGCCATCGCACAGTTGGGCATCTGATCGATGAAAGAACCTTCTCGACCGTGCAGATGCGCTTCCATCAAGTGCAGAACCTGGCTGACCTGTCCCTGCATCCCGATGCTCCCGGCGACCCGCAGACAGTCGCCCGCTACCGGGACGAACTGGTCACCGTGGCCTTGCGCAATGCCGCAGAAACTCATGGCGAGCTTGACTTCGCCAATCTGTCGGCAGATGACCGCATCGTGATCCTGCAAGAGGCATGGGATGAGTACTCCGCCGCGCTACTCAACAGCGCCCGCATTCTCCGTGAAGGTGGCGACCTGATCGAACCTGCGATGCTCGAGCGGTATCGCAATCATTTGGAGCAACTGAAGGAAGATGCAGGGCAGCGGCTGGTAGCCGCGATTCTGGAGCAGGAGGGTGGAAAGGTCGCGCCAAAGCGCACGCCCTACAAAGTGTCTACGGAAGAGCAGCGCGTGGTGCGCAACCTGGCCGGGCAGTTGATGATCGGGGTGGAAAAGACCGTAGGCGAAAGCCAGATAGTGGAAGTGCGCGAGACCTTCAGTGAAGAAGTGCTGGCAACTTTCGATCTGGTGGATGGGGAATGGCGACAGCGTGAAAGCAAGCGCCCGTCATTGACGGACGAAGCACCTCCTACAGACCTGTCCATGTGGGTAAAGGCGCTACAGAAAGAGAGCGATGCAGTAAAGGAGCAAGCCAAGGACTTTGTGAAGAATGACATCAAATGGATGTTGCTCAAGCAGTTGTTCGACCAGCATCTGCAAAAGCTGACGCAGGCGCTCGTTGTGGTGCGTACTGCCGGAGGAGACGACGAACTGATCAGGTCGCTGGAGTTGGATCTGGGCAAGTTGGAGGAGGAGAAAACATCGCAGTTGACCACGCTCCTTACCCGCACCAAGTATCCGTCGGCCGAAGGTTTGCAATATCTCCACAAAAAGAGGCTGATACAGGTCGAATATGTGGAACGGCGCACCATGCGGGATCGCAGCGCTTTTGACGAATACCGGATCCGGCTTCTACCGAGCAAGCAGAACCTCTGGGCTGCACACTTCCATTTGCCCTCGCCGGACGCTAACCCGGATGAATTCACGCGGGGTCATCTCAAGACCTGGGAGCAGCGTAGTTTGAGTAGCCTGGCCGCTGCAGCCGCGGGGCAGCGGGTGCACAGGGGAAAACTCACGCTGGCCCAGGCCCGGGGAATCATTCCTTTCCGGTGATCTGGCCTGTGGGGGCGGTGGGGTGATGCCTGGCATGCGCGGGCATCGTCTGATTGCCCCGCTCGGCAATCATCTGTTCCAGGCCGATCAGCTCTACGCCCTGGCGCTTAAGCCGGGGCAGTTCACGTTCGAGTACTTCGAGGGTTTGCGGATAAGGGTGGCCGATCAGGATGGCTGAGCCTTGTTTCCGGGCAAGTTCGACCCCGAGCTGCAATTCGCTGCCGATGGCTTCGGTCGTGCGTACATTATCCAGGAAGACATCGCGGGATACCTGTGCCAGGCCCTGGGCCTGAGCCTGGAACGCGGCCACCGTGGCGGCACTGGTACGGCTGTCGACGAAGAACAGATGGCGCCGCTGCAGTTCACCCATCAGCCAGGCCATGGGTTCACGCTGGGCCGTCATGCGGCTGCCCATGTGGTTGTTGATGCCGACGGCGTAGGGCACCTTGAGCAAGGCGCTGTCCAGGCGCCGCGCCAGCTCTTCGACAGGGACGCCAGGGTGCCAGGCATAGGGGCCGTCGGCCGGGTCCATGGGCAGGTGCAGGATGACCGTCTTGCCGGCCTTGTGTGCCTGGCGGGCGAAGTCGGTGGCATGTGGGGTATCAGGCATGATCGCCATGGTCACCGGCCCGGGCAGCGCCAGGGCGCGGCTGTCGCGTTCGGGGTTCTGGCCCAGGTCGTCGATGATGATGCTCATGTAGGCCTTGTTGGCCGGCGCCGCGTGCGCGACTCCGGCCAACAGGCAGAACAACAGACACAGCAGATAACGCATGGGGTGGGTCAGTCGCCCTTGGTGATGTTCAGGCCCTTGAGCAGGCTCAGGGCCTGGCTCAGCTGGAAGTCGTCATCCTGTGGGCGTTCCTTGCGCTTGCCGCTGCCGGTCGGGCGGTCGGCGCCGCCGTTGCCGTTGCCCAGGTGGCCCTGCAGGTCGGCTTCCTTGAAGTTGTCGATGTCGGCTTCGGCAGTGAGCTTGGCCGGGCGAACTTCGATATCGGGGACGATGCCCTGGGCCTGGATCGAGCGGCCATTGGGGGTGAAATACAGCGCAGTGGTCAGCTTCAGGGCGCGATCGTTGGCCAGCGGCAGTACAGTCTGCACCGAGCCTTTGCCGAAGCTGTCGGTACCCATCAGCACGGCGCGTTTCTGGTCCTGCAGGGCGCCGGCGACGATTTCCGAGGCCGAGGCGCTGCCGCCGTTGATCAGCACCACCAGTGGCACGCCTTCGCTGGCGTCGGCCGGGTCGGCCGAGAAGCGCAGCTCGGAGTTGGCGATGCGGCCTTTGGTGTAGACGATCAGGCCCTTGGTCAGGAAGTGGTCGGCCACTTCCACTGCCGACTGCAGCACGCCGCCCGGGTTGTTGCGCAGGTCCAGCACCACACCGCGCAGCTTCTTGCCATTGTCCTTGCGCAGCTTGGCCAGGGCCTTGCCCACTTCGTCGCCAGTCTTGACCTGGAACTGGGTGATGCGAATGTAGCCGTAGTCGTTTTCCAGCAGCTGGCTCTTCACGCTCTTGACCTGGATGACAGCACGGGCAAGGGTTACATCGAAGGGGGTGCCGCCGTCGCGCACCAAGGTCAGGGTGATTTTTTCACCGACTTTGCCGCGCATCTTGTCGACCGCTTCGGTCATGGTCTGGCCACGGGTCGGGGCACCGTTGATCTTGACGATCAGGTCGCCCGCCTGCACGCCGGCACGCGAGGCCGGGGTGTCATCGATTGGCGAGACTACCTTGATGAAACCGTCCTCCTGGCCGACTTCGATACCCAGCCCGCCAAACTCTCCGCTGGTGCTTTCCTGCAGCTCCTGGAAGTCCTCGGGGCCGAGGTAGGCCGAGTGCGGGTCGAGGTTGCTGAGCATGCCCTTGATGGCGTTTTCCAGCAGGGTCTTGTCGTCCACCGGCTCCACGTAGGCCGCCTTGATGCGGTCCATGACCTCGGCGAAGGTGCGCAGCTCCTCAAGTGGCAGGGGGGCCTTGGCGGTCACCTCGGTGGCCGGTACTGCAGCCGGTTTGGCCGGCTCTGCGGCAGTAGCCAGGGGCGCGCCCACCGCCAGGGCGATGGACAGGGCCAGCTGGGTGAGACGAGGCGAGTGCAGCATGTCGAACGAACTCCTGATCCTGTAAGCGCTCCCTGGGGAGCATCGGCGTGGCCCTTGGGCTACGCCGTAGAAATTTGACTAGCCCCGGCACCATTGCGAAGGGTCGGTAGGCCGGCCCTGCTGGCGAATGGCGAAATACAAGCCGGCAGCATCCTGGCCGCCGCTGTCGCCAACGGTGGAAATGGCTTCGCCGGCCTTGACGATATCACCGGCGCTTTTGAGCAGGCTCTGGTTATGACCGTACAGGCTCAGGTAACCGTTGCCATGGTCGAGGATGACCAGAAGGCCGGCACCGCGCAACCAGTCGGCGAACACCACACGCCCGCCGTGCACGGCACGTACCTGAGTGCCCGGGCTGGCGCTGATCATTACTCCATCCCACTTGGCACGGGCATCGCTGCCGCGGGCATCACCGAAGCGTGCCAGTAATCGACCATTGACTGGCCAGGGAAGTTTTCCGCGCGCGGCAGAAAATGCGCCACCATAGCTCGCGCCGTCGCTGGAAACCATCGGGCCCAGGGTGGTACGGGCCTTTTTCGGTGGCTCTGCGGGTTCGCTGTGTTGCTCGCGGGCGGCGGCCGCAGCCAGGGCCTCTTGCTGGCGGCGTTTTTCCGCCTCTTGCTGGGCCAGCAAGGCTTTCTGGCGCGCCTCTTCGGCCTCGCGGGCCTGGCGGGCGAGGGTTTCCTCGATGGTCCTGAGTACTTTGGCCAGGTCGGCCTGGTCCTGCTCGCGCGACTGCAGCTTCTGGTCGCGGTCCTTCATGTCGCTGTTGAGCTTGGCCAGTACCTGCTGGCGTTTGCCACGCTCGGCTTCGAGGGCCTGGCGGCGGCTGTCGAGGTCGGCACGCTGGGCCAGCAGCTGTTCCTGCTGGGTGGCAATGTCCTTCTCCACGTTGGCCAGCTGGCGCAGGGTCTCGTTGAAGGTGCGCAGTTGTTCCAGGCGCGCCTTGCTCAGGTAGTCGTAGTAGGTGAGGGTGCGGGCAAATTTTTCGGGATTCTGCTGGTTGAGCAGCAGCTTGAGGTATTCCTCGCGGCCATTCTGGTAAGCCGAACGGGCCTGGATGGCAATCAGTCGTTGTTGTTCAACGCGGGCGCTCTGGAGTTTTTTTTTCTCGGTATCAAGGCGCTCCAGCTCGCCCTCGGTCTTTTTTAGTTCTTGCTGCAGAGCCTCCACCTGCTTTTCGAGCTTGCCGATATCGGTCTCGGTGGCTTTGAGGTCCTTCTGCACACCGGCCTTTTCTTCCTGGAGCTTGCTCAGCGTCTTCTTGAGCTCGGCAATATCCTGGCGGGTGGCGTCCAGTTGCTGCTGGGTCTGCGCACGCTCATCGGCAAAGGCCGGACTGAGCAGGCAAGACAGGGCTAGGAGGATCAGGGCGCGAAGCATGGGGTTTGGCGTACCAAGGATGGAGACTGGCCTAGTATGCCCGCGTGGGCGTGCAAAAAAAACGCCTCGCTGCGGGTGCAGGGGGGCGTTTGTCTGGAATTCATGTGGAAAGAGGGCTGCTGCGCAGCCCCCCTGCACAGGGTCAGGCGTCGACCAGGATCGAAGAGCCGGTCATTTCCACCGGCTTCTCCATCCCCAGCAGCTTCAGCATGGTCGGCGCCACGTCGGCCAGCACGCCGCCATCACGCACCTTCAGCTTGCGCTTGCCAACATAGATGAACGGCACCGGCTCGGTGGTGTGCGCGGTGTGTGCCTGGCCGGTGCTTTCGTCTTCCATCTGCTCGACGTTGCCGTGGTCGGCGGTGATCAGCGCTTCGCCACCTACCTTGTCCAGCGCGTCGACGATGCGACCGACGCAGCCATCCAGGGCCTCGACAGCCTTCACTGCCGCCTCGAATACGCCCGTGTGGCCGACCATGTCGCCGTTGGCATAGTTGACCACGATCACGTCATAGCGTTGCTGCTCGATGGCTTCGACGATGCGATCGGTCACCTCCGGCGCGCTCATTTCCGGCTGCAGGTCGTAGGTGGCGACCTTCGGCGACGGAATCAGGATGCGTTCTTCGCCTTCGAACGGCTCTTCGCGGCCACCGGAGAAGAAGAAGGTCACGTGCGCGTACTTCTCGGTTTCGGCGATGCGCAGCTGGGTCTTGCCGTTTTTCGCCAGGTACTCGCCCAGCACATTGTTCAGGCTGGCCGGGGCAAAGGCGGCAGGTGCCGGGATCTTCGCCGAGTACTGGGTGAGGCCGATGTAGGCTGCCAGCTTGGGCAGGCGGGCGCGCGGGAATTCGTTGAAGTCGGCTTCGACGAACACGCGCGACAGCTCGCGGGCACGGTCGGCGCGGAAGTTCATGAACACCACGGCGTCGCCATCTTCGACCTTGACCGCAGCGCCGATGCGCGTGGCCTTGACGAACTCGTCGCTCTCGTCACGGGCGTAGGCAGCTTCCAGGCCTGCCAGGGCGGTGTCGGCGGTGTATTCGGCAGCGCTGTCGACGATCAGGTTGTAGGCGGCGCTGACGCGGTCCCAGCGGTTGTCGCGGTCCATGGCGTAGTAACGGCCAATGAGGCTGGCGATGCGGCCCTTGCCCAGCCTGGCGAATGTCGTATCGAGCAGTTCGATGGACGATTGCGCGCTGCGTGGTGGTGTGTCGCGGCCGTCGAGGAAGGCGTGCAGGTAGATCTTCTCGGCGCCCCGTTGCGCAGCCAGTTCGGCCATGGCAACCAGGTGGTCCTGGTGGCTGTGCACGCCGCCGTCGGACAGCAGGCCGAGAATGTGCACGGCCTTGCCGGCACTGGCTGCCTTGTCCACCGCAGCGGTCAGCACCGGGTTTTCGAAGAACTCGCCGTCGCGGATGGCCTTGGTTACCCGGGTGAAGTCCTGGTAGACGACGCGCCCGGCGCCGAGGTTCATGTGACCGACCTCGGAGTTGCCCATCTGCCCGTCCGGCAGGCCGACATCCATGCCCGAGCCGGAAATGAGGCCATGCGGCTGGCTGGCACGCAGGCGGTCATAGACCGGTGTGTTGGCGGCGTAGATGGCATTGTATTCGGGGCTTTCGCTGTGGCCGAAGCCATCCAGGATGATCAGGACCAGGGGTTTGGGCGTACTCATCAATCAAACTCACGGTTGTTCAAAGATGATAAAGACACGCATTTTAGGGCAAATACGCCACCCGCGGCGAATATTCGTCCCATCCCCCGACCGGCGCGCAGGGGTTGGCAAGATGAAGGTGGCTTTGCCGCCGGCCCGTCGGGCTTTGGTGGTAATAAGGGGCTGTGTATACTGGCCGACATTTTCAATCGCCTGGAACACCGCTGATGGTTGCTCACCTGATTCAATTCGCGACAGATCACTACATCCTGGTTGCGATCTTCGTTGTTCTGCTGGTCCTGCTGCTGCTCAATGAAATCCGTCGTGGCGGCCAGAGCTTGAGCAATGGCCAGCTGACCGCTCTGGTCAATGCTGACAAGGGCCTGGTCCTCGACATCCGCCCGTCCAAGGAATACGCCGCAGGCCATATCGTCGGCGCAATCAACATTCCGCAGGACAAAGTGGTCAACCGTCTGAGCGAGCTGGAAAAGCACAAGGCGAAGACCCTGATCGTCGTCGACGCAATGGGCCAACAGTCGGGTGCTATCTGCAGCGAGCTGCTCAAAGCTGGTTACAACGCCGCCAAGCTGAGCGGTGGCGTTTCCAGCTGGAAAGCCGATAACCTGCCCTTGGTGAAGTGATATGAAGCCCGTCATCGTCTATTCCAGCGACTACTGCCCCTACTGCATGCGCGCCAAGTACCTGCTCGAGAGCAAGGGCGTGGCCTTCGAGGAAATCAAGGTCGACGGCAAGCCACAGGTTCGTGCCGAGATGAGCCAGAAGGCTGGCCGTACATCGGTGCCGCAGATCTGGATCGGCAGCACCCATGTCGGTGGATGCGATGACCTCTATGCCCTGGAGCGCGCCGGCAAGCTCGACGCGCTGCTGGCGGCCTGATTTGCACTGCATTCGAAAACATTAGGATAAGGACCTGCCATGACTGACCAACAGACCAACGGCGCTGCTGCAGAAGACAACAGCCCTCAGTTCTCCATGCAGCGCATTTATGTGCGCGATCTGTCGTTCGAGGCTCCGAAAAGCCCGCAGATCTTCCGCCAGTCCTGGGAACCGAGCGTAGCTCTGGACCTGAACACCAAGCAGAAGGCCCTGGAAGGTGACTTCCACGAGGTGGTGCTGACCCTGTCGGTTACCGTGAAAAACGGTGAAGAGGTCGCATTCATCGCTGAGGTGCAGCAGGCTGGTATCTTCCTGATCAAGAACCTGGATGCGGCTTCGATGAGCCACACCCTGGGCGCGTTCTGCCCGAACATCTTGTTCCCGTATGCCCGTGAGACGCTGGACAGCCTGGTGACCCGCGGTTCGTTCCCGGCCCTGATGCTGTCGCCGGTCAACTTCGACGCACTGTACGCGCAGGAAATGCAGCGCATGCAGGAAGCCGGCGAAGCGCCGACCATGCAGTAAGCTTGCTGTATTGAAAAAGCGCCTTTCGGGGCGCTTTTTTGTTGCCTGTGCCGCCCCTTCGCGGGTAAACCCGCTCCCACAGGTACAGCGCTGCCCTTGAGGTTGGCTTGGTTACTGTGGGAGCGGGTTTACCCGCGAAGAGGCCGGCACAGGCTATAGCTCAGCTCCCGGCAAACCCATTCTGCCGCCACGCCTCATACACCGTCACTGCCACGGTATTGGACAGGTTCAGGCTACGGCACCCTGGCCGCATCGGCAGGCGCAGGCGCTGTTCGGCCGGCAGGCTGTCCAGCACTTCGGTCGGCAAGCCACGGCTCTCGGGGCCGAACAGGAAGGCATCGCCCGGCTGGTAGGCCACTTCGTGGAACGGCCGCGAGCCCTTGGTGGTGAACGCGAACAACCGTGGGTTACCGAGGCTCTCCAGGCATCCGGCCAGGCTCTCGTGGCGCTTGAGCGTGGCATACTCGTGGTAATCCAGCCCCGCGCGTCGCAGGCGCTTGTCATCCAGTTCGAAGCTGATGGGTTCGATCAGGTGCAGGTCGCAGCCGCTGTTGGCGCACAGGCGAATGATGTTGCCGGTATTCGGCGGAATTTCGGGTTGAAAAAGGATGACGTGAAACATGCACGGCTCCAAGCGTGAAGATGACGGGCATTCTACCCCTGAACCGGACGTGCGTTCGAAGGCGTTCCCGCGGGTGATGCTATCCCTGGCGATTGTCGGCTTGATGGTGGGGCTGATGATCGGGCGCCTGACCACGCCCGAGGAACGTGAACTGCAGCAAGTGCAGGTGGTGCAGGATGGCCTGGATCTGTGGTTCAACGCCGAGCCCCAGCTGCATGGTGAGAATGTGGAAGGCACGGTGGCGTTGCTGTTCCAGGCTCAGGGCAAGGGCCAGCAGGGGCAGTTGAGCCTGCAAGGCAAACCGGTGAGCTGGAAAGTGCAGAGGAGCAAGGAAGGCTTGCTGCTGACGGTGGTCGCCGCGCGCCCTCTGCACGGCGAATGGGCCGGTGCAGAGGACGCTGGGCGCTGGCGGGTGCAGGTGAAGCTGCACGAATAAAAGAGGGGATTTCCCGGCCTGCCTGTACCGAGGTCCCCAAAACGGGCGGTGTTGCGAATAAAAGAGGGGTTCACCCGGCCTGCCTGTACCAGGGCCCCCGAAACTGGGTATGTATTGGCTATTGCAGGGGGCGTGCCAGTTTTGCAAAGCCCGTGAATATTGGGCTTTAAGGGTGAATTAGCCGTTTTTTGAGGGGATTTGTGCCTTCGTGAGGTGCATCGGGCACAGGAACGGTGCATGGAGCCGATATCTGCTCTGGTTCTACAAACGCATTCGCGGGTAAACCCGCTCCCACAAGTACGGCGCCGACCTTGAGGCTGGCGCTGTACTTGTGGGAGCGGGTTTACCCGCGAATGCGTCGGTGCAGCCAGTCAAGGATTAATGGTCATCACCTTCCTCATCATCCCCACCCGCCACATTCATCCCCAGCTCCTTGATCTTGCGCGTCAGGGTATTGCGCCCCCAACCCAGCAACAGCGCCGCATCGCGCCGACGGCCAGCGGTGTGCTTGAGCGCCGTCTCGATCATGATCCGCTCGAAGCTCGGCACTGCGCTGTCCAGCAGGCTGGTCTGGCCGCGGCTCAGCGCCTGGTCGGCCCACTGGCGCAGCGCCTGCTCCCAGTTGGTGACCGGTGCAGCGTCCTGCGGCAGGTTCAGTAGCTCGGGCGGCAGGTCGCCGATCAGCACTTCGCGGCTGGAGGCCATCACCGTGATCCAGCGGCACGTGTTCTCCATCTGGCGTACGTTGCCTGGCCACGGCAGGTTGCGGATGAACTCCTCGGTTTCCGGCTTCAGGATCTTCGGTTCGACCGCCAGTTCCTGGGCGGCACGGGCAAGGAAGTGCCGGGCCAGGGCAGGGATGTCTTCGCGCCGATCGGCCAGCCGTGGGATGTGGATGCGGATCACGTTCAGGCGGTGGAACAAGTCCTCACGGAACTTGCCGGCCTGTACCAGCGACTCCAGGTTCTGGTGGGTGGCGGCGATGATGCGCACGTCGACCTTGACCGGCACATGGCCGCCCACGCGATAGAACTCGCCATCGGCCAGTACCCGCAACAGGCGGGTTTGGGTGTCGGCGGGCATGTCGCCGATCTCGTCGAGGAACAGCGTGCCGCCATCGGCCTGCTCGAAGCGGCCCCGGCGCAGGTTGGCCGCACCGGTGAACGCCCCTTTCTCATGGCCGAACAGTTCCGATTCCATCAGGTCCTTGGGAATGGCAGCCATGTTCAGGGCAATGAACGGTGAAGCCGCGCGTGGGCTGTGGCGGTGCAAGGCATGCGCCACCAGCTCCTTGCCGGTACCGGATTCGCCGTTGATCAGCACGGTGATGTTGGAGTGGCTAAGGCGGCCGATGGCGCGAAATACCTCCTGCATCGCCGGTGCCTCACCGATGATCTCCGGAGTGCGCGCCAGGTTCTGCGGCACGTCCAGCCCTTGTTGTTCCTGCGCGTGCTGATTGGCGCGCTTGACCAGCGAGACCGCCTCATCCACATCGAATGGCTTGGGCAGGTACTCGAAGGCGCCGCCCTGGTAGGACGCCACGGCGCTGTCCAGGTCGGAATGGGCGGTCATGATGATGACTGGCAGGCGCGGATGCTGTTCGCGGATCTGTGCCAGCAGGTCAAGGCCGCTGGTGCCGGGCATGCGGATGTCGGAAATGATCACGTCCGGTTGCTGGCGTGCCAGGCGGCCCATTACGCCGTCAGCGCTGTCGAAGCTCTGGGTGGTCATGCCTTCCTGTTGCAGGGCTTTTTCCAGGACCCAGCGGATGGAGCGATCATCGTCGACGATCCATACGGTTTCACTTCGGCTCATGAGGCGGTGGCTCCTTGTTCCAGCGGCAGGTAGATCGAAAAGGCGGTGTGGCCTGCATGGCTTTCACATTCGATCAGGCCTTGGTGCTGGCTGATGATGTTCTGGGTAATGGCCAGGCCCAGCCCGGTCCCGTCCGGGCGGCCACTGACCATGGGATAGAAGAGGGTTTCCTGCAGTTCCGGCGGTATGCCGGGACCGTTGTCGATAATTTCCACGCGTGCCACCAGGCGATGGCGCACGTGGCCGATGGTGAACTGGCGCAGGGCTCGGCTGCGCAGGGTGATGCGGCCCAGGCGCAGCTCGTTCTGCGAACTGATGGCCTGCATGGCGTTGCGCACGATGTTGAGCACGGCCTGGATCATCTGCTCGCGGTCGATCAGCACGTCCGGCAGGCTGGGGTCGTAATCGCGCACCAAGGCGATGCAGCCCTGGCTTTCGGCTTCGACCAGGCTGCAGACTCGTTCCAGTACTTCGTGAATGTTGGTCATGGCCAGTGACGGCAGCTTGTTCGAACCGAGCATGCGGTCGACCAGGTTACGCAGGCGGTCGGCCTCCTCGATGATCACGTTGGTGTAGTCGCGCAGACCTTCCTCGGGCAATTCGCGCGCCAGCAGCTGGGCTGCGCCGCGGATGCCGCCGAGGGGGTTCTTGATTTCGTGGGCGAGGCCGCGCACCAGCATCTTGGTGGTTTCCTGCTTGCTTAGCTGGGCCTCTTCCTTGGTGATGCGCAGTAGCCGGTCACGCGGGTGCACTTCGAGCAGCAGCAGGGTTTGGCCCAGGTGCAGGATCGGCGTCACCGCGTAGTCGACGGTGATGGTCTGCCCGGTCAACGAAGTGAGCTGCGCTTCGCGCTTGGTGAACGGGTGCGCCTGCTCGACTGCCTGGCGCAACGAGCTAAGGGCCTCGCTCGATTCGGTGAACAGCTCGCTGATGAACTGCCCGTGGCTGCGCTGCCCACTGATAGCCAGCAGCATTTCCGCAGCCGGGTTCATGTATTCCAGGCACAGCTCGGAGTTGAGCAGTAGCGTGGCAGTGGTCAGGTTGTCCAGAAGCAGACGGTGCTGTGCATCGCTGATGGTCATAAGGCGTCGTTGACCTCTTTTGGCGCTTGTCTGGCAGTGGGGCGGGCATGATTGGCCGCGCGGTGAGTCCGCTGGTTCCGGTCTCCCTGCAGAAATGCAAGAAACAAACCAAAGCTCCGAAAAGAAGCGGAATTGGCCGATAAGGGACCTGAAATTGCGCAAATATGCACCAGAAGGTTCTGATTCAGGGTTTCTTGTGACCTTTTTTGGGGTGCATCCAGCGGCCTCTGCCCTCTAGATGCACCAATATGGAGCATAGAAGTTTCAGTGCGGATCGCACAGTTGACCCGTTGCGCGAACCAAGGCTTGTTTCATCAGTGGCGATAAGCCGCGCTCGTTGATCGAGATCGTCAGCCGTTGGTTGCACGCGGAACCGCTATCGCTTGGCAGGCTGGCCAGATGCTGCAGGAGCTTGGCTTGCAAGGCATCCAGCTCCGGGCGTAACTCCTGCTTGAGATCCCGACGAGGTGTATCTGGTGTTCGGCCTCGACTGTGCCAGCGGTTAAGCAAGCTGTATTGCACCATTTTGTGTGCTTCGATCTGGTCGGCGAAGAAAGCCGCTGCCCGTTCGGCTGGCAATTGGTAGCGCCAAGCGTTATTGCGCACGCCATCGAGTATTTGCAGCTCGCGCTTGCCGTCCTGCACGGGCTGACCTCTGTCCCATTTGTGTAGTGCGACGAACTCGGCGCTTGCCAGGCGCTGCTCAATAGCATCGAGCAAGGTATCCAGCGGCTCCTCGGCTGACGGCGGTCGCCCTGGGCACTGGTCTTGCGGCGTGGATAAGGCCAGTTCCTCGTTCGCGACGTGAAATATCATCACCGTGGCGGATTGTCGTGTCGTTCTGCCACGGTGCACCTCGCCTACCAGCTCAGCCAGCGTGTTGCCTGCAGTTAATGTCGTTCGCTTGCCGTCGCGGGTTTCCACCTCCAGTTCGCCCGTTTCCAGATAACCGAGGTTGAGCGCCTGGTGGCAGTGCCAGTCGAGGGTGGTATGGGGTGGAATGCTGACTTTCACCAGTGATAGCACGGGCTGGCCATCCGGATAGTGGGTGTAGGGGGTGCCGTCCCAGCTGCCGGTGGCGCGATAAAGCACTTGCGACTGTACCGCCCCGGGTTGGCTGCTGCAGCCGGCGAGAAGGGCGGATAAGGTCAGAACTGCGGGTAGAAATCTGCGCATAGCATGACGTCCGTTGTGAATGGGCGTCTACCTTGAGAGTGCTTGCTACAGGGAAATGTCAGTAACATCCCTTTGCTTTGTAGGAGCGAGATCGATTAAAGCGAAGAAAATAAAACGGCCTCCCGAGGGAGGCCGTTGTGATCATGTCATCAGCGCGAGGCGCCGATCAGATCAGCAGCTGTAGTACAGCTCGTATTCCAGCGGGTGTACGAAGGTACGGACCTTGATCTCTTCTTCGCTCTTCAGCTCGATGAAGGCATCGATGAAGTCGTCGGAGAACACGCCGCCCTTGGTCAGGAACGCACGGCCCTTGTCCAGCTCTTCCAGGGCCTCCTTCAGGCTGCCGCAAACCTGCGGAATGTCCTTGGCCTCTTCAGGCGGCAGGTCGTACAGGTTCTTGTCGGCCGCATCGCCTGGGTGGATCTTGTTCTGGATACCGTCCAGGCCGGCCATCAGCAGGGCCGCGAAGGCCAGGTACGGGTTGGCCGATGGGTCCGGGAAGCGTGCTTCGATACGGCGGGCTTTCGGGCTGCCAACGTAAGGAATACGGATCGAGGCGGAGCGGTTGCGAGCCGAGTAGGCCAGCATTACCGGGGCTTCGAAGCCTGGGACCAGACGCTTGTAGGAGTTGGTCGACGGGTTGGTGAAGCCGTTCAGGGCCTTGCCGTGCTTGATGATGCCGCCGATGAAGTACAGGGCGGTGTCGGACAGGCCGGCATAGCCTTCACCGGCGAAGGTGTTCTTGCCGTCTTTCCAGATCGACATGTGCACGTGCATGCCCGAGCCGTTGTCGCCGTACAGTGGCTTCGGCATGAAGGTGGCGGTGCGGCCGTAAGCGTCGGCAACGTTGTGCACCACGTACTTCAGGGCCTGTACTTCGTCAGCCTTCTTCACCAGGGTGTTGAACTTGACGCCGATTTCGTTCTGACCGGCAGTCGCCACTTCGTGGTGGTGGACTTCGACGGTCTGGCCCATTTCTTCCAGTGCGTTGCACATGGCAGTACGGATTTCGTGGTCGTGGTCGAACGGCGGGACCGGGAAGTAGCCGCCTTTCACGCCTGGACGGTGGCCCTTGTTGCCGCCTTCGATGTCAGCGCCGGTCATCCACGAGCCTTGCTCGGAGAAGATCTTGAACATCGAACCGGAGATGTCCGACTGGAACTTCACCTCGTCGAAGATGAAGAACTCTGGTTCGGGGCCGGCGAATACGGTGTCACCGATGCCGGTGCTCTTCAGGTACTCTTCGGCACGCTTGGCGATGGCGCGTGGGTCACGGTCGTAGCCCTGCATGCTCGACGGATCGACGATGTCGCAGGTCAGGATCAGGGTCGGTTCTTCGGTGAACGGGTCCAGTACGGCAGTTTCGTCGACCGGCATCAGAATCATGTCGGAGGCTTCGATGCCTTTCCAGCCAGCGATGGAGGAGCCGTCGAACATCTTGCCGACTTCGAAGAAGTCGTCGTCCAGCGCATCACGCGCCGGCATGGTCACGTGGTGCTGAGTGCCTTTGGTGTCCGTGAAACGCAGATCAATCCACTTGACGTCATGATCTTTGATGAGTTGAACCGACTTCGACATGTTGTCCTCCGGATGGTCTAGGGCGCGGTGGGCCGCTGCCCTGGAAAAAGGGTGTTGCCGGGCGCGGATAGTCGGCCAAGCGTACCTGCCTCACAAGGGAGCAAATTGCATGCCAGTGCCCGAAAATGGCGAGCGCGGGATAAAAAGGGGCGTTTGTGGGCACCTGCCGGCATGTCGGGTGGAAAAAATGCACCCTTAAGATGCGAATTTTGGTAGCAGTGCACTAATAGTGTGCACTGGTTGGGTGGTGTGCTTTCTTTGGGGGCTCTTCGCGGGTGGACTCGCTCCCACAGGGGCTGCACAGCCTTCGAAATCTGTGTGGCCCCTGTGGGCGCGGGTTTGCCCGCGAAAGGGCCGGACCAGGCTGCGCAAAACCCGCCCTGTGCATTTATCTGAAAGCTTCTGATCAAAAGTTGGTCAAATCCTGAGCAATTTCCGCTATAATTCGCGCCCCTCATTTTCGGCAGGCCCTGCGCGCGCTGTTAACCAATGAAACTTATCGTCAAAGTCTTCCCAGAAATCACCATCAAGAGCCGGCCGGTGCGCAAGCGCTTCATCCGCCAGCTCGGCAAGAATATCCGCAACGTGCTCAAGGACCTCGACCCTGAGCTCGTGGTCGATGGTGTCTGGGACAATCTCGAAGTGGTCACCCGCGTCGAAGACGAGAAAGCCCAGCGCGAGATGATCGAGCGCCTCACCTGCACACCGGGTATCACCCACTTCCTGCAGGTAGAGGAGTACCCACTGGGGGACTTCGACGACATCGTTGCCAAGTGCAAGCACCACTTCGGCCATTTGCTGGCCGGCAAGTACTTCGCCGTGCGCTGCAAGCGCGGCGGCCACCATGACTTCACCTCGATGGACGTCGACCGCTACGTCGGCAGCCAGCTGCGCCAGCAATGCGGCGCCGCCGGTATCGAGCTGAAGAGCCCGGATGTACTGGTGCGCATCGAAATCCGCGACCAACGCCTGTACGTGATCCATAGCCAGCACAACGGCATCGGCGGCTACCCGCTGGGTGCCCTGGAGCAGACCCTGGTGCTGATGTCCGGTGGCTTCGATTCCACCGTGGCGGCCTACCAGATGATGCGTCGTGGCCTGATGACCCATTTCTGCTTCTTCAACCTCGGTGGCCGTGCCCACGAGTTGGGTGTAATGGAAGTGGCCCACTACCTGTGGAAGAAGTACGGCAGCAGCCAGCGCGTGCTGTTCATCAGCGTGCCGTTCGAAGAAGTGGTCGGCGAGATCCTCAACAAGGTCGACAACAGCTACATGGGCGTAACGCTCAAACGCATGATGCTGCGTGGTGCGGCCCATATGGCAGACCGCCTGCAGATCGATGCGCTGGTGACCGGCGAGGCGATTTCCCAGGTGTCCAGCCAGACCCTGCCGAACCTGTCGATCATCGACTCGGCCACCGACAAACTGGTGCTGCGCCCGCTGCTGGCCAGCCACAAGCAGGACATCATCGACCAGGCCACCGAGATCGGCACCGCCGACTTCGCCAAGCACATGCCAGAATATTGCGGCGTGATCTCGGTGAACCCGACCACGCATGCCAAGCGTCATCGCATGGAGCATGAAGAGAAGCAGTTCGACATGGCCGTGCTGGAGCGCGCCCTGGAGCGGGCCAAGTTCATTTCCATCGATCATGTGATCGATGAGCTGGGCAAGGACATCGAAATCGAGGAAGTGACCGAGGCGCTGCCCGGGCAGATCGTCATCGACATTCGTCACCCCGATGCCCAGGAAGACGAACCTCTGGTGCTGGACGGTATCGAAGTCCAGGCCATGCCGTTCTATGCCATCAACAGCAAGTTCAAGCACCTGGACGCCAATCGCCAGTACTTGCTGTATTGCGACAAAGGTGTGATGAGCCGTCTGCACGCACACCACCTGCTCAGTGAGGGACATGCCAATGTGCGTGTTTATCGTCCGGCATAAGACGCCAGGGCTGTATGGCGGCAGCATCCGCCATCGCCCTCCCGACCATCGGGCCCGCTGAGCCTCAAAGCGTACATATTCGCCGCCTACACTGGCGGCAACCGAATCCTCTGATCGAGATACAGTTGTGATCGAAAATCTGCGTAACATCGCCATCATCGCCCACGTTGACCATGGTAAAACCACCCTGGTAGACAAACTCCTGCGCCAGTCCGGCACCCTGGAGCGTAACGAGCTCAACGACGAGCGCGTGATGGACTCCAACGACCAGGAAAAAGAGCGCGGCATTACCATCCTGGCGAAAAACACCGCCATCAACTGGAACGGCTACCACATCAACATCGTCGACACCCCCGGCCACGCCGACTTCGGTGGCGAGGTTGAGCGTGTAATGTCGATGGTCGACTCCGTGCTGCTGCTGGTCGATGCCCAGGACGGCCCGATGCCGCAAACCCGCTTCGTGACCAAGAAGGCTTTCGAAGCTGGCCTGAAGCCGATCGTCGTGATCAACAAGGTTGACCGCCCAGGCGCGCGTCCTGACTGGGTTCTGGACCAGATCTTCGACCTGTTCGACAACCTCGGTGCCACCGACGACCAGCTGGACTTCCAGGTTGTCTACGCCTCGGCACTGAACGGCATCGCCGGTCTGGACCACACCGCCATGGCCGAAGACATGACCCCGCTGTACCAGTCGATCGTCGACAACGTACCGGCGCCGAACGTTGACGTCGATGGCCCGTTCCAGATGCAGATCTCCGCTCTGGACTACAACAGCTTCCTCGGTGTTATCGGTGTTGGCCGTATCGCCCGTGGTCGTATCAAGCCGAACACCCCGGTTGTTGCCATCGACACCGAAGGCAAGAAGCGTAACGGCCGTATCCTCAAGCTGATGGGCCACCACGGCCTGCACCGCGTCGACGTTGAAGAAGCTCAGGCTGGCGACATCGTCTGCATCAGCGGTTTCGACGAGCTGTTCATCTCCGACACCCTGTGCGACATGAACCACGTCGAGGCGATGAAGCCACTGACCGTTGACGAGCCGACCGTTTCGATGACCTTCCAGGTCAACGACTCGCCGTTCTGCGGCAAGGAAGGCAAGTTCGTCACCAGCCGTAACATCAAGGAACGTCTGGACAAAGAGCTGCTGTACAACGTTGCACTGCGCGTTGAAGAAGGCGACTCGGCTGACAAGTTCAAGGTTTCCGGCCGTGGTGAGCTGCACCTGTCGGTACTGATCGAAACCATGCGCCGTGAAGGCTTCGAGATGGCTGTGGGCCGTCCTGAAGTGATCATCCGCGAGGTGAACGGCGTCAAGCAGGAACCGTACGAGAACGTCACCATCGACATCCCTGAAGAATCGCAGGGCAAGGTCATGGAAGAAATGGGCCTGCGTAAAGGCGACCTGACCAACATGGCGCCGGATGGCAAGGGCCGTGTACGTCTGGAGTACAACGTACCTGCTCGCGGCCTGATCGGTTTCCGTAACCAGTTCCTGACCCTGACCAACGGTGCGGGCATCCTGACCTCGATCTTCGATCGCTACGACACCATGAAGCCAGGCCACATGTCCGGCCGCCTGAACGGCGTACTGGTATCGATCGAGACCGGCAAGGCGCTGACCTACTCGCTGGAAACCCTGCAGGCGCGTGGCAAGCTGTTCATCGAGCACGGCCAGGACATCTACAACGGTCAGATCATCGGCCTGAACAGCCGTGACAACGACCTGGGCGTGAACCCGACCAAAGGCAAGAAGCTCGACAACATGCGTGCTTCGGGCAAGGACGAAGTCATCGCCCTGGTGCCGCCGGTTCGCCACACCCTGGAACAGGCCCTGGAATTCATCCAGGACGACGAGCTGTGCGAAGTCACGCCGAAGTCGATCCGCCTGCGCAAGAAGATCCTGGACGAAGGCGAGCGTACCCGCGCGGCCAAGAAAGCCAAGGCTTGATCGTCTAGCTTGAGCTGAAAGAAACGCCCCTGGTCGCAAGCCCAGGGGCGTTTTTGTTTATGTGCCGGAAGGTCTTGTAATCCTTCTCTCAAGCCTATGTGGGTTGCGTCTCTCGAAGTGGTCGGCGCCTTGTGAGCCGCAGCAGAGCCACATAACGTGGATTGCTTTCTCGCCCAGGAAGCATGCTCATGAAGTATCGATTTGCACTGGCTATCCCTTGCCTGCTGGCCAGTTTCCATGCCAGTGCCCTGCAGGATTGCAGCGGCCTGCATCCGCAGAAAATTGTCCATTGCCATATCGGCAATGTGCGCCAGGCGCCCTTGGAATATGCACTGCTCGAACAGGCTTCCGGGCCTGGCTACAGATTCCGACGTCTGCAGATGGTCTCCCAGTCATGGACGCCCGCTCCGGTGGTTGCGCCCCGCCGCTGGGAGCACGATGTCGAATTGCATATTCCGCTGGATGCCGTGCCGGGCAAGGCTCTGCTGGTAGTGAACAACGGCGTGCGCCATGGGCCGGCGCAGGCACCGGACTATACGCGCGAAGTGTTGCGAGAGTTGGCCCTTGAGGCGCGTACCGCGGTGGTCATGATCAGCGACGTGCCCAACCAGTACGTGACGTTCGATGACGCCGAAAAGCCGATGCGCGAGGATGACGCCGTGGCCCATATCTGGGCACATTCGCTGCGTGGCGCTGCGCCGGAACTGCCATTGCATGTACCTATGGCCGCTGCGGCAAGCCGGGCGATGGATCTGGCCGAGCTGGAGTTGCGAAAGCAAGGGCTGGCAGTCGATCGCTTCATTATCACGGGAGCCTCCAAGCGCGGCTGGAGTGCGTGGCTGACGGCATTGGCCGATGAGCGGGTGATGGCCATCGTACCTAGCGTCATCGACATCGCCGACACCTCGGACATGCTGAGGGGGGTGCGCAAGCGCTATGGCGGGCACTGGCCGCTGGCGCTGTGGCCCTACCAGCAAGCCGGCGTGCTGCAGCAATTGGGTAGCCCCGCTTTCGAGCAGTTGATGGCGATGATGGACCCGATGCAGTACATGAACGAGCCAGGGCAGCGCCTGGCGATACCCAAATACCTTGTTTCCGCCAGCGGCGATGATTTCTTCGTTCCCGATCCTGTGACCGATTACCAGCAGCGTTTGCCCGGCCAGACCAGCCTGAGGGTGTTGCCGAACTCAGACCATGGCGGGGTGCGCCAGGCCGTGCTCAGCACCTTGGTACCGGCGCTAACGCGTTTGCGCGACGGCGTGCCTTTACCGAGCGTGCAAGTGTCGGCAAACATGCAATCGGGGTATATGGACGTTGACTTCTCCGAACCGCCGGTGGCAGTGAAGGTATGGACGGCGAACAACCGTCACGACCGCGACTTCCGCTATGCCTGCGGGGTGCGCTACCAGTCCGAGACGCTCGTCCCCGCGCAGCACTTCACCCTGCAGCGTATGCCACCGGCAGAGGGCTGGCAGGCACAATTCGTCGAGGCCAGGTTCGCGGATGGCTTCATTGCCACCAGCGCGGTGAGTGTGTTGCCACGGACCTCTCCCGACCATCCGCCGGCACAGCAGGGAGGCACCTGCAAAAGCTTCCCTGCTGACGCAAAGTGAAAGGCCGGCTTGCCTGCGTACAGGTACAGCAGGCAGGCGATCAGCGTGTGGCCACCTTGGGCTTGTAGGCACAATACCCCGGGCGCGGTCCAACTTTGGGGTGGTTGCGGCAAGTGTCCGGGCGCTTGTCGTAAATGGTGCACAGGCGGCTCTTGCGGTCCAGGTACAGGCAGTCGTCGTTGCTCATCCGGGTCAGGGTGAAGATCCCCGACTTCTGGTTGAAGCGTTCGATAATGCCGTCCTTTTGCAGGCGCTTGGCGATGTTCTTTGGCGGTTCGTCTTTTTCGAACTCGTCGACCACGCCGATACGGATCAGATCCTTGATCTTCACCTCCACCGGCAAGGTGCAGCAGGTTGAATGGCAGCCGCCACACATGTGGCTGGCATAGCGCTGCCAAGTCTCCAGGCGGTCGACTTCAGCGGCGGCGATCAGGGTCGTTTTCATCGTTATGGGG
Organism: Pseudomonas oryzicola; assembly: GCF_014269185.2. Taxonomy (NCBI): domain Bacteria; kingdom Pseudomonadati; phylum Pseudomonadota; class Gammaproteobacteria; order Pseudomonadales; family Pseudomonadaceae; genus Pseudomonas; species Pseudomonas oryzicola. The sequence goes on from NZ_JABWRZ020000001.1 coordinate 573,214, forward strand.
GTGAATCACGGTCTTGGGGCGCGCGATCATACCGGAATCGTTCAATTTATGAACAACCTTTTGACCGATTGCGTTACCGGGCATGAAAACCGCGAACCCAGGCTTTCGCTCTCTGTCGAAGCGTCTAGGCTGAACAGTCTCCCTCCGTATTCGTCAACTTGCCCGAGGATGCCGCATGTCCCAGGAACCCAAAGCTCGTGACGCCGAGGTGGCCGAATTTCGCGCCGCTGTACTGGACAAGCTGACCTACGCGGTTGGCAAGGACCCGGAGCATGCCTTCGACCACGACTGGTTCGAAGCCATTGCCCTGGCCGCGCGCGATCACATGGTCGACCACTGGATGGACCACACCCGGCAGGCTTATCGCCGTAGCCAGAAGCGGGTCTATTACCTTTCCCTCGAATTTCTCATCGGGCGCCTGCTGTATGACAGCCTGAGCAACCTGGGCCTGCTCGACATCGCCCGCGACGCGCTGGTAGGGCTGGATGTAGATTTGGAGCGCATCCGCCTGCTCGAGCCCGATGCGGCGCTAGGCAACGGCGGCCTGGGCCGCCTTGCAGCATGTTTCATGGAGAGCATGTCGACCCTTGGTATTGCTGCTCATGGCTATGGCATTCGTTATGAGCACGGGTTGTTCCGCCAGGCCATGGTCGATGGCTGGCAGCAGGAACAGACCGAGAACTGGCTGGACTTCGGCAACCCCTGGGAGTTCGAGCGCGCAGAGGTGATCTACCCGATCAGCTTTGGCGGTAGCGTCGAAACGGTGCATGACACGCATGGCCAGCAACGCCAGGTATGGTGGCCGGGCGAGACCGTGCGGGCGGTGGCCTACGACACGCCAGTGGTCGGCTGGCGTGGTGCCAGCGTCAACACCTTGCGCCTGTGGCGTGCCCGAGCGCTGGAAGAACTGCACCTGGAGCGATTCAATGCCGGCGACCACCTGGGCGCGGTGGCCGAGGTGGCGCGGGCCGAAAGCATCTCGCGGGTGCTGTACCCGGCCGACAGCACCGAGGCCGGCCAGGAACTGCGCCTGCGCCAGGAATACTTCTTCGTCTCGGCATCGCTGCAGGACCTGCTACGCCGTCACCTGAACATGCATGACAACCTGCTCAACCTGCCTGACGCGGCGGCCATCCAGCTCAACGATACCCATCCGTCGATCGCCGTGGCCGAGCTGATGCGCCTGCTGGTCGACCAGCATGAAATCCCCTGGGATACCGCCTGGGAGCTGACCGTGGGCACCCTGGCCTACACCAACCACACCTTGCTGCCCGAGGCTCTGGAAACCTGGCCGGTGGCGCTGATGGAACGGATGCTGCCGCGGCACATGCAGATCATCTACCTGGTCAACGCCTACCACATCGATGCATTGCGCGCGAAAGGCCTGCATGACTTCGATGTGCTGCGGGCGGTGTCGCTGATCGAGGAAGACAATGGGCGCCGGGTGCGCATGGGCAACCTGGCGTTCCTCGGCTCGCACAGCGTCAACGGGGTTTCGGCGCTGCACAGCAAGCTGATGAAGAGTACGGTATTCGCCGAGCTGCACAAGCTCTACCCGCAACGGATCAACAACAAGACCAATGGCATCACCTTCCGCCGCTGGCTGTACCAGTCCAACCCGCAGCTGACGGCCATGCTGGTCGAGGCGCTGGGCCCGGAGCTGCTGGATGACCCGGAAGGGCGCCTGGCCGGCCTGGTACCGTTTGCCGACAAAAGCGGTTTCCGCAAGCAGTTCGCTGCCCAGCGGCTGCACAGCAAACGTGCCCTGGCCAGCATCATCCAGGACCGCCTGGGCGTCACGGTCAACCCCGAGGCGCTGTTCGACGTGCAGGTCAAGCGCATCCACGAATACAAGCGCCAGTTGCTCAACTTGCTGCACACCGTGGCGCTGTACCAGGCCATGCGCAACGACCCGGGCACCGACTGGGTACCGCGGGTCAAGATATTTGCCGGCAAGGCTGCCGCCAGCTATCACCAGGCCAAGCTGATCATCAAGCTGGCCAACGACATAGCCCGCGTGGTGAACAACGACCCGACCGTGCGCGGCCTGCTCAAGGTGGTGTTCCTGCCCAACTACAACGTCAGCCTGGCCGAAAGCATCATCCCGGCGGCTGACCTTTCCGAGCAGATTTCAACCGCCGGTTACGAAGCGTCCGGCACCAGCAACATGAAGTTCGGCCTGAACGGCGCGCTGACCATCGGCACGCTGGACGGCGCCAATGTGGAGATGAGCGAGCAAGTCGGGGCCGACAACATGTTCATCTTCGGCCTCACCGCGCAGCAGGTGGAAGCGCGGCGGCGTTCCGGGGACTTCGGTGCCAGTGCGGCGATTGCCGCGTCCAGTCGCCTGAACGATGTGTTGCAGGCCATTCGCAGCGGGGTGTTCTCACCGGATGACCCATCGCGCTACACCGCATTGATCGATGGGCTGGTGGCTTATGACCGCTTCCTGGTGTGTGCCGACTTCGATGCTTACTGGGATGCCCAGCGCCGGGTAGAGGAGTTGTGGCACAAGCCGCAGGAGTGGTGGCGCATGGCGGTGCTGAACACCGCGCGGATGGGCTGGTTCTCGTCGGACCGGACCATTCGCGAGTATGCCAGCGAGATCTGGAAGGCTCTGGATTGAGCTGGATCAGGTCCGCCCTCTTCGCGGGTTCACCCCGCGAAGGCCCCCACTCCGACCATCGGCCTGGCATACGCTGAACTACCGACCTATTGTGCCGTCTGAGTGCCGTGGCGAGTCTCATCACTCGCTAGCCCGCAACTCTCCCTGTAAACTGCGTGGGTTTTTATCCCCACAATCCTTTCGGAGCCATACATGTCCCGCGTTACCCTGAGTCGCTATCTGATTGAGCAGACCCGCAGCAACAATACCCCTGCCGATCTGCGCTTCCTGATCGAGGTGGTGGCGCGTGCGTGCAAGGAAATCAGCCATCACGTGTCCAAAGGCGCCCTGGGCGGTGTGCTGGGCAGCATGGGCACAGAGAACGTGCAGGGCGAAGTCCAGAAGAAGCTGGACGTGATTTCCAACGATATCCTGCTGGAGGCCAACGAGTGGGGTGGCCACCTGGCCGGCATGGCTTCCGAAGAAATGGACAACGCCTACCAGATCCCGGGCAAATACCCGAAAGGCGCCTACCTGCTGGTCTTCGACCCACTGGACGGCTCGTCCAACATCGACGTCAACGTGTCGGTCGGCACCATCTTCTCGGTACTGCGTTGCCCCAACGAGTACCTGAGCCAGAATGAAACCCTGAACGAAAAAGCCTTCCTGCAGCCAGGCACCCAGCAGGTCGCTGCCGGTTACGCCATCTATGGCCCGCAGACCATGCTGATCCTGACCCTGGGCAACGGCGTCAAGGGCTTCACCCTGGACCGCGAGCTGGGCAGCTTCGTCCTGACCCATGAAAACATCCGCGTGCCGGAAAGCACCGCCGAATTCGCCATCAACATGTCCAACCAGCGCCACTGGGAAGCGCCGGTTCAGCGTTACGTGGGCGAACTGCTGGCAGGTGAGACCGGCCCGCTGAAGAAGAACTACAACATGCGCTGGATCGCCTCGATGGTGGCCGACGTGCACCGCATCCTCACCCGTGGCGGCCTGTTCATGTACCCACGTGACGCTCGCGAGCCGAGCAAGCCGGGCAAACTGCGCCTGATGTACGAAGCCAACCCGATGTCGTTCATCATCGAACAGGCCGGCGGCGCCTCCACCAACGGTTACGATCGCATCCTCGACATCCAGCCCGAAAGCCTGCACCAGCGCGTGTCGGTGATCCTCGGCTCGAAGGAAGAGGTCGAGCGCGTCACCGCCTACCACAAGGAATAAGTCATGCTCGCACCTTGGCAGCCGTTGCTGGAGTGGTGGTTCGGTTGGGGCACCAGTCCCCAGGCCGTGGCTGACGAGAAGAGCACGCTGTGGTTCGGCAAGCATCACGATGCCGAGGCCCATGCGCTGTTTGGCGAGCTGGTCGAGCACGCCCTGGCAGGCGGGCTCGACGAATGGCAGCAAAGCCCGCAGGGCTGGCTGGGCCTGTTGATCCTGCTGGACCAGCTGCCACGCATGATCTATCGCGATACGCCACGTGCCTTCGAAGGTGACCGGCGTGCCCAGGTGGTGGCCATGCAGGGCCTGCAGAAGGGCTGGGACTACCAGTTGCTGCCGATCCAGCGGGTGTTCGTGCTGCTCGTGCTGGAGCATGCCGAGGTGCTGGACTGGCAGAACCTGTGTGTCGAGCGCTACCAGATGCTGTTGGACGAGCAGCCCGAAGCGAATCGCCGCCTGTTCGAGGGCTTCCTCGACTATGCCGAGCAGCACCAGCGGGTAATCGCGCGATTCGGGCGCTTTCCACACCGCAACCTGGTGCTGGAGCGGCCGAGTACTAGCGAAGAAATGGATTTTCTGCTGGAGCCCGGGTCCAGGTTCTGAGGCCGCTGTACCTGCTACAGGCCGTCACGATAAAAGGCCGCGCCTATCCAGGCGCGGCCTTTTTCTATTCGCAACAGACTATTTCTTTGTGATTAATCGCACAGTAGTGGCCATCCGACCAATGGTGTAGGGGGAAAGGGGGGCGGGTAGGGAACCTGGGAGGGATTTTTCCGTCGAAGGTCACTGCAGGCCACTCGCCTGTATCCCCTGTCCAGGAGTGTCCTTCATGTCGTTGCGTTCCCTCGCCCTGTTGTCGCTGTGCGTCGTCCTGACTGCCTGCAGCAAGATCAATCAGGAAAACTATTCCAAGATCAAGGCCGGTATGAACAAGGCCGAGGTCGAGCAGTTGCTCGGCACGCCGACCGAGTGTTCCGGCGCGTTGGGTATGAGCAGCTGCACCTGGGGGGACGAGAAGAGCTTCATCAGCGTGCAGTACGCGGCCGACAAAGTGCTGATGTATTCCGGGCAGGGCCTCAAATGAGGCGCCTGCACCTGTTGATGGGGGTATGCCTGGCGTTGCTGCTGGGCGGCTGTGCCGGCTCGGTACACGACCCGCTGGCACCGAAAACCGCTGGTAACGTCGACCTCAAGCGCTACCAGGGCAAATGGTACGAGCTGGCACGCCTGCCGATGCGCTACCAGGACGGTTGTGAGCAGTCCGAGGCGCACTACAACCTCAGGGTCGATGGCAGCCTGGGTGTGCTCAACCGTTGCCGCACCATGGGTGATGAATGGCTGCGTGCAGAAGGGCACGCGAACATTCAGGAACCGGGCCACACCGACAAGTTGTGGGTCGAGTTCGACAACTGGTTCACCAAGCTGGTGCCAGGCGTGGCCAGGGGCGAGTACTGGATTCTGTATGTGGACGAGCGCTACCGCACGGCAGTGGTTGGCAGCCCCGACCGCAAGCACTTGTGGCTCCTGTCGCGAACGCCGACGCTACCAGCCTGGGAGCGCGAGAACCTGATGTCCAGGGCGCGGCAACAGGGGTATGACACCAGCCGCTTGATCTGGCGCGCTTCGGACCAGCAGATCGTCAAGATGCATTGAGTTTCCGGGGCTGCAAAGCAGCCCCGATACACCTTTACCCCAACAGCTGGCGCAACACCCCGGCAAACGCCCGCCCGCTTTCCTCTTCCTGCGCATGCCGGCCCTGGCGCACCACCCACTGCCCGTTTACCATCACATCGCGCACCTGCCGATTACCGCCAGCAAACAGCCAACGGTTGAGAATGGCATCACCCTCGGCCATGGCAATGTAGGGATCCTGCCCATCGAGCACCAGCCAGTCGGCACGCTTGCCCACTGCCAGCTCACCGACCGTCTGCCCCAAGGCTTGCGCGCCACCGGCCAGCGCGGCGTCATACAACGTGCGCCCGACCATCGGCTGGTCGCCCCGGTACAAGCGATTACGTCGCTGGTCACGCAGCCGCTGGCCGTATTCCAGCCAGCGTAATTCCTCCACAACGCTCAGCGACACATGACTGTCCGAGCCGATGCCCAGGCGGCCGCCTTGGGCCAGGTAGTCCACTGCCGGGAAAATCCCGTCGCCCAGGTTGGCTTCAGTGGTCAGGCACAGCCCGGCCACTGCGCCGCTGCGCGCCATGGCGCTGACTTCATCCGGCTCGGCATGAGTGGCATGCACCAGGCACCAGCGCGGGTCCACGTCCACATGCTGGTACAGCCACTGCAACGGCCGCAGGCCGCTCCAGGCCAGGCAGTCGTCCACCTCCTTCTGCTGCTCGGCGATGTGGATATGTATCGGGCATTGCCGGTCGCTGGCTGCCAGCACCTCGCTAATCTGCCCAGGCGTCACCGCCCGTAGGGAGTGGAAGCACAACCCCAGTTGCTGAGCTGGTTGCGCAGCCAGCAGCGGGGCCAATTGTGCTTGTAGCTGCAAGTACTTCTCGGTGGAGTTGATGAACCGCCGCTGCCCCTCAGTCGGGGCCTGGCCACCAAACCCTGCATGGCTGTACAGCACTGGCAGCAAGGTCAGGCCGATGCCGCTGTCGGCTGCGGCCGCGCTGATGCGGCGGGACAGCTCGGCCGGGTCGGCATAGGCCTGGCCGGCCTGGTCGTGGTGCACGTAATGGAACTCCGCCACCGAGGTGTAGCCGCACTTGAGCATCTCGATGTACAGCTGGCGGGCGATGACCTGCAGTTGCTCCGGGCTGATCTGCCCGACCAGGCGGTACATCAGGTCGCGCCAGGTCCAGAAGCTGTCGTTGGGGTTGCCAGCCACCTCCGCCAGGCCCGCCATGGCCCGCTGGAAGGCATGCGAGTGCAGGTTGGGCATGCCTGGCAGCACAGGGCCGCCAAGGCGCTCGGCACCTTCGGCACTGGCATCGGCTGCGATTGCCACCAGAGTGCCGTCGGCGGCTACCTCGAAACGGACATTGTGGGCCCAACCGGTGGGCAGGAGGGCACGTTCGGCGTAATAGGCGGGCATTGCGCTATCCTGTTATTGTTCAGCTTGTATATACATATACAGCCGTTTGCCTGCCGGGTAAACTCCGGCAAGCTACCATCAATCTAATCGCACAAGGATCAAACGCCGTGCCGACACCTTCCGTTTCCGTGCTGGTGGCCCAAATGGGCGAGGGCCCGGCGCCATTGTACGCCCGGGTCAAGCAGATGATCGTCCAGCAGATCGAGAATGGCAGCTGGCCGCCGCACCACCGTGTGCCGTCCGAAAGCGAGCTGGTCAGCCAGTTGGGCTTCAGCCGCATGACCATCAACCGCGCGTTGCGCGAGCTTACCGCCGAAGGGCTGTTGGTGCGCATGCAGGGGGTCGGCACCTTCGTTGCCGAACCCAAGACCCGTTCGGCGCTGTTCGAAGTCAACAACATTGCCGACGAGATTGCTGCCCGTGGCCACCAGCATAGTTGCCAGGTGATCACCCTCGCCGAGGAAGCCGCCGGCTCCGAACGCGCCCTGGCCCTGGACATGCGCGAAGGCCAGCGCGTATTCCATTCGTTGATCGTGCATTATGAAAACGGCGTTCCGGTGCAGATCGAAGACCGTTACGTCAATGCACAGATCGCCCCGGACTACCTCAAGCAGGATTTCACCCGGCAGACGCCCTACGCCTACCTGTCCCAGGTAGCGCCGCTGACTGAAGGCGAGCACGTTGTCGAAGCCATTCTCGCCGAGCCTGATGAGTGCAAGCTGCTGCAGATCGAGCAAGGTGAGCCGTGCCTGTTGATTCGCCGCCGTACCTGGTCCGGTCGCCAGCCTGTCACCGCAGCGCGGTTGATCCACCCCGGTTCCCGTCATCGCCTGGAAGGACGTTTCAGCAAATGAGTCAACTGCAATGGTTGCGTGCCAAAGACTACCCGCGCATGCCGTGGAAGAACGGTGGTGGGTTCACCGAGGAAATCACCCGCGATGCAGGTGACGGGCTCGAGGGTTTCGGCTGGCGCCTGTCGATAGCCGATATCGAGGCCTCCGGTGGCTTTTCCACCTTTGCCGGGTATCAACGCATCATCACCGTGCTGCAGGGAGATGGCATGCGCCTTACGGTGGATGGCCAGCCCAGCCGGCCGCTCGTGCCCTTCGATGCCTATGCGTTCAGCGGTGAAAGCCAGGTGAGCTGCGCGCTGCTGGGCGGGGCGATCCGCGACTTCAACCTGATCTACGCACCGCTGCGTTACCGTGCGCGACTGCAGTGGTACCACGGCGGCAGTCGGCTTTTCAGTGCCGCCAGCACCGTGCTGGTTTTCAGTGGCCAGGCGCAGTTGGCGGTGAGTATCGACGGCCAGTTGCAATCGGCGCTGGGGCTGTATGACTGCTTGCAACTGAGCGGCAACGAGCGCCTGCTGGAAGTCGAAGTGCTCGGACGTTGCTGTGTTATCGAGCTGACCCCGCTTTCGTGAATACCCGTCGGCCCTTCGCAACCTGGCGAAAGGGCCGTGCCGCCCCGCCAAGAGTTACCCGGTAACGCCCCGAAAAGGTCTTGTTTGTTACCGAATGCCCCAAGATGGCGCAATGCCCTCTGGTTCTCGCCACCCTGCCCAAGCCCCTCTCCAGTTTTTTCGTTTTTCTGCATCCCTTGCGCCGTGCGGGCTGCAACGTCATGGCCGGGCCATGACAACGTCCGCCGAAGCAACTTGGCCGTTCAATTGCATATGCTTGTATGTACAAGTAAAGCCAAGTAAGCGAAAGTAGATAGGCCGTCCACTTCGCGCTGTACAGACCGCATCACTGGCCCGCCGATCGCGTCGGGTTTTGGATAGATCGCTCGAGGAGCACTTTTCGTGACTGACAACAAGCTGAACAAATTCCGTGACGTCGAGATCCGCGCCCCGCGTGGCAACAAGCTGACCGCCAAGAGCTGGCTGACTGAAGCGCCGCTGCGCATGCTGATGAACAACCTCGACCCGCAGGTTGCCGAAAACCCGAAAGAACTGGTGGTGTATGGCGGCATCGGCCGCGCCGCACGCAACTGGGCTTGCTACGACAAGATCGTCGAGAGCCTGACCCAGCTGAACGACGATGAAACCTTGCTGGTGCAGTCGGGCAAACCGGTCGGTGTGTTCAAGACCCACGCCGATGCCCCGCGCGTGCTGATTGCCAACTCCAACCTGGTACCGCACTGGGCCAACTGGGAGCACTTCAACGAACTGGATGCCAAGGGCCTGGCCATGTACGGCCAGATGACCGCCGGCAGCTGGATCTACATCGGCAGCCAGGGCATCGTCCAGGGCACCTACGAAACCTTCGTCGAGGCTGGCCGTCAGCACTACGGGGGCAGCCTCAAAGGCAAATGGGTGCTGACCGCGGGCTTGGGCGGCATGGGCGGCGCCCAGCCACTGGCAGCGACCCTGGCCGGCGCCTGCTCGCTGAACATCGAATGCCAGCAGAGCCGTATCGATTTCCGTCTGCAGACCCGCTACGTGGACGAGCAGGCCCACGACCTTGACGACGCCTTGGCACGCATCGCCAAGTACACTGCCGAAGGCAAGGCCATTTCCATCGCCCTGCACGGCAACGCCGCCGAGATCCTGCCCGAACTGGTCAAGCGCGGCGTGCGTCCGGACATGGTCACCGACCAGACCAGCGCCCACGACCCGCTCAACGGCTACCTGCCGGCGGGTTGGACCTGGGAGCAGTATCGCGACCGTGCGCAGACCGAGCCGGCCGCTGTGGTCAAGGCCGCCAAGCAGTCCATGGCCGTGCACGTGCAGGCCATGCTCGACTTCCAGAAGCAGGGCGTGCCGACCTTCGACTACGGCAACAACATCCGCCAGATGGCCAAGGAAGAAGGTGTCGCCAATGCCTTCGACTTCCCAGGGTTCGTGCCGGCGTACATCCGCCCGCTGTTCTGCCGCGGTATCGGCCCGTTCCGCTGGGCCGCGCTGTCCGGCGATGCCGAGGACATCTACAAGACCGACGCCAAGGTGAAGGAGCTGATCCCGGACGACGCCCACCTGCACCGCTGGCTGGACATGGCCCGCGAGCGCATCAGCTTCCAGGGCCTGCCGGCCCGTATCTGCTGGGTTGGCCTGGGGCTGCGGGCCAAGCTGGGCCTGGCGTTCAACGAGATGGTGCGCAGTGGCGAGCTGTCGGCACCGATCGTGATCGGCCGCGACCACCTCGACTCGGGGTCGGTTGCCAGCCCCAACCGCGAGACCGAGGCCATGCAGGACGGTTCGGATGCCGTCTCCGACTGGCCGCTGCTCAACGCGCTGCTGAACACTGCCAGCGGCGCCACCTGGGTTTCGCTGCACCATGGCGGTGGCGTGGGCATGGGCTTCTCCCAGCACTCCGGCATGGTCATTGTGTGTGACGGCACCGACGCGGCGGCCGAGCGTATCGCCCGCGTGCTCACCAACGACCCGGCTACCGGGGTGATGCGTCACGCCGACGCGGGTTACCAGATCGCGATCGATTGCGCCAAAGAGCAGGGTCTCAACCTGCCGATGATCACTGGCTGATAGTCCACAGGGTGCTGCGGGTTGAGCCACGCAGCACCTTTATGGATCCAGCTTTTTTCTTGCAAGGACTGCCGAATTCCACTTTCAAGTTTGGGAGCGTCACGCAATGAAAACCAACAAGACCTTGCTTGCCTCGCTGTTCGCCGTCGGCCTGCTTGGCGTTGCCGGCGGCAGTCAGGCCGCTGGCTGGTGCGAGTCTGGCAAGCCGGTGAAGTTCGCCGGATTGAACTGGGAAAGCGGCATGCTGCTGACCGACGTGATGCAATTCGTGCTGAAGAATGGCTACGGCTGTTCGACCGACAGCCTGCCCGGCAACTCCATCACCATGGAAAACGCGCTGGGCACCAATGACATTCAGGTATTCGCCGAAGAATGGGTTGGCCGCAGCGAGGTCTGGAACAAGGCCGAAGCCGCCGGCAAGGTCGTCGGTGTCGGCGCTCCGGTAGTGGGAGCGGAGGAGGGCTGGTACGTGCCCCGCTACGTGATCGAGGGCGACGCCAAGCGCAACCTCGAAGCCAAGGCGCCAGACCTCAAGCGCGTGGCCGACCTGGCCAAGTATTCCAGCGTGTTCAAGGACCAGGAAGAGCCCAGCAAAGGCCGCTTCTACAACTGCCCGGCCGGTTGGACCTGCGAGCTGGACAACACCAGGATGTTGAAGGACTACGGCCTGGAAAGCAGCTACACCAACTTCCGCCCCGGCACCGGCCCTGCGCTGGATGCCGCCGTGCTGTCTAGCTACAAGCGCGGCGAGCCGATCCTGTTCTACTACTGGACACCCACCCCGTTGATGGGCCAGGTCGACCTGGTCAAGCTGCAGGAAAAAGACGGCGTGGACAAGACCGTGTCGATCAAGGTCGGCCTGTCCAAAACCTTCCACGACGAGGCGCCGGAGCTGGTCGAGGTGCTGCAGAAAGTCAACTTGCCCATCGATCTGCTGAACCAGAACCTGGCCCGCATGACCAAGGATCGGATCGAGTCGCCCGCGCTGGCCAAGGCGTTCCTCAAGGAACATCCTGAAGTCTGGCAGGCCTGGGTCAGCGAAGAGGCTGCCAAGAAGATCAACGCGGCGCTCTGAGCGTCCTCAGCTGATGAGTGGAACCTATGTTTCCTGACAACCTGACATTCTCCATCGCCGACTGGGTCAACGGCTGGGTCGACACCCTGGTGACCAACTATGGGGATGTGTTCCGGCACATCTCCGATACCTTGCTGTGGGCGATCGTCAGCCTCGAAGGCATGTTGCGTGCAACACCCTGGTGGCTGATGCTCGGCGTGGTGGCAGTCATCGCCTGGCACGCCACCCGGCGTGTCCTGCCGACCCTGGTGATCACCGGCCTGCTGTTCCTGGTGGGCGCCGTAGGCCTGTGGGACAAACTGATGCAGACGCTGGCGCTGATGCTGGTGGCCACGCTGATCTCGGTACTGGTGGGCATCCCCCTGGGCATTCTGTCGGCGCGCAGCAATCGCCTGCGCGCGGTGCTGATGCCGCTGCTGGACATCATGCAGACCATGCCCAGCTTCGTGTACCTGATCCCGGTGCTGATGCTGTTCGGCCTGGGCAAGGTGCCGGCGATCTTCGCTACGGTGATCTACGCTGCGCCGCCCCTGATTCGCCTGACCGACCTGGGGATTCGCCAGGTCGACGGCGAAGTGATGGAAGCGATAAACGCCTTCGGCGCCAATCGTTGGCAGCAACTGTTCGGCGTGCAACTGCCGCTGGCGCTGCCGAGCATCATGGCCGGTATCAACCAGACCACCATGATGGCCCTGTCGATGGTGGTGATCGCCTCGATGATCGGTGCCCGCGGCCTGGGCGAGGACGTGCTGGTCGGAATCCAGACCCTCAACGTCGGCCGTGGTCTGGAAGCAGGCCTGGCCATCGTGATTCTCGCGGTGGTGATCGATCGCATTACCCAGGCCTATGGCCGGCCACGCCATGAGGTGAGCAAATGAGCATGCAGCCGATCAGCAAGATCGAAGTGAAAAACGTCTTCAAGATCTTCGGCGACCGTGCCGACGAGGCCCTGCAGTTGATCCGCAACAACCACGGCAAGGACCAGGTGCTGGCCCAAACCGGTTGCGTGGTTGGCGTCAACGACCTGTCGTTGTCCATCGGCAGTGGCGAGATCTTCGTGATCATGGGCCTGTCCGGTTCGGGCAAGTCGACGCTGGTACGCCATTTCAACCGCCTGATCGATCCCACCAGCGGGCAGATCCTGGTCGATGGCGAGGACATCCTGCAGTACGACATGGACGCCCTGCGCGAATTTCGTCGGCGCAAGATCAGCATGGTGTTCCAGAGCTTCGGCCTGTTGCCGCACCGCAATGTGCTGGACAACGTCGCCTATGGCCTGAAGGTGCGCGGCGAGAGCAAGCAGCTGTGTGCCGAGCGCGCCCAGCAGTGGATCGAGACCGTCGGCCTGAAGGGCTACGAAAAGAAATACCCGCACCAGCTGTCCGGCGGCATGCGCCAACGTGTCGGCCTGGCACGGGCGTTGGCGGCGGATACCGACATCATCCTCATGGATGAGGCGTTCAGCGCCCTCGACCCGCTGATCCGCGCAGAAATGCAGGACCAGTTGCTGGAGCTGCAGAAGACCCTGCACAAGACCATCGTGTTCATCACTCATGACCTGGACGAGGCCGTGCGCATCGGCAACCGCATCGCCATCCTCAAGGATGGCCGCCTGATCCAGGTCGGCACGCCGCACCAGATCCTTCACGATCCGGCCGACGAATATGTTGACCGCTTTGTCCAGCGCCGCGCGGTCGCGGTATGAGAGGCAGCATGTCGCAGGTCGAAACGGTGATACTCAGCGGCGTTGCACTGCGCTGGCAGGACATCGCCGCGGTCGCCCGCCAAGGGGTGCGCCTCGAGCTGGCCCCGCAGGTCTGGGCACGCATCGACAATGCCCAGGCGATCGTTCGCCATATCGTCGCCAGCGGTGAGCGGGCCTATGGCGTGAACACCGGGCTGGGCGCGCTGTGCAATGTGTCGCTGCAGGGCGAGCAACTCAGCCAGCTGTCGCGCAACACCTTGCTCAGCCACGCCTGTGGCGTTGGCCCGGCGCTGGCTGATGAGCAGACCCGGGCGATCATCTGTGCTGCCATCTGCAACTACAGCCATGGCAAGTCCGGTATCCAGCGCAGCGTGGTCGAGGCATTGCTGGCATTGCTCAACCACGGTATCACGCCGCAAGTGCCGTCACAGGGCTCGGTAGGCTACCTGACCCACATGGCCCATGTCGGCGTATGCCTGCTGGGCATCGGCAAGGTCAGCTACCGAGGGCAGATTGTCGATGCTGCCCAGGCCCTGGCCGATGAAGGCCTGGCGCCGGTACAGCTGGGTGCCAAGGACGGCCTGTGCCTGGTCAATGGCACGCCGTGCATGACCGGGCTGGCCTGCCTGGCCCTGGACGATGCCAGCCGGCTGCTGCAATGGGCCGACGTAATCGGTGCCATGAGCTTTGAAGCGCTGCGCGGCCAGATCGCCGCCTTCGACCCCGAAATCATTGCCCTCAAGCCTCACCCCGGCATGCAGGTGGTAGGCGAGAACCTGCGCGCGTTGCTGGCCGACAGCGAAGTGATCGCAGCCAGCAAAGGCATCCGTACCCAGGACGCCCTGAGTATCCGCTCGATCCCCCAGGTGCATGGCGCTGCCCGCGACCAGTTGGTGCATGTGGTGAAGCAGGTCGAGGCCGAACTCAACGGCGCCAACGACAACCCGCTGCTGCTGGGTACTCCGGACGACTTCCGGGTGGTCTCCCAAGCCAACCCGCACGGTCAGTCGGTGGCCCTGGCGGCGGATTTGCTGGCGATTGCCATGGCCGAGATCGGTGCGATCGCCGAGCGCCGCCTGGACCGCCTGGTCAACCCGCTGGTCAGCGGCCTGCCGGCGTTTCTGGTCAGCAATCCAGGGGTCAACTCCGGAATGATGATCGCCCAGTATGTCGCCGCCTCGCTGTGCGCGCAGAACCGTCAACTGGCGCAACCGGCGGTGCTCGACAACTACGTCACCTCCGGTCTGCAGGAGGACCATCTGAGCCTGGGTACCAATGCCGCGCTGAAACTGCACCAGGTGCTGGAGAACTGTTTCCAGATTCTGGCCATCGAGTACCTGCTGGCCGCCCAGGCATTCGAATTTTTCAACGGCCAGCGCTTTGGCGTTGGCACCCATGCCGCCTGGTGCCTGCTGCGTGAACAGGTGCCGGCGTACCTGGAAGACCGCTGGCTGGCGCCGGACATCGCCCGCGCCGCCGCACTGCTGAAATCCTCGCTCGCGCCGCAGCCCGTGCTGCCGGCCGCGCACTGAACAATAGAAAGGAGACTTTACGTGGAAGCCCTGAACCTCATTCCTGGCCAGCTGACCCTGGCCCAGCTGCGCCGGATCCACCAGGCGCCGCTGCACCTGAGCCTGGATGCCAGCGCCGGTGCGGCCATCGACGCCAGCGTCGCCTGTGTCGAGCAGATCATTGCCGAAGACCGTACGGCCTACGGCATCAACACCGGTTTTGGCCTGCTGGCCTCGACCCGCATTGCCAGCCACGACCTGGAAAACCTGCAGCGCTCGCTGGTGCTGTCCCACGCTGCCGGTGTCGGCGCGCCGCTGGACGATGACCTGGTGCGGCTGATCATGGTGCTGAAGATCAACAGCCTCAGCCGCGGCTTCTCCGGTATCCGTCGCAAGGTCATCGACGCGCTGATCGCCCTGGTCAACGCCGAAGTCTATCCGCACATCCCGCTCAAGGGCTCGGTGGGTGCCTCGGGCGACCTCGCCCCGCTGGCGCACATGTCGCTGGTATTGCTCGGCGAAGGCAAGGCCCGTCACAAGGGCCAGTGGCTGCCAGCTACAGAGGCCCTGGCGGTCGCCGGCCTCGAGCCGCTGACCCTGGCCGCCAAGGAGGGCCTGGCCCTGCTCAACGGTACCCAGGCTTCCACCGCCTATGCCCTGCGTGGCCTGTTCCAGGCCGAAGACCTGTATGCCGCGGCCATCGCCTGCGGCGGCCTGAGCGTCGAAGCAGCACTGGGCTCGCGCTCGCCGTTCGATGCGCGTATCCACGAAGTGCGTGGCCAGCGTGGCCAGATCGATACCGCTGCCTGCTTCCGTGACCTGCTGGGCGACTCCAGCGAAGTCTCGCTATCGCACAAGAACTGCGACAAGGTCCAGGACCCGTACTCGCTGCGCTGCCAGCCGCAGGTCATGGGTGCCTGCCTGACCCAGTTGCGTCAGGCCGCCGAAGTGCTGGGCATCGAGGCCAACGCCGTGTCGGACAACCCGCTGGTGTTCGCCGCCGAGGGCGACGTCATCTCCGGCGGCAACTTCCACGCCGAGCCGGTAGCCATGGCCGCCGACAACATCGCCCTGGCCATCGCCGAAATCGGCTCGCTCAGCGAGCGCCGCATCTCGCTGATGATGGACAAGCACATGTCCCGGCTGCCGCCGTTCCTGGTGGAAAACGGTGGGGTCAACTCCGGCTTCATGATCGCCCAGGTCACCGCTGCCGCCCTGGCCAGCGAGAACAAGGCCCTGTCGCACCCGCACAGTGTCGACAGCCTGCCGACCTCGGCCAACCAGGAAGACCACGTGTCGATGGCACCGGCTGCCGGCAAGCGCCTCTGGGAAATGGCCGAGAACACCCGTGGCGTGCTGGCCATCGAATGGCTGGGCGCCTGCCAGGGCCTGGACCTGCGCAAGGGCCTGAAGACCTCGGCCAAGCTGGAGCAGGCGCGTCAGGCGCTGCGTAGCGAAGTACCGCACTACGACCGTGACCGGTTCTTTGCTCCCGATATCGAAAAGGCCGTGGAACTGTTGGCCAAGGGTTGCCTGACCGGCCTGCTGCCGGCGGGTGTGCTGCCTAGCCTGTAATGCCCGTTGGGGCCGCTGTGCGGCCCCAATGTCCTCACGACCACAAAAACAACTCAAGGACGTGACATGCAACAAGCTCAAGGTCTCAAGCGCGGCCTGTCAGCCCGCCATATCCGTTTCATGGCCCTCGGTTCCGCCATTGGCACCGGCCTGTTCTATGGTTCCGCTTCGGCCATCCAGATGGCCGGTCCGGCTGTGCTGCTGGCCTACCTGATCGGCGGCGCCGCCGTGTTCATGGTCATGCGCGCGCTCGGTGAAATGGCCGTGCACAACCCCGTTGCCGGCTCGTTCGGCCACTATGCCAGCACTTACCTCGGCCCCATGGCCGGCTTCATCCTCGGCTGGACCTACGCCTTCGAGATGGTCATCGTCGCCATTGCCGACGTCACCGCCTTCGGTATCTACATGGGCTTCTGGTTCCCGGAGGTGGCCCGCTGGATCTGGGTGCTGGGCATCGTGTTCCTGATCGGCGGCCTCAACCTGTGCAACGTCAGGGTATTTGGCGAGATGGAATTCTGGCTGTCGCTGCTCAAGGTCGGCGCCATCGTGGCTATGATCCTGGCCGGCCTGGGCATCATGGCCTTCGGCTTCAGCCAGGCAGATAGCGGGCAGGCCGTGGGCATAAGCAACCTGTTCGAGCACGGCGGCTTCATGCCCAATGGCGTGGGTGGCCTGATCGCCTCCTTTGCCGTGGTGATGTTCGCCTTCGGCGGCATCGAGATCATCGGCGTCACCGCTGGCGAGGCCAAGGACCCGCAGCGCGTGATCCCCAAGGCGATCAATGCGGTGCCGCTGCGCATCCTGCTGTTCTACGTGCTGACCCTGCTGGTGCTGATGTGCCTGTACCCCTGGCCACAAATCGGCAGCCAGGGCAGCCCGTTCGTGCAGATCTTCAGCAACCTGGGCATTGGTTCAGCCGCCGCCGTGCTGAACATCGTGGTGATTTCCGCCGCGATCTCTGCCATCAACAGCGACATATTCGGTGCTGGCCGCATGATGTATGGCCTGGCCCAGCAAGGCCATGCCCCGCGCGGCTTCGGCAGGTTGTCGAAGCATGGCGTGCCGTGGATGACCGTGGTGGTGATGGGCGCTGCACTGCTGATCGGTGTGCTGCTCAACTATCTGATCCCGGAGAACGTGTTCCTGCTGATCGCCTCGATCGCGACCTTTGCCACCGTATGGGTGTGGCTGATGATCCTGCTTACCCAAGTGGCCATGCGTCGCAGCATGAGCCGCGACCAGGTTGCCAAACTGCAATTCCCGGTACCCTTCTGGCCTTACGGCCCGGCCATGGCCATTGCGTTCATGGTATTCATCTTTGGTGTGCTCGGTTACTTCCCCGATACCCAGGCGGCACTGTTTGTCGGCGTGGTGTGGGTGGTGTTCCTGGTGGCGTCCTACCTGCTGTGGTGCAAGCCGCGCGCAGGGCAGGGCCAGCCGACAGCGGAACCGGCCGAGCTGCACCGCTAGCAAAGGAGATTCGCATGACAACCCTCTGGCAGCACTGCCATGTGGCAACCATGGCCGAGGGCCGTTACTCGGCCATCGAGGACGCGGCCATCGTCACCCGTGACGGGCTGATCGAATGGATCGGCCCGCGCGCCGAGCTGGCGCCGGTCGAGGCTGACCGCACGGTGGACCTGGGCGGCGCCTGGGTCACCCCCGGGCTGATCGACTGCCACACCCACGCGGTGTTCGGCGGCAATCGCAGCGGCGAGTTCGAGCAACGCCTGCAGGGCGTGAGCTATGCCGAAATCGCCGCCCAGGGTGGTGGTATCGCCAGCACCGTGCGGGCGACCCGCGCGGCCAGCGAGGACGAGCTGTTCGCCAGTGCCCGCCAGCGGGTCCAGGCGCTGATGCGCGATGGCGTGACCACTATCGAGATCAAGTCCGGCTACGGGCTGGACCTGGCCAATGAACGCAAGATGCTGCGCGTGGCCCGGCGCCTGGCCGACGAGCTGCCGCTGGCGGTGCGTAGCACCTGCCTGGCAGCGCACGCCCTGCCGCCGGAATACGCCGGCAGGGCCGACGACTACATCGCCCACATCTGCGACGAAATGCTGCCGGCCCTGGCCGCCGAAGGCCTGGTGGATGCAGTAGACGCCTTCTGCGAGCATCTGGCTTTTTCCCCGGCCCAGGTCGAGCGGCTGTTCATCAAGGCACGCGAGCTGGGCCTGCCGGTCAAGCTGCACGCCGAACAGCTGTCGTCATTGCATGGTTCCAGCCTGGCGGCGCGCTACCAGGCGCTGTCGGCCGACCACCTGGAGTTCATGACCGAGGAAGATGCCATTGCCATGGCCAAGGCCGGCACGGTCGCCGTACTGCTGCCGGGCGCGTTCTACTTCCTGCGCGAAACCCAGTTGCCGCCGATGGACGCGCTGCGCCGCCACGGCGTGAAGATTGCCCTGGCCAGTGACCTCAACCCTGGCACCTCGCCAGGGCTGTCACTGCGGTTGATGCTGAACATGGGCTGTACCTGCTTCCGCATGACCCCGGAAGAAGCCCTGGCCGGCGTCACCGTGCACGCGGCCACGGCGCTGGGCCTTGGCGACAGCCACGGTTCGCTGGAAGTGGGCAAGGTGGCTGACTTCGTCGCCTGGCAGATCGAGCGCCCTGCCGACCTGGCCTACTGGCTGGGTGGCGACCTGCCCAAGCGCGTGGTGCGCAAGGGCCACGAGATTACCAACTGAGAGAGGCACGATGGACAAGGTACTGAGTTTTCACCAGGGCCACCTGCCGCTGCTGATCAGCATGCCGCACGCTGGCCTGCGCCTGAGCGACGCCGTACGCGACGGCTTGGTCGAGTCGGCGCGCAGCTTGCCGGACACCGACTGGCATATTCCACAGTTGTACGACTTTGCCCAGGAGCTGGGTGCTAGTGTGGTAGCGGCGGAGTACTCACGTTTCGTCATCGACCTGAACCGCCCGGATGACGACAAGCCGCTGTATGCCGGTGCCACCACAGGCCTGTACCCGGCCACGCTGTTCGAGGGCGAGCCACTGTTCAAGGAAGGGCGAGCACCATCTGCCGAGCAGCGCAAGCAGTATCTGGAGCAGATCTGGCGCCCCTACCACGACACGATTCGTCGCGAGCTGGCGCGGCTGCGCGAGCAGTTCGGCTACGCCCTGCTGTGGGACGCCCATTCGATCCGTTCGCTGATCCCGCACCTTTTCGACGGCAAGCTGCCGGACTTCAACCTGGGCACCTTCAACGGCGCCAGTTGCGATCCGGCACTGGCCGAACGGTTGCAAGGTGTCTGCGCCCAAGCCCAGGGCTACAGCCATGTACTCAACGGTCGTTTCAAAGGCGGGCATATCACCCGACATTACGGCGATCCGGCCAACCACATCCATGCGGTGCAACTGGAACTGGCGCAAAGCACCTACATGGAAGAAACCGAGCCGTTCGCCTATCGCGCAGACCTGGCGCAGCCAACCCAACAGGTGCTGCAGCGCTTGTTGCAGGCGTGCCTGGAGTGGGCGGAAGAACGCTATGCCGGTAGCTCAGACAAGACGGTAAACAGCTGACAGGTGGTCATGCCCAAACGGTGAGCCGCAGCCAAGGCCCGGCAGCGTTTTGGTGGCTGCCGGGCTTTGCGTCGATCAGTCGTGCAAGTACTCGCGTCCCTTTTGAATGGTCAGCTGATAAAGATGGCTGAGCATCAGAGAGTCGTAATCGAGCCTGAGTTGATCGTACATCGGTTGGAGTGCTTCGATGGTCATGCCTGGGTATCTGTCAGGCAGGTTGAGCACACTGAGCTCATAGGCCTCTTTCTGTTGGCTGAAGTACGCTTCATCCGTGCTTTTCAGATACTCGACCCAGCGGTCTTGCGCGGCGGCGTAATTGAGCCAGCCGTCACCATCTTCAAGTTGGCGTACATACTCGACAACGGCTTCCCGCTCACGCTGGCTCACGTCAGCCGATGCTTCATAGAGCATGCCTTGTGGAGGCAGCGGCAGGTCAAGCTCGGCACTCAGGCGCAAGCGGTACGCCAGCCGTACCTCTGCTTCGTCACGCCCGGCAAGGTGTGCGCTGGCGTATTCATCAAGCGCCTGCAGACGATACTGGCTCCGCATCCAGCGGAACAGGTTTTCGCCATAGTGCTCACGCGGTCCGCCAAGGATGCTTTCCAGGAGTATCTGCTGCTCAATCTGGCCGAACACCAGCAGCGCGCCGTCTGCGCAAGTCTGGTTGCCGTCGGCTTGGGGTAATGCATCTTGTGCTATCCCATTGCACAGGGCACGCAGATCATCATCACGGTCCGCAGCCTCAAGCACCGCCCACACGCGCGGAACCAACTCGGGGCGCAGAGCAGGGTTGCGATAGGGGGCAGTGTGGGTCAGCCGCTGCACCAGGCGCAGCAGGTTGTCGTTGGCGTCTTGCTGTTGCAGTCTGGCCCAGACAGCTCTCCGAGTGCTCGCCTGGCCATCTTGTGTCGATAACCAGTGAGCAACGTTGGGTACTTCTTGTTCCAAGGGTATCGGTGAATGAACATGCCCAATGGATGCCGAGGAGCTGCTATCGGAGTCGGAGTGGATGTCGGGGGACATCGCCTCGATATCAGGCGGCAAGTCGATATTGAATGAATAGCGTCGGTGATACCCCTCGGAGGTATGTGCCCTGATCATGGTCTCTCGGCTCAACGGGTTGCCCATCAGCGAAATTTCAGTATGAATACCGTCGTCGCGCGGATTTTCGAGAATATGCGCAGGCAACGTACTGATCTGGTTGTGGTCCAGGTCCAGAACGCTGAGTGGCTGCATCGGTTCGACCCATTCGGGCCAGGCGACCAAACCTGTGTTATCCAGGTGCAGCATGCTCAAGCGTCGCGGCAAAGTCGAATGGTCAGTGATCTGGCCGATGGTATTGCCGCTGAGTTCAAGTGTGTCCAGTTGGCGCATTTGGCCAAATAGCGTCATGGCCTGCTGATCCACCAGCAGGCCTTGGTCTACCAGGACCACTGTTCGCAGTTGGTCCAACCGCAGCAAGGCATTCGGGACTGCCTGTAATGGGTAGACATGACCATGCATTCTCAGCGCCTCCAGGTTAGGAAAGCGCATCAGGAAATTGTCCAGCTGGGGCTGCCAGAAAGTTATCCGGTCAAGCTGCAGGCTGCGCAGGCGATCGCAGAAGAATGCTGGCAATTGTTCAGGAAAATGCTCCAGGCTGACATTTCTGAGCTCCAGTGCTGAAAAGTTGTCCCCTTCGGCTTGGCGACGCCAGGCATTCATGATGCATTCGCCTATATGTTGCCGGTCCGCCGCTTGTGTGGAGGACGAAGCTTGGCCGTAAGTCCATTGCTCGATGGCAGCATTCAGTTCAGAACGCTCGGTTTGCAGATGCCCTATACGGGTTTGCAACCATTGCGGCACATCCAGTTCAAACCGTAAAGGGAATTCCGGGTGGTTCCAGTCAAGCAAAATTCTGCGAATGGTTCGATCCGTCAGAACATTGCCATGCAGGTTGATCCGTGTCTGCGCGGCATCGGAGCTGGGCTGGTTGAACAGGTCATCCGGGATACTGGTAATGTTGTTCTCTCTCAATGAGAGTACCCCCACGCCTTCCAGGTTGGCGGGCGCGATCCAGGTGGGCCATTGACGTAGTGCTATGCGATCAAGGCCGAGGTAGCGCAGGCGCAATTGCAGTAAGTGCGCAAGGTTTGCGGGGGCTGGTACGAGGTTGCCGGACAGGTCCAGGACTTCTAGGTGTGGCATGGTCCGTAGCCCTTGTATCTCCCACGCACCGATCACCAGGCTCTGGTTGATCAGGCGCAACTCCTGCAAGTTGGGAAAACGGCTGAGAAGTGTGGAGAGTAGGGGGCGGCTCACATTACTGGGGTTGTAGATCGGGGTGGTCAGCTCCAGCGACCTCAGGTCATTGAATTGCTCGAGGAAAGTAACCATCGTTTCATGAGCGCGGACAAGGTCATGGGCCGTCGGGGTCGTTGTCTGGATGCGAAGTTGCCTGATCCGTTGGATGAGGAAAGCAGGCAGCCGGGTAGGTAGCAGTGTCGGCGTTATCTCTTGCAGCCACAGGGTAGTCGGGGTTTGTATTACGTCGTGCAAGGCTGTATCGAACCATGCTTGCCAGATTGCTTCTACCAGCCTCGTTCGAGCAGGCGCTTCGGCTTGTGGGTCCAATGAATGGGCCGAGCCTGCCCCCCATGTATCCAAGGCTTGTGCCAGCTGGCTGCGCTCGTCCAGCAATTGCCGTAGCCTGTCCAGAATGCTCTGGCGGTCGTAGTTTGCTTCCAGTGCCCTGAGTATGTTCTCAGGCTCCAGGTCCAGGTTTGAACCCAGCTGCAGCATCAATATCAAGTCGAGCAGCGTTTCCCGTGCAATGAAGCCGCTTAGCGCGCCCCTGCCGCTCAAGGCATAGCCGATGCGACCCCCAGCCAGGCGCATGGGTGGCACGCGGGAAGGATGTGACGGTTGCATGCCCAGTAGCTTGCGCAGGGCATGACGTGGCAGCAGGTTGTGTTCTATTGCCGCTTTCAGGTCCTGGCCTTGCCATGTGCCGGGGAAACCCAGTGCGGTACGCATGTCATCAGGCAATGCGTGCAGCACCGATGCATAGAGGTCGTCAGCACCATGCAGGTGAAGACCCTGGTCATCCTGGGCCTGGTACAGCGAGCCCTCTCGCACGAGGATCTTCCGTGTCTGCGCATTGGGTTGCCCAATGCTGTCGATCAACGAGCCGCCGTACCAGCGGTCGCGTATTTCCAGGCGTAGCTGATCTGACCAGCCGGTAATCCGATCGAGGCTGTGGAAGATCAGTCTGTCGCTATCCGGGTTGTAGGCCGGGGTTTGCAAATACAGCTTTTCATAGGCGCGAGCCAGGCGCACCTCCTGTTGATAGACCCTGATTTCCGCGGCGAGGCGTAGAGGTACATGGCCCTGGGCGAGCTGATTCAGTTCCTCGGTAGTGGCGTGGAAACCAAGCTCTTCGGCAATGACCGCCGGTAGCCCAGGATAGTGCTGCTGTATGGCTAGCGCCGCTGGGTCGTCCGTGCTCGACAGTGCCAGGTAGCAGTTTTCGAACGCCTCGGTCCGGGCAGACGCTTCGCTTGCCGGGTAGGCCTGGCGGGCTTGCTCATCCGCTGCGAAGCGTCGCCTGGCGTCTTCCAGCAGCGCCGGCGGCCGGTCGTTTTCGCTCAAGGCGCGGCGCAGTACGGCCTCGTGGATGTCACTGATGCGCAACAGCCGCTGTACGGTTTGCTCATCCAGCCGCCAGAAGTCGGGGCCCAGACGTCTTGCCAGTCTGGCTCCCTGCCACTGCAGCGGGCGGTCCAGTTCATGTTGCCAGGTGCCAACCCCGTTATGGCGCAGCTTGGGTTCGTAGGTCCCGACCAGCGTGGTGTGCCGGGCTCGATAGTCGCCTTCATTCCGGTTGCGGGTGACCGCAAAGAACCTGTCCTCGATGGCGACCCATGCCTTGCCCTGATAGTGATAGATGCCGTATTGGTCTGGTTGCAGGCCAGGAGGCAGGACGATGTCGTGGGCATACGGTGTCATGTCTGGTTTCCATAAACGCTCCTGTCCATCGGGCAATGTCACCGGCTCCAGTTCGGTAATGAAGGAAGGGGTTTCCACGGGGATGATCTCTCGGGCCGGCACACCACTTTGGTCCGCCGTCCCCAACGCGCCAATCAAGACTACGTTTTCGATCACATCCGTCAGGTAGCTCCAGGCCTGTTCCTGTTCACCACGGGACCAGGCCTGAATACCATCGAAGGTTTCGGATGCCAGTTGCATGACATTGACCACAGCCATCGCCTGGCCAACGACCGGCACGATGAACGCAGCTGCATTGAGGGCGCCGAAGCCCAATGCCAGATAGTGATGAATGCGCTCATCGAATGCTTGTTGGTCCTTCAGGCGAGTAGGTACTGCATGGAACAATGCATCGTTTTTCAACAAGGCCACTTTCCTGTTCAGCATCTCATCCAGTGGTGACCCAGGGAGCTTGCTGGCACGTAGATGCAATGAAGGGTTGGCGCTGCGCTGACGTCTCGAAAGGTTGGCCTCCGGGCTCCAGACATAGGGATAGATGCTGGCAACGACTTTTTCGCGCAACTCGGTCCGGTGCCTTGCCGGGAAGAAGCGCTGGAAGAAATTCAGGTAATTCATCTGCTCCAGCCGTTTTACCAACGCCTGGGCAAAAGCGGTCGATGATGGATACTCTTTCAGCGGGGTCACCGGGTCGCCAGGGATATGAACGATCACGGGCAGGGCGCGTTCGGCGCTGTCCAGATCGCCGCTCAAAACCAGTACGCCGTTAAGCGGTGTATCCCAGAGCCGAAGTTCATAAGCGGTCAGGCTGGCAGTGCCATCGTCAGGCGCCTGCCCGGCAGCTGCCGCTTTTATCCGCTCGTAAGATACCTCGCCCACATCCCCTTTGAGGTAAGCCATGTGAGCCTCGACAAGCAATGCTGAACGCTCCGCCATCCGCTGCTGCTGCGTATCCGCCAACGTCGAGTCGATCAGGTCTTGATAGCCTTGTCCCAAATCGAGGTCGCGGCAAAGCGCAGCAAAATGTGCAGGCTCTATGTCGTAAAGCGTGTGTTTATCAAGGGACGGGCCTGTAGCGATCTTCGCGCGGATACGCGTATCGAAATCCAGCGCACCCAAGGCAGTTTCGCTTGGGCTGAAGTTCTGCAGCGCTGCAGTCAACAGTGTTCTGTAGTCGGTACGTAGCACCGGCTTGTGAATATCGGTCGGATAGTTCGCCACTTTGATATGCGTGGCATGCGAGAACCATAGGCGGGCGTCATTCAGATAGGCTGTGCGAACATCAAGGTCGATACGAAAGCGCGCCTTGATCGCAGCTGCCAGCAGTGGTGCTGCGTACTCCTCAACTGTTGGCAAGGTAGCCAGGGTGACTGCCAGCGGGCCCGTGCTCTTGCGATAAGCAGCGTAATCGTGCAGCAACTCCCTGGTGATGTGTGGATGAGAGCGGCTGGACTGGTCGAACCAATCCCACAGCGAGGAGCTGAATGTTTTCAGGGCGCTGACCTCGTCCGCTGTGAGGTCGCGCAACCATTCCGGAAGCCTGGCCTGGACAATCTCAGCGTGGCAAGCGTATACCGTGGGCGCCTGGGAAAGCTTTTGCATGAACATCTCCGAATCTTGCTGATCAGGGGCGCCAGAGGCTTCATTCGAGCCGTGGCTTGCGAAAATTCTGGCGCCCGTGGCGGGTTCGGAGGTGTTAGATAGTTGTACGGAATTGACCAGAGAGTAAGCCCCCATATCAGCCGACCTTCTTGCTCGGGGTTGATGCATTGCAACGCATCGTCCTCGACAGGCACTACTGAAATGGGGTGAGGCGCGATACCGGCGGTAAAGGTCCGGCCATGAAAAGGGCGACGCGATGCACGCTACACGCGCCGCCCGTCATCCAGCGTCAGTTGTTGTTGATCTGCGCGAGGGTAAGTTCACGCAGCAGATCGTGCTCTTCCTGGTTCTTGTCTTCCTGCAGTCCTCGCTGCAGGTTCAACTCGTCCTGAAGCGGGTGGTCCATGCTGGCCAGCTCGAGTACGCGCAGGCGGAAGCGTGCCTCTATTTCGGCAAAGCGATCGGCATGTTCGGCGCGCAGGCGCGTGGTCCAGTCGCTATTTGCCAGCATATAGTCGACCAGTTCATCGCTCAGTTCCCGCTGGCGGACCTTTTCCAGCACGCTGGACAGCTCACCGCGCGCCAGGTTCGCGGCACCTCGAAATCGCATGCTGTCGGCGATCGGTAGATCCAGTTCCCTGGCCAGGTCGCGACGGTAGGCCAGTCTCACCGAGACTGTGTCCCCCGAGCCAGTCCTGTGCTCGGCCAGTTCCTCCAGCTGATCGATCCGGAACAGCTGCAACAGGCGCCGGCGCAGCGCTTGCAGCGTATCGCCAGCGTCGACCAGCAGGTGCCGGTTCATAAGGTACAGTTCGATGTTGTTGAATGTCTGCAATGCACCATCATGGCAGGTCTGAGCCCCGGTCACTGGGTGGGGCAAGCCCTCCAAAGCAATCTGCTCCATCGTTGCGCGTTCAATCTCGTTGCTGAGGGCCGCCACCAGCATCAGCCGTACTCGCTCGCAGAACGTGGTTCGCGTGTTCGGGTCGACATATGGAGCAGCATTGTGCAGGCGGCCCACCAGGCGCAGCAGGTCACTGCCTTCCAGCCGTTGCCAGCAGTCCTGCAATGCCTCGTTCTGCGCCTCGTTGCCCAGCATCCAGTCCTCCAGCCTCGGCGTATCGTCGCCCAGCAGAGGGAAGTGAGGGTGATCGAGTGAGCCGCTGCTCGAGGAATCGACCAGTTGCAGGTTGCCAGGGATATCCAGGGCGAAGGAATAACTGTGCTGGCTGTCCGAGAAAGCCCGCACACGCAGGATGGTGTCGAGCGGCAATGGGTTATCGAAAAGAGCGATCGACGAGATCGGCATCGGGCTGTTCAGGTTCGACAGGATGTGCTCAGGCAACTCGCTGATATTGTTCGAGCTCAAGTCCAGCAGCTCGAGGGGCAACAGGCTGTCACACCAGCTTGGCCAGGCTTGCAGGTTCATGTTGGCCAACGCCAGTGACTGGAGGTTGCGCGACAGCTGTGCGGGCACCTGGTTGATGATGCCCGCGCGGTTGCCGGAGAGGTCTATCGAGGTAAGGTGTTCCAGCCGCGCGAAGAGGTTGAGCATGGACTGGTCGACCTCCAGGTCCATGTTGCGGAACTCCAGATAGGTGAGTTGAGGCACCCGCGTCAGGGCCGAGGCCAGCGCAGGTGTGGCTGCCTGGTGGGCATCGATGGTCAACCGGGTGACATTGGGAAAACGGCGCAGCAGTTCGTCGAGCTGCGAAGCACTGCCACGCAGGCGAGTCAAGCTCAGTGCCCGTACGCGCTCGCCGAAGAAGGCCGGCAGCCGGCGGGGGAAATGTTCGATGGCCACATCCTCGAGTTGCAGGCGCAGGTATAGCTGCCCCCGCTCCTGTTGTTGCCAGAATTCACTGATCGCGACCTCGATGCGCTGCCTGTCCGCCAGTGCTTCCTGAGTCAGCGGGTTGCTCGAACTGGAGGCGTGGGCCCAGCCATCGATTGCGTCTCGCACCTGCTGGCGCTCGTTGCGGATACGGCTGAGTTGTTCGCTGAGCGCGGCAGGCTGGTCCGTGACGATTCCGGACATGTCGACGCCCTCGGTGAGCAGCAAGCGCTGCAAGTCGTTTGCATTGATGCTGTTGCCCTGCAGCGAAATGACGGGCGGAGTGGCCAGGGTCGCTGCTTCATTGAGCAGGAACGAGGGCAACGACCTGAGGTTGTTGTCGCGCAGGGACAGGTGGCCGATGCGGCCAAGGGCATCGCTGCCAATGCCGATAGGCCATTGTGACAATTGCATCTGGTTCAGGCCCAGGTAATCCAGGGTCAGCTCGTGAAAGCTGGGGCTGTTGTTTTGCGCCAGCCGATTGCCGCTCAAGTCCAGATACCGCAACTGGCCAAGCCCGGACAACAGGTTCAGGTCGCTCTCGGACAGCGCGATGTTCTGATTGGTCAATGTCAGGCGCTGCAAGCGTGGCAGGTTCTCGGTAATGGTAGGCACACTGAACACGAAGGAGGAGGGCGTTGCCCTGGGGTCATAGGGGCGGCTGATTTCCAGCGACTCGATGTTTCGCATCTGGCTGAGCAGACGTTGCAGCAGGCGCTCGTTCTGCGCCCAGCCAGCCAGGGATCCTGATGGCAGGTCGACCAGGCTCAGGTTACGCACGCGGGTAGTGAAGAAGTCGGGTAGGGTCAGAGGGATATCGACCATAGGAACGCGGGTAATACGCAGCTCGGCAGCATGTTCGGCTGTTTCGTCCAGCGCGAGGTCATACCAGTGCTGCAGGATCGACTCACGCAGGCTGTCGTAATCGCGTGCTGCCTGGTCGGTTGCAGGTGATATGGCTTCGCTCCAGTCATCCAGCCGGCTTTGCAGTTCGTTGCGCTGTTCAAGCAATGCCTGCAGATGCTCGAGGACTTGCAGTGGTGTACGGCTGATGGAAAGGTCCCGCAGAATCTGGTCCGCCGAGCGACCGGTACGTGTAGCCAGCCCTGTAGCCTCGACGGCTTCGATCAGTCGCGCGCGGGTAACGTCCAGTGCGGGTGTGCCGCTGCCACTGAGCGGGTAGCCCAGGCGGCCATCAGCCAGGCGCATGGGCGAGCGGTAACCGGGGCGCACCGGCTGCATGCGCAGAAGCGCCCTCAGTGCCTGGCGCGGTAGCAACGGGCTTTCCTGTATCAGTTGCTCGAGCACCTGCTGGTCGGCGATCTGCATTTCCCTCATGGCTGTTGGCAGAGCCTGGTACAAGGCAGCGTAAAGGCTGGGGTAGAGGCTCACCACTGCCCCCGGCTGGCTGTCATCGTGAACGATATACCCGGCCTCGGCGTGGGTAATGGTTTTGTACGGATGGCCCTCCTGCGGGCCCAGCTCATGGTTCTGAGCCGGCCATGCCAGGCGCTGCAGCAGGCGCACCCGAGTTTCCGCCGGCCAGCCCGGTAGCTGCATCAGGGTATGCACGATCAACCGGTCGCTGTCCCAGTTCGACACGCCGGACAGGTACAGCCCTTCGTAGGCGCGGGCCAGGCGAATCTGTTGCTGGTAGACGCGAATCTCTTCGTTGAGACGCAGGGGCACCTTGTCGTTGCCGAGCATCTGCAGTTCGTTGGTGCTGGCGGCGCGGGCCAGTTCATTGGCCACCACCGCCGGCAGCCGTGGGTAAACCCGCTGGAGGGCCTCGGCACCTGGGGCGAGTGCGATCGGCAAGGCGGTGTAGGCTCTGTGGAATTCGGCAGGTCGCGTGCTGGCGCCGGGTCGCAGACGGAGGGTGCCGTCCAGCCTGAAGCGTTGCAAGGTATCTTCGAGCAGGGCCGGCAGCCGCTGGTTCGTCGCCAGGGCCCGGCGCAGTTGATCTTCGTCGCTGCCGCTGATGGCGACGATGCGTTGTAGCGTCGCCTCGTCGAAATGTGCGCTCAAGTGGCCGATACGGCGCAGCAGCTGCATGCCCGACCAGCTCAGCGGTCGATCCGTTCCGAGCAACCAGGCGCCGGCGCCGTTGTGCCGCAATGGCGGTTGATAACGCCCAGGATCCTGCGGGTGTTGCAGGCGGTATTCGCCTGTTGCTGCCTCCTGTTCGACAATGTAGTGGTCACCCTGCACAACCAGCCAGTGCCTGCCATCATGTTGGCGCAGGCCGAGCGCGTCCGCTTCCAGGCCTTCGGGCAACATCTCGGTGCTCCGATATGGCGCAAGGTCGGGTTTCCACAGCCGAACCTGGCCATCGGGCGTTTCCACATCGTCCAGTTCCTCGATGAAGGACGGCGTTTCCACGGAGATACGCTCTATTTCCGGCTCACCATCATCAACTGCTGGCACCTCCGTTGCGTTGCCGGCTTCGCCGCCCTGCGCTTCCCTCAAGGCCTTGGCCGCCGCGCTGAGAGCCGCCATGATCGCCACATTCTCGATGACATCGACCAGGTAGCCATAGGCAATGTCGCGTTCGTCGTTTTTCCAGGCTTCGATGCCGTCATATACCTCGAAAGCCAGCTGGGCTACACACACAGCCAGCATGGCCTCACCCAACCCAGGCACGAAGAAGCCGGCAATGTTGATAGCGGTGAGCACCCGCCCGGCTATCAGTTCCCGGTGCGCCTGCGCGGTGCGCCGGTCGACGATCTCGGTTGGCACGGCGTGAAACAGCACATCCTTTTCATGGCGCTGGGCTTTCTGAAAGGCCGTGACACCCTGGAATGCGTGGCCGAACGGTGTTGCCACGGGATACAGGGTGGCATGCAGGTCGGCAACAGGCTCACGGATCCCCCTGATACTCCAGCCCAGCGGTGTGAGCCGGTCCTTCAGACGGGCGCTGACCGACGCTTTGTCACGGTCGGCGATGTGTTTGTCCAGGTAATGGATATCGGCCTGCAGCCTTTCGCCGAGCTCGGCCATCAAGGCTTCCTGGCTGGTGAATTCCTTGAGTGGCAGCAGGCTGTCCTCCGGGATGTACAGGGCCACGGCCTGGTGGTCGCCAGCTTGCAGGGTGATGAGCACAACGCCGGTCAGTTCCGCCTCCCACAAGTCGAGCATGTTGAACGTTACTGTCGAACCGGCCGACGGCGCCTGGTCAAGGGGAACGGCAAGGGCCGCGGTGTACAGCTTTTCGCTGATATCGCCCTTGAGCCGGGCGAAATGCAGGGCCTGCCTGAATGCCGAGACTTCGGCTCGGCCCAGGGTTTCATAGACGGCCAGTGCGGCATCGTCGGCCTCTGCTTGTGGCATGCCGGCAGGGTAGTAGATGGCATGCACCCGCTCATGGTACTTGCCGCCGATATCGAGGGTACGGCACAAGTCGGCGAAAGCTTCGGCCGGGATTCCCACGGTATTGGTGATCGGCACCGTGCCCATGAAGCGGCGGTGATCGAGGATGACCGACTTTTCCAGCAAGGCGCCGGGTACATCCATGCCATGCTCTGCAGCTGCGTCCTGGTCGAAGTTGTGCAGCGCGCAGTGCAGCAGCGAACGGGTGGCCCGATCGATCGCCTGACGGCTGCCAATCGCATTACTGGTGTCGATCAGACGGGTATCGACCAGATAGGTATTGCGTACGTCCAGGTCAAGCCCGAAGCGCTGCCTGATCGCATCGGTCAGCGTTTCGCAGGCGTAGGTCTCCAGGTCCGGTAGCTGCTCGAACAGTTTGTGCACCTGCGCCTGATGCTCGCGATGGCGGGCATGTTCTTCCTGCCATGCTCTGGCGATGTCCGGTTGTCGCTGGATCGCTGCCGGCAGCCAGGCGGGTGCCTGCTGCCAGTTGCGCATCGCGCGATGGATTTCGGGGGGGGCAAGCTTGAGCCAGGCGGGGATCTTGCGTTCGATGGTGGCGTAATGAACGCCAGGCTGGGAAATCGCTGGGTTTGGCATATCGGCGGCCTTGCATGATAGGACAAGGGACTATCACCGGCTTGCCTGGCCTGTGTGAGGTAGATATGTCTGTCGTTGCACTGCGGACGTGTCAGAGAGGACGGTGCTGAAAGCGCAATTCAGGTTTATGATGGCCCACGGCCGAATAATCCTCACACGGAGTGCGCAATGCAGACCCTGTACCCGCAGATCAAACCCTACGCCCGGCACGATCTGGCCGTGGAAGCGCCGCATGTGCTGTATGTCGACGAAAGCGGCTCGCCAGAAGGTTTGCCGGTGGTGTTCATCCACGGTGGCCCGGGGGCTGGCTGCGACGCCCAGAGCCGCTGCTACTTCGACCCGACGCTGTATCGCATCATCACCTTCGACCAGCGCGGCTGTGGCCGCTCCACGCCGCATGCGAGCCTGGAGAACAACACCACCTGGCACCTGGTCGAGGACCTGGAGCGTATCCGCGAGCACCTCGGCATAGACAAGTGGGTGCTGTTCGGTGGCTCGTGGGGTTCTACCCTGGCCCTGGCCTACGCCCAGACGCACCCCGAGCGGGTGCACGGCCTGATCCTGCGCGGCATCTTCCTGTGCCGGCCCCAGGAGATCCACTGGTTCTACCAGGAGGGCGCCAGCCGGCTGTTCCCCGACTACTGGCAGGACTACATCGCACCAATCCCGCCGGAAGAACGTGGCGACCTGGTGGCGGCTTTCCACAAACGCCTGACCGGCAACGACCAGATCGCTCAGATGCACGCCGCCAAGGCCTGGTCCACCTGGGAAGGCCGTACTGCCACCCTGCGCCCGAACCCACTGGTGGTCGACCGGTTCTCCGAGCCGCAACGCGCCTTGTCGATTGCCCGCATCGAATGCCATTACTTCATGAACAACGCTTTCCTCGAGCCGGATCAGCTGATCCGCGACCTGCCGAAGATCGCCCACCTGCCGGCAGTGATCGTGCACGGTCGTTACGATGTGATCTGCCCGCTGGACAACGCCTGGGCGCTGCACCAGGCCTGGCCGAACAGTGAACTGAAGGTGATCCGCGACGCCGGTCACGCGGCTTCCGAGCCAGGCATCACCGATGCCCTGGTGCGTGCTGCCGACCAGATGGCCCGACGCTTGCTCGACCTGCCCCTGGAAGAAGCATGAGGGGCCTGCTGCAACGCGTGCGTGGCGCACGGGTCGAGGTGGCCGGGGAAATCGTCGGAGCCATCGACCAGGGGTTGCTGGTGCTG
This sequence comes from Pseudomonas oryzicola, assembly GCF_014269185.2. Taxonomy (NCBI): domain Bacteria; kingdom Pseudomonadati; phylum Pseudomonadota; class Gammaproteobacteria; order Pseudomonadales; family Pseudomonadaceae; genus Pseudomonas; species Pseudomonas oryzicola. The sequence continues at coordinate 605,588 of NZ_JABWRZ020000001.1, forward strand.
GTGGCGGTCGAGCCCGGGGATACGCGTGAGCATGCCGACAAGCTATTGCACAAATTATTGAACTACCGTGTATTCAGCGATGAGCAGGGCAAGATGAACCTGTCGCTGAAAGATGTTGGCGGCGGGCTGTTGCTGGTTTCCCAGTTTACCCTGGCAGCGGATACCCGCAATGGCATGCGTCCAAGCTTTTCGACGGCGGCGCCACCGGCCCTTGGCGCCGAATTGTTCGACTATCTTTTGCAGCAGGCCAGGGCCCGGCATGGCAACGTGGCGAGTGGGCAATTCGGCGCGGACATGCAGGTGCATCTGGTCAATGATGGCCCCGTAACATTTATGTTACAAATATGAGGTCGAAAAACCCCCTGTTCACAGGAAAACAAGGGGTTTTGTACGATAAATAGTTGTTCCAGCCTGATGCGTTGTAACGCGACCTGCTGGATAATCGCGCGCTGCATGGGCCTGCGTTCGCAGGCTCGTTTCACTTTGACTCGAGCATTGTCTGGATCCGTTTGGGGAATCATTACGCCCTCACGGGGTCCGAACAGTGCTCGCCAACCCGGCATTTGTCGCTGGCCGTTGGTTTCATGATCTGTTTTCGGCGAGGGTTGCTCGTGATTGTTAGTCCACAAAAAGCATCAAGAATCCCCGGCAACGGGCTGCGCAAGGCTCTGATGGCCAGTGTGGCACTGGTCGGCCTGATGAGCGCGGGCCAGCTGTGGGCATTCAATCTTGACGATGTTGCAGCCAAGGCAAAGGATCTGGCCGGTCAGAAGTACGAAGCCCCAAAAAGCAACCTGCCAGCGGTGTTCCGCGACATGAAGTTCGCGGACTACCAGAAGATCCACTTCCTGCAGGAAAAGGCCGAGTGGGCCAAGGACAAGACCCCGTTCAAGCTGTCGTTCTATCACCAGGGCATGCACTTCGACACGCCGGTGAAGATCAACCAGGTCACCGCCACCAAGGTCGAGGAAATCAAGTACGACCCGAGCCGCTTCGAGTTCGGTGACGTACCGCACGATCCGGAAACCACCAAGAACCTGGGTTACGCCGGTTTCCGCGTGCTGTATCCGATCAACAAGGCCGACAAGCAGGACGAGATCATGACCCTGCTTGGCGCCAGCTATTTCCGTGTGGTCGGCAAGGGCCACGTGTATGGCCTGTCGGCCCGTGGCCTGGCCATCGACACCGCGCTGCCGTCGGGCGAGGAGTTCCCGCGCTTCACCGAGTTCTGGGTCGAGAAGCCCAAGCCGACCGACAAGCACCTGGTGATCTACGCGCTGCTGGACTCGCCGCGCTCCACCGGCGCCTACAAGCTGACCCTGCGCCCTGGCAACGACACCGTGGTCGACGTGCAATCCCGTGTATTCCTGCGTGATCACGTCAGCCGCCTGGGCATCGCCCCGTTGACCAGCATGTACCTGTTCGGCCCTAACCAGCCGTCCAAGGTCCTCAACTATCGCCCAGCCCTGCACGACTCCGAAGGCCTGTCTATCCATGCTGGCAATGGCGAGTGGCTGTGGCGCCCGCTGAACAACCCGAAACACCTGGCCGTGAGCAACTTCAGCGTCGAGAACCCGCGCGGGTTCGGCCTGATGCAGCGCCAGCGCGCGTTCAGTGACTACGAAGACCTCGACGACAACTACCAGAAGCGCCCGAGCGCCTGGATCGAGCCGAAGGGTGACTGGGGCAAGGGTACCGTCGACCTGGTCGAAATCCCGACCGCCGACGAAACCAACGACAACATCGTGGCTTTCTGGAGCCCGGAGAAGCTGCCTGAGCAAGGCAAGCCGTTCGAGTACGCCTACCGCCTGCACTGGACCATCGACGAGCCGAAGTTCCAGGCGCCTGAGCTGGGCTGGGTCAAGCAGACCCTGCGCTCCACCGGTGATGTCAAGCAGTCCAACCTGATCCGCCAGCCTGACGGCAGCGTGGCCTTCCTGGTCGACTTCGCCGGGCCGGCGCTGGCGGCCTTGCCGGAAGACACCGCCGTGCGCAGCCAGATCAGCGTGGGTGACAACGCCGAGGTGGTCGAGAACAACCTGCGCTATAACCCAGAGACCAAAGGCTGGCGCCTCACCCTGCGTCTGAAGGTCAAGGAGGCCAACAAATCGACCGAAATGCGTGCCGCGCTGGTGCGTGACGTGCCGGTCGAAACCACCAAGCCTGCCGCGGATGCCAAGCAGGACAAGGCTGCAGCCAAGCATGCCAAGGCCGACAAAGCCAAGGCCGAACAACCTGCCGCCGATGCGGCGCCCACCAACGGGACCCCGGCCACCACCGAGAAGGTGCTGACCGAGACCTGGAGCTATCAGTTGCCTGCCGATGAGTAACTCAAGCGCAAGGCCGGAATCGCTGCGCGAATACCTGGCCCATCTACCACTGAGCGACGAGCAACGGGCGGAACTCGCCAGCTGCACGTCCTTCAGTGAGCTGCACCAACGCCTGGCGGCCAACCCGGCCGCCAGCTCTGCCGAGGCCGTGCAGGCCTCGGTGGGCTCGCGCCTGACCGTAGGCAGTGCCGCCGAGCTGGAAGACGCCGAAATGCTCGGCGTCGACGGCAGCGGCCGCCTGTGCCTGAAGATCGCTCCGCCGATCAAACGCACCAAAGTCGTGCCCGAGCCATGGCGTACCAACGTGCTGATCCGCATGTGGCGGCGCATGACCGGCCGTGCCAATGCACCGCAGCCGCCCAAGCGCGAGCTGCCGCCGGCACGCTGGCGCACGGTCGGTTCGATCCGCCGTTACATCCTCCTGGCGCTGATGATCGGCCAGACCATCATCGCCGGCTGGTACATGAAGGGTATCCTGCCGTACCAGGGCTGGTCGTTCGTGGACTTCGACGAAATCGCCAACCAGCCGCTGTGGGACACCGTAGTGCAGGTATGGCCATATGCCCTGCAAACCTCCATCCTGGTTCTTTTTGGCATCCTCTTCTGCTGGGTGTCGGCGGGGTTCTGGACCGCACTGATGGGCTTCCTCGAGTTGCTCACCGGGCGCGACAAATACAAGATCTCGGGTAGCAGTGCGGGCAATGAGCCGATCGCGCCCGAGGCGCGCACCGCGCTGGTGATGCCGATCTGCAACGAAGACGTACCGCGGGTATTCGCCGGCCTGCGCGCGACATTCGAGTCGGTAGCCGCCAGCGGCAACCTCGACCGTTTCGACTTCTTCGTGCTCAGCGACACCAACGACACCGACATCGCCGTCGCCGAACAACAGGCCTGGCTGGACGTGTGCCGCGAAACCAAAGGCTTCGGCCGCATCTTCTACCGCCGCCGCCGGCGCCGGGTGAAGCGCAAGAGCGGTAACCTCGACGACTTCTGCCGTCGCTGGGGTGGCGAGTACAAGTACATGGTCGTGCTCGACGCCGACAGCGTCATGAGCGGCGAGTGCCTGAGCAGCCTGGTGCGCCTGATGGAGGCCAACCCGGACGCCGGCATCATCCAGACCGGGCCGAAAGCCTCGGGCATGGACACCCTGTACGCGCGCCTGCAGCAGTTCGCCACCCGCGTGTACGGCCCGCTGTTCACCGCCGGCCTGCATTTCTGGCAACTGGGCGAGTCGCACTACTGGGGCCACAATGCGATCATCCGCATGAAGCCCTTCATCGAGCACTGCGCCCTGGCGCCGTTGCCGGGCAAGGGGGCGTTCGCCGGTGCGATCCTGTCCCACGACTTCGTCGAGGCCGCATTGATGCGCCGCGCCGGTTGGGGCGTGTGGATCGCCTACGACCTGCCGGGCAGCTACGAAGAACTGCCGCCGAACCTGCTCGACGAGCTCAAGCGTGACCGCCGCTGGTGCCACGGCAACCTGATGAACTTCCGCCTGTTCCTGGTCAAGGGCATGCACCCGGTGCACCGCGCGGTGTTCCTGACCGGGGTGATGTCGTACCTGTCGGCGCCGTTGTGGTTCCTGTTCCTGGTGCTATCGACCGCGCTGTTGGCGACCAACACATTGATGGAGCCGCAATACTTCATCGAGCCGTACCAGCTCTACCCGCTGTGGCCACAGTGGCACCCGGAGAAGGCCGTGGCGCTGTTCTCCACCACGATCGTGCTGCTGTTCCTGCCCAAGCTGCTCAGCGTGATCCTGATCTGGGCCAAGGGCGCGACCGAGTTCGGTGGGCGGATCAAGGTCACCCTGTCGATGCTGATGGAGATGTTGTTCTCCATGCTGCTGGCACCCGTGCGGATGATCTTCCATACCCGTTTCGTGCTGGCTGCGTTCCTCGGCTGGGCGGCGACCTGGAACTCGCCGCAGCGTGATGACGACTCCACGCCCTGGGGCGAAGCCGTGCGCCGGCATGGCCCGCAGACTCTGCTGGGTATTGCCTGGGCGGCGCTGGTGGCCTGGCTGAACCCGAGCTTCCTGTGGTGGCTGGCGCCTATCGTCGGTTCGCTGGTGCTGTCGATCCCGGTTTCGGTGATTTCCAGCCGCACCCGCCTGGGCCTGGCAGCCAAGGACGAGAAGCTGTTCCTCATCCCCGAGGAATACGCCACCCCGCAGGAGCTGCTGGCGACCGACCAGTACACCCATGAAAACCGCTGGCATGCCCTGCATGATGGCTTCGTGCGCGCTGTGGTCGACCCACGGCAGAACGCCCTGGCCTGCGCCATGGCCACGGCCCGTCACGGCCAGGCTGCACCGATCGAGGCGCTGCGTGCCGAGCGTGTGGCCAAGGCGATGGAGGTCGGGCCGAAGGGGCTGGATCTCAACACCCGCCTGGCCTTGCTCAGCGACCCGGTGGCGCTGAGCCGCCTGCACGAGCAGGTGTGGGCGGAGCACAATGCGGCGTGGATCGATGTGTGGCGTGCGTCGATCAACAACGACCCGCATTCGCCGCTGTTGCCGCTGCATCCGGAGAATGAAGGCCAGCCGGCGCTCGTCGGCGTCTGATCCATCCCAATCGCGGATAAATCCGCTCCTACGGGGTTAAGCCTGCAGGAGCGGATTTATTCGCGATGTTTTTTTGGCCAACAAAGTCCCCGCCGGCTCTAGGTCCGAGAGCCGCCATGCGTTAGCATCCCTCTCCGATATGCCGCATCGGCCAGTACGGCCGTGCCAACAATAAGATTCGCTACTTTTCTTGCTAGGGGACCTGGTGATGATCAAGAAATACCTTTCGCGACTGCTGGTCGGTGTCACCGCCCTGGTCGCGGTGACTGCGGCCCAGGCGGGTGCCATCGATGACGCGGTCAAGCGCGGCACCCTGCGGGTAGGCATGGACCCGACCTACATGCCGTTCCAGATGACCAACAAGCGTGGCGAGATCATCGGCTTCGAAGTCGATATCCTCAAAGCCATGGCCAAGTCCATGGGTGTCAAGTTCGAGCCAGTCTCCACCGCCTACGACGGCATCATCCCGGCCCTGCTGACCGACAAGTTCGACATGATCGGCAGCGGCATGACCCTGACCCAGGAACGCAACCTGCGCCTGAACTTCAGCGAACCTTTCATCGTGGTCGGCCAGACCCTGCTGATCCGCAAGGAACTGGCAGGCGAGATCAAGTCGTACAAGGACCTGAACAACGAAAAGTACCGCCTGACTTCCAAGCTCGGTACCACCGGCGAAATGGTTGCCAAGAAGCTGATCGCCAAAGCCAAGTACCATGGCTACGACAACGAGCAGGAAGCGGTGATGGACGTGGTCAACGGCAAGGCTGACGCCTTCGTCTATGACGCGCCATACAACGTCGTGGCCGTGGAGAAAGCCGGTGCCGGCAAGCTGCTGTTCCTCGAAGAACCCTTCACCTATGAGCCGCTGGCCTTCGGCCTGAAGAAAGGCGACTACGACAGCATCAACTTCATCAACAACTTCCTGCACCAGATCAAGAACGACGGGACCTACGATCGTATTCACGACAAGTGGTTCAAGAACAAGGACTGGCTGAAGGAAATGGAATAAGGCCCAGGCCACAAGCCCGGCTTTATGACCCCGACGCGCAGGCAAACCCTGCGCGTTCGCATTTACGGAAGTACCCCACGTGATCAAACACAAGAAAGCCCAGTGGCCCTGGCATGGCCTGACCGCTCTGGTCCTGGTGGGCCTGGCGTTCAGCCTGTACCTGGCCACCTCGATGATTTCCTACGAGTGGCGCTGGAACCGCGTACCGCAGTACTTCGCCTACAAGGCCGAGGAGGCACAGCGCGCCGCCGGTTACGGTACCGTGCAGGATATCGTCATCTCAGGCGATAGCGCTCGCGTCACGCTGAAGGACGAGAACGGTGACGAGCAGGTGCTCGACGTGGCCAAGGACAGTCTGCAGCTGGCCCGTGGCGATGATGTCGCCGAAGGTGACCAGATCGGCGTTACCCGCCACTGGGCCGCCGGCCCGCTGACCTGGGGCCTGTGGACCACCCTGTGGATTTCGGTGGTGTCCGGTGCCCTGGGCCTGGTCATCGGCCTGTTCGCCGGCCTCTGCCGCCTGTCCAGCAACCCGACTTTGCATGACCTGTCGACGGTCTATGTCGAACTGGTACGCGGTACCCCGCTGCTGGTCCAGATTTTCATTTTCTACTTCTTCATCGGCACCGTGCTCAACCTGTCCCGCGAGTTTGCCGGGGTGGCCGCGCTGGCGCTGTTCACTGGCGCCTATGTGGCCGAGATCGTGCGCGCCGGTGTGCAATCCATTGCCAAGGGCCAGAACGAAGCCGCCCGCTCGCTGGGCCTGAATGCGGGCCAGTCGATGCGTCATGTGATCCTGCCGCAGGCGTTCAAACGTGTGCTGCCGCCGTTGGCCGGACAGTTCATCAGCCTGGTCAAGGACACCTCGCTGGTCTCGGTGATCGCTATCACCGAACTGACCAAGAGTGGCCGCGAGGCCATCACCACCTCGTTCTCGACCTTCGAGATCTGGTTCTGCGTGGCAGGCCTGTACCTGCTGATCAACCTGCCGCTGTCGCACCTGGCCAGCCGGCTCGAGCGGAGGCTTGCGCAAAGTGATTGAAGTCCGTGACCTGCTGAAAGTCTTCGACACCCGTGGCCACGTGGTGCGCGCTGTGGATAACGTCACCACCCAGGTCGCCAAGGGCGAAGTGGTGGTGGTGCTCGGCCCGTCGGGCTCGGGCAAGTCGACCTTCCTGCGCTGCCTCAACGGCCTGGAGCATTTCGACCAGGGCCATGTGGCCATCGACGGCCTGCAACTGGCTGACCCGAAGACCGACATCAACGCCTACCGCCGCGAAGTCGGCATGGTGTTCCAGCACTTCAACCTGTTCCCGCACATGACCGTGCTGGAAAACCTGTGTCTGGCGCAGAAGGTGGTGCGCAAGCGCAACAAGGCTGAGCGCGAGGCCAAGGCCCGGGCGCTGCTGGAGAAAGTCGGCATTGCGCAGAAGGCCAACGAATACCCGTCACGCCTGTCCGGCGGCCAACAGCAGCGGGTGGCGATTGCCCGTGCCCTGGCCATGGACCCGAAAGTGATGCTGTTCGACGAGCCGACTTCGGCACTGGACCCGGAAATGGTCGGCGAGGTGCTGGACGTGATGAAGACCCTCGCCCAGGAGGGCATGACCATGGTCTGCGTCACCCATGAAATGGGCTTTGCCCGTGAAGTGGCGGACCGCGTGCTGTTCTTCGACCATGGCAAGTTGCTGGAGGACTCGCCGCCAGCGGCATTCTTCGCAGCGCCGAAGGACCCGCGCGCGCAGGCCTTCCTGCGCCAGGTGCTGTAATCACTGGGGGCGCTTTGCGCCCCCAGTGTAGTGAAGGGCTGCAGAGCAGCCCCGGCAATCTCAAATGCTGAACCGCCTCACCATCTCCCGCAGCTGCTGCCCCAACTGTTCCAGTTCCCCGCTCGAAGCCGCCGTCTGCTCACTGGCTGCGCTGGTCTGATCCGACACATCCCGCACATTCAGCACACTACGGTTGATCTGTTCGGCAACCACGCTCTGTTCTTCACTGGCCGTGGCGATCTGCTGGTTCATGCCCTGGATGCTCGACACCGTGTCGGTAATCTGGCTTAACGCATGCCCGGCCCTGCGGCTCAGTTCCACGCTTTGCTCGGTCAGGTTCTTGCTGTTGTCGAGCAGGCGGGTCACTTCGTCGGTACCGTTGTGCAAGCTGTCGATCAGTTGGCCAATTTCTTCGGTCGCTGTCGATGTGCGCTGAGCCAGGCCACGGACCTCGTCGGCAACCACGGCGAAGCCGCGCCCGGCTTCACCGGCCCGCGCCGCTTCGATCGCTGCGTTCAGGGCCAGTAGGTTGGTCTGTTCGGACACCGACTTGATCACATCGAGGATGCTGCCGATGCGTTGGCTCTCGCCTGCCAGGTGCTGCATGGCTGCCAGGCAATGGTCCATCTGCCCGGCCAGCTGTTCGATACGGCCGATGGCCTCGGCCACTACCTGGTCACCCATCTGTGCCTGCTGGTCGGCATTGGTCGCGGCCAGTGAGGCCTGTTCGGCATTCTGCGCGACCTCTTGCACCGTGGCGCTCATCTGGTTCATGGCGGTGGCCACCTGGTCGGTTTCCTCGCGCTGCTGGTTGATGCGCAGCTTGGTATCCTCGCTGCTGGTGGCCAGCTCCGCGGCAGCCTGGGACAACTGGCCGACACCCTGGTCGATGCCGCCGATCAGCTCGCGCAGGCTCAAGGTCATGTCGCGCATGCTGCTTTGCAACTGGCCCATTTCGTCACGGCGGTGCACCGCTTCGACCTGGCTCAGGTCGCCTTTGGCAATGCGCGCGGCCACAGCCAGCGTCTGGCGCAGGGGCTGGGTAATCTGCAGGGTGATCAGCCAGCCGGCCAGTACCCCTACCACCAGTGCCAGCAGTGCCACACTGGTCAGCAACGAGCGGGCGGCGAGAGCCTCGCTGTCGCGTTGTTCGACCTTGCGCTTGCCCAGCTCCAGGCTCACGGCACGCAATTCGTCGCCCATTGTTTCCAGGCTGTTCTGTAATTGCTCGACGCGCACGGCGGTGCGGCGGTACTGGTCCAGGCTGGCGCGGTATTTGGCCAGTTCGGCCCCAGGCTGTTCGGTCAGGGCGCGGGGCAAGCCCAGTGGGGCAAGGCCTCTGAGCAATTGTTCAAGGCTGCTGTCAGCGGCGTCCAGGGCGCTGTTTCCAACCTTGGCGAAGTCCTCTACGGGGGAAAAGGTGTAAGCCGGCACCAGGCTCTGCTGGTTGGCACCGTCGATATGCCGGCTTACCGTGTCCATCAAGCCGAGTACGCCTCTTTGCTGGCTGTCCGCGCCCATCCTCAGCAAGGCCTGGGTCTGCAGTTCGTCGATCGCGTCGTTGAGTTTCTGCTCCTGGGCCTGCATGGCCTGGCGCAGGGCAATACGATTGGCGACGCTGCGTTGCAGTTCGCTGAAATCGTCACGCAGGCGCTGCAGCAATGCCAGCTTTTCGCTGAGTATCTGTCGTGATTCATCGACGTTGCTGCGTTGCTGCAGGGTGGTCAGCATGTTGTTCAGCTGGTCGAGGATGCTGGTTATCTGCGATCGGCTGGTGTCATCGTTGAGAACGCGGTAGGTGATGCGCTCTGCGCGCAGGTCTTTGGTCAGATCGTTGATCAGGCCTATCTCGCTGAGTTGCTGCGAGCGCACGATAGCGCCATCCAGCGCGCGCCAGCCGCTGATCGTAGTAGCCAGGGTAAGCAGCAGCACCACGGCAAAGCCGAGGGCCAACTTGGCACCGACACTGATGTTGCCGAGCTTGCGGTTGAGGTAGCCGAGCATGGTGAGTCTCCGTGCAATTGGGGAGGGGGCGCAGGCGAATTGCCAGCACCACACCTCTGCCAATCGGCAGCGGAGTTGTAGGACTTGACCTGATAATCAGGTAGGAAATTTCACTGCAACAGGTAGGAATGCTCACCCTGTGCTGGCCTCTTCGCCGGTTAGCCCGCGAAGAAACCAGTACAGGTGACCCATTTTCAGATCAAAGCCTGAACCGCCCCACCAACCCCTGCAGGTGGGTACCCAGCCGCGCCAGCTCCACGCTCGAGCTGGCCGTCTCTTCACTGGCAGCCGAAGTCTGGTCGGAAATGTCCCGCACATTCATCACGCTGCGGTTGATTTCCTCGGCCACGGCTGTCTGCTCTTCCGCCGCCGTGGCGATCTGCTGGTTCATTGCCTGGATCGACGACACGGTGCGGGTGATGGTTTCCAGCGAGGTGCCGGCGCGGCGGGTCAGTTCGACGCTGCTATCGGTCAACTGGCGGCTGCTGTCCATCACGCTGGCCACACGCTGGGTGCCGCTCTGCAGGCCCGCGATCAGTTCTTCGATTTCCTCGGTGGATTGCTGCGTTCGCTGGGCCAGGCTGCGTACCTCATCGGCAACCACGGCAAAGCCACGCCCGGCCTCGCCGGCACGGGCGGCCTCGATCGCCGCGTTGAGGGCCAGCAGGTTGGTTTGCTGGGCCACCGACTTGATTACATCAAGCACACTGCCGATCTTGTCGCTCTCGGCCTTGAGCTGGTTCATCGCTTCGCTGGAATTGACCACTTCGCCCGCCAGGCGCTCGATCTGCGCCACCGCTTCGCCTACCACGCGGTCACCTTCGCGGGCCTGCTGGTCGGCCATCAATGCGGCTTCCGAGGCTTGCTCGGCGTTGCGTGCCACTTCGTGCACGGTGGCGGTCATCTGGTTCATGGCGGTCGCCACCTGATCGGTCTCGACCTTCTGGTTATTGACTCCGGCACTGGTCTGTTCGGTTACCGCCGACAATTCTTCGGCGGCGCTGGCGATCTGCGTGACACCATCGCCGATGCCGCCGATCAGTTCGCGCAGGCCCTGGGTCATGCGCTGCATGCTGGCCTGCAATTGGCCGAGTTCGTCGCGGCGTTGTACCTGCTGTTGCTGAGTCAGATCGCCACTGGCCACGCGTTCGGCAGCATGCAGGGTCTGGCGCAGCGGGATGATGATCTGCCGGGAAATGGTCCAGGCCGCCAGCAGGCCCAAGGCCAAGGCCAGCGCAGTGGCCAATGCGAGCAGGCGCTTGGCCTGGGCGGCGCCAGCATCGCGTACCTCTGTTTGCGAAGCGGTCATCGCCTGGCTGGTCTGCAACAACACAGTGCCGTGCGCGGCCATGCTTTGCAGGGCCTGTTCAGTGGCGGCCTGGGCAGTGCCAAACTGGGTAAGTGCATCGCGGTAACCGGCCATGGCGGTGGCGGCATCGTCCAGGCTGGCGGCATGTTCAGCAGGCACCTTGGCCGGTAGGGCGCGCAGCTCGACCAGAGCCTGGTCAATGGCTTTCAACGCCGTCTGCTGGAAGTCGGCATTGCCGCTGTAGGTGTAGCCGCGCACCTGGAAGCGCGCCTGTTGCAGCAATGCGCTTACTTCCACTGCATGTTGATACTGGCTGATATCGCCACCCTGTTGCAGTGCGCGTTGCACTTTGCCGACCAGGTCCGCCGCCTTGTCGGCGGTGTCGCCAAGCACCCCGCGGCTGGCCTCGCGACGCTGGCCGGCCTGTTTCAGCTCGCTGAACACCTGCTGGTAGCCGCGCACAGCCTCACGCTGTTGTTCCAGCCGCTGGCGGTCGACAGGTTGCTCGATCTGCGTGAGCATCAGCTGCACCTGGCGGTCGAGATTGACCAAGGCTTTTTCCAGCTCCGCCACCGAGGCGTCGTCACGCTGGCGCTGGTATTGCTGGCGGGCGATGCGCAGTTCCTGGGTATATTGCTGGATGAGCGAGATGTTACCCAGCTTGTCGCCACGGTTGACGATGCTGTCCATGCCATACCAACCGGTCAGGGTAATGGCCAGGGTCAATAGCAGCACCAGGCCGAATCCCAGCCCCAGTTTGCGACTGACGCTCACGTTGCCCAACGATTGGGCGATCCATTGGTACATGTGAAACTCCCTGGCCGGCTTGGCAGCACGATATATGTTGTTGTTGCCAAGGCCATCGGCCAGGGGGAGGGAAACTTTATGGTTAGAAGTTGACTTGAGCGTCAGAATATCCGCGCGAGCAGCGCCGTCACGGCGGTCTCTACCCGCAGGATGCGCTCACCCAGCTGCACCGGCGCCAAACCGGCCTTGCCCAACAGCTCCACTTCGTAGGGGATCCAGCCGCCCTCCGGGCCGATGGCCAGGGTCACGGCTTGCTCCACGGCACGCGGACAGGCGGGGTAGGGGCCAGGGTGACCGACCAGGCCCAGGGTGCCTGCGGCGATGGACGGCAGGCGGTCCTCGACGAACGGTTTGAAGCGCTTCTCGATTATCACCTCCGGAAGCACGGTGTCGCGCGCTTGTTCCAGGCCGAGGATGAGGTTTTCGCGGACGCTGTCGGGGTGCAGGAAGGGCGTTTGCCAGAAGCTTTTCTCGACCTTGTAGCTGTTTACCAGGATCAATCGCGGTACGCCTAGGGTGGCCACGGTCTGGAACAGCCGACGCAGCATTTTCGGCCGAGGTACGGCGAGCACCAGGGTCAGCGGCAGCTTGGCCGGTGGTTGCTGGTCGAAGGCGACTTCCAGTTCGGCCTGGTGGGTTTCCAGGCGCAACACGGTGGCCTTGCCCATCAGGCCGTTGATACGGCCAACGCGCAGAGTATCACCCACCGCCACACGGTGGATCTCCTGCATGTGGGTGAAGCGCCGGTCAGCAAGAACGACGCGGTCGGCCGAGACGAAGTCGGCCTCTTCAAGGAGCAACAGGTTCACGGTTGGGTCGCTGGTGGCTGGTCGTTATGGTCGTTGGCGGCGTTGGCTTCGCTGCGCTTGCGGATCAGGCTGCCGCAGAGCACACCGATCTCGAACAACAACCACATGGGGACCGCCAGCAGGGTCTGGGAGAATATGTCCGGCGGGGTGAGGACCATGCCGACCACGAAACAGCCGATGATCACGTAGGGGCGAATCTTCTTCAGGTACTTCACGTCGACCACGCCGATCCACACCAGCAGTACCACCGCCACCGGGATCTCGAAGGCCACGCCGAAGGCGAAGAACAGCGTCATCACGAAGTCCAGGTAGCTGGCGATGTCGGTCATCATCGACACGCCTTCTGGCGTGGCGCTGGCGAAGAAACCGAAGATCAGCGGGAACACCAGGAAATAGGCGAAGGCCATGCCGGCGTAGAACAACAGGATGCTCGACACCAGCAGCGGGATGGCGATGCGCTTTTCATGACGGTACAGCCCGGGTGCAATGAACCCCCAGATCTGCTGCAGGATGAACGGGATCGCCAGGAACAGCGAAACGATCATGGTCAGCTTGAACGGCGTCAGGAACGGCGAGGCCACGTCGGTGGCGATCATTGTGGCATTGGCCGGCAAATGTTCGCGCAGCGGTGCGGAAACCAGGGTGTAGATCTGCTGGGCGAAGGAAAACAGCCCGGCAAAGATCAGGAAAATGACGGCAACGCAGCGCAACAGGCGTGTGCGCAGTTCGGTCAGGTGCGATACCAGAGGCATCGGCTGGTCGTGTTCCGGGTTCTCGCTCATGGGGCTCGCGGCGGTTGGGGCGGTTCGGAAGGTGTCGCCGGGGCGGCAGTTGGGTCGACCGGCCGGGCTTCGAGCCCCGCAGGGGGCTGCACGGTTGCAGTGGTGACGGGTGGCTGCGCCGGTGGTGTCATCGGGTTGAGGATGCGCTTGGCTTCTTCTTCCATCTGCAGGATGTGTTCGTTGTGCAGCTGGCGACGGATTTCGTCGGCGCCGATTTCGCGCTCCACTTCCATCTTGATGCTATTGAAGCTGCGCTTGAGCCGGCCGATCCACAGGCCAGCCGTGCGCGCGGCACCGGGCAGGCGCTCGGGGCCGAGCACCAGCAGGGCGACCAGGCCGACGAGCAGCAGCTCGCTGAAACTGATGCCGAACATCAGTCAGTCTTTCCGCTGCGGCTCTTGGACCGGCTGGGCCTGGCCTTCGATGGTGTGGCCCTGGTTCTGCTGGGCGGTGTTCTGCATTGGCGGAACGGGCTGGGCTGGCGGCGGGGTGTGCTCGGCCGGCTTGTTTTCTTCCTCGCTCATGGCCTTGCGGAAGCCCTTGATCGACTCGCCCAGGTCACTGCCGAAGTTCTTCAGCTTCTTGGTGCCGAACACCAGGACCACGACGACCAGCAGGACGATCCAGTGTTTCCAGTCAAAGATACCCATTTCGTACTCCTGAAAATTACAGGTACAGCGAATTGTCCTGGCAGTGCATCGCGCCCTGCCTGGATTCCATCAGGCAGACGGCTGGCGTGCTGCCTTCTCATCGTGCCCGGACAGCCCGAAACGGCGTTCCAGTTCATCCAGCACGGCTTGCGGATGTTGGCCCAGTGCGCTGAGCATCACCAGGCTATGAAACCACAGGTCGGCGGTTTCGTAGATGACATCGCTGTAATCCTTGCTGACCGCGGCGTCCTTGGCGGCAATGATTGTCTCGACCGATTCCTCGCCGAGCTTCTCGAGAATCTTGTTCAGGCCCTTGTGGTAAAGGCTGGCCACGTAGGAGCTGTCGGGCGCCGCCTGCTTGCGTTCTTCAAGCACTTCGGCCAGGCGATTGAGGGTGTCGCTCATGTCAGTGTCCTGCGCTGTAAATGGCATCCGGGTCCTTCAGGACCGGGTCGACGGTTTTCCACTGGCCGTCTTCGAAAACACGGTAGAAGCAGCTTTCACGGCCGGTATGGCAGGCGATATGGCCCAGTTGCTCGACCATCAGGATGATCACGTCGGCATCGCAGTCCAGGCGCATTTCATGCAGCTTCTGCACATGCCCGGACTCCTCGCCCTTGCGCCACAGCTTGCCACGCGAACGCGACCAGTAGATGGCACGCTGTTCGGCGGCGGTCAGGGCCAGCGATTCGCGGTTCATCCAGGCCATCATCAGCACACGTCCGGTCTTGTGGTCCTGGGCGATCGCCGGTACCAGGCCCTCGCTGTTCCACTTGATCTCGTCCAGCCAGTCTTTCATCGTCGACTCCAAAGCGGGCCCGCTCCTGTGCCGGGCCCTTTGCGCTAGTGTGCCAGCCATGGGCGCGGCTGGCTATTGGCGCACGATCAGGTAAAGGCCAGCGGCCAGCATCAGCCACGCCGGCCAGGCACTCGGGGCGGCCAGGCTGGCGGCCTCGGCGGCACCCGTGGCCAGCACCGCGCCGCCACCCAGCAGGCCGGCACCCAGCAGGCGCAGCGGCCAGCGGTCGCCCTGGCGGCGACGTTCCGGCAGTTGCGGATCGTGCAGGTGCGGTTGCGACAGGCGTTCGAGCACGTCGCGGGCCATGTCGGCCAGGTGCGGCAGCTGTTCGACCTGGCTGTGGATGTTGCCAAGCACGGCTTTCGGGCTCATGCGGTCGCGCATCCAGCGTTCGAGGAACGGCTTGGCGGTGCTCCACAAGTCCAGGTCGGGGTACAACTGGCGGCCCAGGCCTTCGATGTTGAGCAGGGTCTTCTGCAGCAGCACCAGTTGCGGCTGCACTTCCATGTTGAACCGCCGGGCGGTCTGGAACAGGCGCATCAGCACCTGGCCGAAGGAAATATCCTTTAACGGTTTTTCGAAGATCGGCTCGCACACGGTGCGGATGGCGGCCTCGAATTCGTTGACCTTGGTATGTGCCGGTACCCAGCCAGAGTCGATGTGCAGCTGTGCGACGCGGCGGTAGTCACGCTTGAAGAAAGCGATCAGGTTGCGTGCCAGGTAGTCCTGGTCCTCGTCCGTCAGGCTGCCGACGATGCCGCAGTCGATGGCGATGTATTGCGGGCTCCAGGGGCGGACCGTGCTGACGAAGATGTTGCCGGGGTGCATGTCGGCATGGAAGAAGCTGTCGCGGAAAACCTGGGTGAAGAACACTTCCACACCGCGCTCGGCGAGCATCTTCATGTCGGTACGCTGATCGGCGAGGGTCGCCATGTCGGTTACCGGGACGCCGTAGATGCGCTCCATCACCAGGACCTTCGGCCGGCACCAGTCCCAATACACCTGTGGCACATACATCAGTTCGGAGCCTTCGAAATTGCGCCGTAGCTGGCTGGCGTTGGCCGCTTCGCGCAACAGGTCGAGTTCGTCGTAGATGGTTTTTTCGTAGTCACTGACGATTTCCACCGGGTGCAGGCGGCGGGCGTCGGCAGAGGCGCGCTCGGCGCCTTTGGCGATCAGGAACAGCCAGGCAATATCAGCGGCGATTACCGGCTTGAGGCCTGGCCGGACCACCTTGACCACGACCTCTTCGCCGCTTTTCAGACGGGCTGCATGAACCTGGGCCACCGAGGCGGAAGCCAGCGGCTCCACGTCGAAGCGGCTGAAGACCTCACCCACCTTGGCGCCGAGCTGTTCCTCGATCAGCGCCACGGCCTGTTGCGGGTCGAATGGCGGTACCCGGTCTTGCAGCAGCATCAGCTCGTCGGCGATGTCGGTTGGCAGCAGGTCGCGGCGGGTGGACAGCAACTGGCCGAACTTGATGAAAATGGGGCCCAGGTCCTGCAGGGCCAGGCGCAGGCGTGCGCCACGGTTGAGCTCGGACGGCTTGCGTGGCAGCCAGCGCCATGGCATCAGCAGACGCAGGCTCATCAGCCACCACGGCAGCGGGTAGTCGAACAGCAGGTCATCCAGCCGGTACCGGATGACTACGCGCTGGATGCGAAAAAGACGGCGGACGGCGAGCAGCTTCATGCGTTATCGCTGGTATCAAGGGATTGGGAGAGGCGCTTGATGCGCGCCTCGAGGCGTTCTGTCTCAAGCTTGAGGGCATCGAGTTCGCTGAAGGCGGCTTCGGCTTCGCGCTTGCCAACCAGGGTGCGGGACTCTTCGGCCAGGTATTCGGAGAGGTTCTGGCTGAAGCGCGCGAAGCCCTGACGGGTCCAGCGTGCACGCAGGCGGACGTGGCCTGCGAGCATGGCCGTGGCGACCGGGCCGAGCCAGCGCTGCAGCTCGTGTTCCCAGTCCAGCTCCAGGTCCTGCAGCACCCCGAACAGGTCGAGCAGCACGGCACTATCGCCATGCAGTTCGACCTGCGGGCTGTGCAGCACGGCAGTCTTGTCCTTGGCCAGGGCCAGGTGCGCCAGGCTGCCGGCCGGGGCGCGCAAGCTGCAATCGACATCGCCTTCCCAGTGGGCGGCCAGCATCAGGCCTTCTTCATCGGGCAGAATGAACACCTGCAGGGCCGGTTGGCGGCAGTCGATCTCGATGACCTTGCCTTCCAGCGCGGCCAGCCGCGGCAGGGCCGTGCTGTCCATGCGCAGGATGCGGTTCAGGCCATGTTCGACGCTGGCGAGCAGCCCGGCCAGCAGCATCAGGGCTTGATTCCCCGGTGCACGGCGACGATGCCGCTGGTCATGTTGTGATAAGTGACGCGGTCGAAACCGGCCTCGATCATCATGGCCTTGAGGGTTTCCTGGTCGGGGTGCATGCGGATCGACTCGGCGAGGTAACGGTAGCTGTCCGCATCGTTGGTGATCAGTTTGCCGGCCAGTGGCATGAAGGCGAACGAGTAGGCGTCGTAGGCCTTGGACATCAGCTTGTTGGTCGGTTTGGAGAACTCCAGCACCAGCAGACGGCCGCCCGGCTTGAGTACACGCAGCATCGAGCGGATCGCTTCGTCCTTGTGGGTGACGTTGCGCAGGCCGAAGGCGATGGTGACGCAGTCGAAATAGTTGTCCGGAAACGGCAGTTTCTCGGCATCGGCCTGGACGAATTCGATGTTGCCGGCCACGCCACGGTCGAGCAGGCGGTCACGGCCGACCTTGAGCATCGATTCGTTGATGTCGGCGAGCACCACCTGCCCGGTCGGGCCGACCAGCCGCGAGAACTTGGCAGCCAGGTCGCCGGTACCGCCGGCGATGTCCAGCACGCGGTTGCCGGCGCGTACGCCCGACAGCTCGATGGTGAAGCGCTTCCACAGGCGGTGCATGCCGCCGGAAAGCACGTCGTTCATCAGGTCGTACTTGGCCGCCACCGAGTGGAACACTTCGGCGACTTTCTTCGCCTTCTGGCTTTCAGGGACGTCCTGGTAACCGAAATGGGTGGTGGGTTCGGCTTGGTCGCCTTTGCGCTGGTCGTTCATATCGCTTCACCGGAAAAAATTACCGCCATTCTAGGGCGAACGGGCGGATTTGTCTTGGCGGGGTGTGCCAGTGGGCAGGGGCGGGCATAATGCCTATTATGTCTTCATCTTCAGGAACACCTGCATGACTCAGATCAGCGTCGAACGCAAACATTCCCTCGGCCGCGATGCCGCCCGTGCCAAGGCCGAAGCGCTGGTGGACAGGCTGGTGCGGGAATACGACCTCAAGGCGACCTGGAACGGCGACCGCGTCGATGTGGCGCGCAGCGGTGCCAACGGTAGCGTGCACATCGGTGAAGACAGCATCCGCGTGGAGCTGAAGCTGGGCATGATGTTGTCGATGATGAGCGGCACCATCAAGGGCGAGATCGAGCGGGCACTGGACAAGGCCCTGGCCTGAGGCCAGGGCTTTCGGCAGCAACGCCGGGTTGTCACTGGTCCGGGAACGGAATCAGGCCTTCTACCTGCTCCAGGCGCAAGTCGCCTCGGTAGATCTGCAAGCGCTCCGCCGTACTGCTGGCTTCTTCCATCCGCGCCTCGCGGGCCTTGCCTCTCGGCTCCCAGAATTTCAGGTGGCCTTTGACAAAGGCGCGGGCTGGTGCATCCGCGCTCCGATAGTGGAAGTGCGCTTCCCAGAGCACCGTCTGCGCTGCCTCGACGTCCCTGATCTGGTACACGTCGAGATAATCGTCGGGCTTGCTCAGCGCCTTGCGTATCGTGGTTCGGGCAATTTGCAGGCGGTGCTGCTCGCTGAGGTAGCGTAACGCCCGGGCGTCCGGGTGACGGGTGTTCAGGTAGGCATCAGTGAGCAGGCGGTGTTTTTCCGCCGTGACCGATTCAACGGCCTTGGCCAGTTCGTTGACCTGTTCGATGTCTTTGGGCTGGTCGCTGCTTGCCAGTTGCTGCGCAACCTCGCGCATATCCTCTATCTGCCAGTCCATCAGGTCGGACAGGCTGTTCGGCTCGTCGGTATAACGAGCGGCGACAGCCAGGCGTGTGTCCTTCTGAGCCAACAGGCTGGCTGCACGATGGCGCAGTTGTGTCGTGTCCGGCTGCATGGGTGGCTGCTGAACAGGCAGTTCCAACCACACGCCGTCCCGTTGTTCGTACTTGCCGGCGGGCTGTTGAGTGAGCGGGTTGTGCTGGATTGCCCGATTGCCCTCCCGCGCTTGCTCTACCAGTATCGAGCGGCCGCGAGACGTGCGTATCACTGTGCGTCTGCCCGCCCTGACCTGGTGGGTGACACGCGCTGGCAGCGGCGACGCGCTGGTGTCGATGCCGGTCAACGCCGCGCTCAGTTCGGCTTCGGTCAGGTGCACCAGGGCCTGGAGCTGCTTGACGTAGTCCGCAAGCATGGCCGAGTCGATGGCGGGGTGCTCGAATGATTGCAGATAACAGGCTTTACCCAATACGGCTCGATACTCGCGCAGTGCATCGCTGAGGATGTCAACCTGCTGCTGGTAGGGTAGGTTGGCCGCGGCCAGGCCATCGTGGCTCCACAGCATCGAGGACAAATGCGGGTCACTTAGAGCATCCTGCAATGGCAGCAGTTCGGCTGCGCTTTCAACGGTCAGCTGGCTTTTGTCCAGGGTCAGGTAAGCCATATCGCTGAGGACTTGCGCGCGTACGATCAGGGTTGAATTGGGGCGCAGCCTGATGGCTTGCTCGATTTTGCTTTTCTTGTGTTCGAAACGGACCCGGTCGTCATCCAGCGCAAGCGGCAGTGTCTCATCGAGCCGTTCGCTGACCACCAGAATACGGCGAGCGACATCGAGCGCATCGCGAGTTGCCTTGCGCAGCTCGGCATACCGCGACAGTTGCTCCTGCCCCACCGGGAACTTGTCCAGGCCATGGCCAAGCGCCCGGAGGCGCTCATGGTTCGGTAGCTCGTACAGGCGACGGAGCAGCAGCATGTCGTTTTCGATTGCGGCCCCGGTCCACTCGCCAAGCCTGCGTTCGTTGCCGCCAGCACGGTCGTATCTGGCAAAGCGGGGTTCGAGCATCTGCCTGAATGCTTCAACGCCTGCCTTCAGCGCATTGGCCTGCTTTTCCAGAAACAGGCTCACGCCCTTCAAGTCGAGCAAATGACGTTCGCGCATCGCCAACAGTTGCCGACGCTGCACCTGGAGATGCTCCGGCAGCGAGGCGCGCTGGGTTTCGGGTAGTGCCTGGTAAGCCACGTTGAATGCTGCTGCCAGGTCATCATAGGCCTGCAGCTTCTGGCGGCTTTTTTCCATGAGTGGTCCCAGCCTGGATAATTCCGTCTGGTTCGCCTTGGCGGTGGCGAGCAATTGCTCGTACGCCTGGCGGTTGTGCGAGCGGACCTGTGAAGTGTTGGGCATGCCACCTGCACCTGTGACGTTCAGTACCCACTCATCATTCCAGCGGGTCACCCACGGACCTCGGCTGCGTTGACGCCCGACGATGTGGTAGCCGTCGTCGGCACCGCCCCATTGCGCGACCCATTCACCGCTGCTTTCATCCGGGCCGATGATTTGCACGCCGCCCCAGGTCTGCTGCACTTCGAAGGCGATGCCTGCAAGTTTCACGTAGTACCGCTGGTCCACCTCGTACAACCCGCGCAACCGCCCCGTGCCCAGTGGCGTATGACCTTGCAGTGACTGCCTGGCTTGCAGCCTGGCCAGCGCCTGGAGCCTTTCCGGCGACAGGTTGGCCAGGCGCTGATTGGCACTCCAGCTGTCTACCCTGATGGGCGTTGGCCGTAGCTCGGTTGCGGGTTCTGCCCAGGGCTGCTCTTCTATCGACCCGGACGATCGCCCGGATGGTGTGTTGCGCTCGGCAGGTTCGCTCAAGCGCACTGTCACAGGTGCTTCAGTTGCGGAGGTGGCATGCGCCACGCGATGGGCCAGCAACATCGCCAGGTTGGTCAACAGGTCGGTTGCCGCCACGATCTGCTCATCGCGACCGCCATCGGCCAGTAGTGCCAGGTCATCCTTGGCTGCCGACAGCGCTGCAACCAGCCACGCCACATTGGCCAGCAGTCCGGAACAGAATACCGTTGCGGTATTGAACACTGCCCACGCCGCCGCTTTTGCCAAGGCCCATCGCTCCTGCGCGTTGGACACGCTGCCGGTGGCTGCGACGTGGAGGATGGCTTCGACCCTGGCGTCGAGCAGGTGGCTGTCGAGGTCGCCTGTCCAGGCCTCGAAGGAGGCATTCACTGGTCGCCTGAGATTGTCCAGCGCGGTAGCTGCCAGCGCCGCGTCCACGCCGAGCAGGTGCGCCAGGCCAGACAGTCGGGGGGGCAGGTGCGGGAAGTTGAAACCATCGTTTTCATAGACCTCGCGTGCTGCGTCCTCCAGCCAGTGCAGAACACTGCGCTGCAGCTCGCCCTCTTTGCGGATAGCAACCATCAGCAACGCCAGGCTGGCAAATTCCAGCAACGCCTGGTCGGCATAGAACGGTCGGTACAACATCCAGCTGTGCTGGCCCGGCAGTCCGATGATGAACATGCCATGCGCCCGATCGCTTGCCGAGGCCCCGGGCGCGCAGAGAAAGGCCAATGGGGCAATACGCGGCTGTTCGAGTCTATCGCCAATGCCTGCGCAGAAATTCAACAGTGCCCGGCGCGCGTTTTCGCTGAGCTGTTTGCTGATACTGGCCTTGAGCACACTGAAGCGTAGCGCGGAACGCCATTCCCAGGCGTACTGCCTGATCCGTTCCGCCCTGCGCGGCTGTGCCTCGACCTGGTCTCGCAGAAAACGCGGGTATGAGCCACCGACATCCACCTGGTGGATCAACGTGTGTACCTGTTCGATGCTCAGCCAGCTGTCAGCCGGGGCACTGACCCGGGTCATGACTTCGTGCGCTGGTAGGCGGGTGATCGCCAGGCTGGTCAGGCTCTCGTGGCGCAAAAACAGGTATTGCGGGTTTGGGGCCGACGTGTTCGGGATCTGTTGGGAGACGGCAATCAGCACTGTGTCAGGATCGTAGGCGGTTTTGTCGGGATATGTGGCCTGAATCTGTTCGCGTAGTCGGCGGTTGGCATAGCGCTCGATGGTCTCGATATCAGCAAGCGAGCTCGCGCCCCCGCTGTGTCCTTGACGGGCGGCGAGATCGAGCAGTGCGGCGTGGTATTCGAAGCGGTCTTCGGATGTGGCGTCTGCGAGCCAGTCTGGTAGCTGTATAGCAGGCAAACCTTCCACCAGGTAGGCCTGCTGCAGAAAGTGCAGCGATGGATCGCTGACCCGCGCATAGGCACCTTCCATTTCGCTGACTGTCTGCACGTGTGCAAGGGTTAGGCGGCGGATATCGTCGAGGACCACATTGAGCAGTTGTTTCGCCTGGTAGGCAAACGGGTCGCCTTCCAGTGCAGTACGCGACCAGGTCAAGCTGTCGAAGCGATAGCGCTCAGCCATTTCGGCCTGAAATGTGGCCGAGAATGCTGCCTGGTCGGGGTAGCTACGAATGATGCCGCAGGGTTTGCACCACAGCAGCAGTTGGCGAGCGCCGCGCGTTGTGCTCAGCAGCAGGTCCAGCAGTGGCCGTTCGAAGGTCTGCAGGCCAACGCCGAATTCGAGCCTGATGGCGCTGATCGTAATGCCGGTTCGGGCGCCATCGAGCATGGCGTACAACGTTGCTCGCTCATCTGCATCCAGGCCCTGGTACTGCACATTGTTGAGCATTGCAGCCTTGATCAGCAGTTCAAGCCAATGTAGGCGGGATACCCCCGAAAGCGGGTCCGAGCCGCTCCAGAAACCGACCTGAGCCTGCTGAAACGCCTCTGTCAGGGTATCCAGAAGGCCATCGAGATCACTGGACACCTTGTACATGTCCAGGGTTATGCCAGGCTGGGCGATGGCGTCGGCACCCTGTTCCTGGGCGACGAACACGTGCGGCGGACGGATGCTCAAAGCGTCCGAAGCCTTCAGCTGCAGGTGTGTGCCGGTACGGAAATGGTCCAGCAGTTCATCCAGCAGTAACGGTTGCCGGCCGGGTTCGTCTTGGCCGGCTGGGGCCCGCAGGATGTGGAAATCATCAAGCGATGTCAGCTGCGGATGATTGTTGCGGATGAAGGGGTAGCGATCGACAAGGGCGTTGAAGCCTTGCACGGACAATACCTGGCGCAGGCCCGGGCGCTGGGCAAAGCAGCTTGCTACCCGTTGTCTGAAAGTGGATAGGGGGGTGGAATCGGTCATGGCATCGGGCTCCGCTCTGGTGGGGCCCGGCAGGCTAGGCGATACGGCCATAGGTGCTGCGGTATATGTATGGGTACGCCGTGCAGCTTAGGGTGAGGTTTCTAATTTTTATCCCTACCTTGTGCTCAAGCCCAACCTCCATGGGCGGTTCCTCCCCACTCATGAGCATGAGGTACAGAGCATGGCCAAGGTGACTGTGAAAAAAAAGGACGACGCCCCGGGTACGCTGGGCGAGGTGCGTGGTTACGCACGCAAGATCTGGCTGGCGGGTATTGGCGCCTATGCACGCGTGGGCCAGGAAGGCTCCGACTATTTCAACGAGCTGGTCAAGGCGGGTGAAGGTGTCGAGAAACGTGGCAAGAAGCGTATCGACAAACAACTGGATGCGGCCAACAACCAGCTCGATGAAGCGACCCAGGCCGTTAGTCGCGTCCCAGGGCGGGTCGAAATTCAACTCGACAAAATCGAAAAAGCTTTCGACGCACGGGTAGGGCGCGCCTTGAATCGCCTGGGCATTCCGTCTAAACATGACGTTGAGGCGTTGTCCATCAAGCTTGAACAGCTGCATGAGCTGCTCGAGCGCGTCGCGCACAAACCATAAGGAGAGCAGGATGGCTGGCAAGAAGAACACCGAGAAAGAAGGCAGCTCCTGGGTCGGCGGGATCGAGAAGTACTCCCGCAAGATCTGGCTGGCGGGGCTGGGTATCTATTCGAAGATCGACCAGGACGGCCCGAAGCTGTTCGACTCGCTGGTAAAGGATGGCGAGAAGGCCGAGAAGCAGGCAAAGAAGACCGCTGAAGAGGTGGCGGAAACCGCCAAGTCGTCGACCAGCTCGCGCGTGTCTGGCGTCAAGGACCGTGCGTTGGGCAAGTGGAGCGAACTCGAAGAGGCTTTCGACAAGCGCCTGAACAGCGCCATCTCGCGCCTTGGCGTGCCGAGCCGCAACGAGATCAAGGCGCTGCACCAGCAGGTGGACAGCCTGACCAAGCAGATCGAGAAACTGACCGGTGCATCGGTCACGCCGGTTTCGTCGCGTGCTGCTGCCAAGCCGGCCACGAGCAAGGCAGCGGCCAAGCCACTGGCCAAGACAGCAGCGGCCAAGCCTGCTGCCAAAACCGCAGCGGCCAAGCCGGCGACCAGGACGGCAGCGGCAAAACCTGCAGCCAAGCCTGCGGCGAAACCGGCAGCGGCCAAGCCAGCGGCAGCGAAGAAGCCAGCGGTGAAAAAGGCACCGGCGAAACCGGCAGCCGCCAAACCGGCAGCGGCTACTACCAGTGCTGCGCCAGCTGCGACCGCCGCCCCGGCACCTGCCGCCGCGCCGGCCAGCAGCACGCCGTCGGCAGCCAATGGCAGCGGTACTCTGATCTGATACCGCGTCGCTTTCTTCGCGGGCTCGCCCGCTCCCACAGGTACCGTGCAGGGCTCACAAGCGGCGCTGCACCTGTGGGAGCGGGTTTGCTCGCGAAGGCCACGGCGCCATAACAACAGGCCTACTCCTCCAGATACCGCACTGCCAACTGCTCCGCCGCCGCCCGCGCCTGGGCCTGCAGATGCGGCGCCACCAGCATCATCACCTGATACACCACAATGCCCACGTCCCCCTCGCGCCCCAGCACTCGCTGATAATCCAGCGAGAACATCAGGGTCAGGGTGATCTGCTCCACCAGTTGCCCCAGCGCCTGGGTCTCGCTTTCGACCAGCCCCTGGCCCTTGAGGCTGGCCAGCAACGCTGCCAGCGTACGCTTGAGCGCGTTGATCAGGCTGCGCATACCGCGCGCCAGCTTGGGCAGGCGCCCGGTCAGGTTCGACAGGTCCTGGAACAGAAACCGGTACTGCGCCATGTGCTCGACAATCAGGTGCAAGAACAGCCAGTAGTCTTCGGCGTCCAGGCGTACCTCGAGCGGTGGGTCGAGCAAGGGCATCAGCGCCTCTTCGAAGCGCTCGAACAGGCTCAGTACCAAGGGCTCCTTGCCATGGAAGTGGTAATACAGGTTGCCAGGGCTGATGCCCATTTCGTTGGCGATCTCCAGGGTGGAAACGTTCGGCTCACCCTGCTGGTTGAACAGCTGCAAGGCACATTCGAGGATTCGGTCGCGAGTCTTCATTCCGTCGGCATGCTCATCGGGCCATCACGTAGGTACCCGGTGCGGGCCCCAGCGGTGGGTAGGTGGCATTGCCCAGCTCGCTGCGCGGTGCCTTGAGCGGGCCGGAGCGCGGGGTGATCCAGTCCAGCCACAACGGCCACCAGCTGCCTTCGCTGCGCTTGGCGTCGTGGAACCAGGCGCGCGGGTCGCCGGGCAGCTTGTGGTTCGCCAGGTAGTAGGCCTTGGGATTGCCGGGCGGGTTGATGATGCTCTGGATGTGCCCGCTGTTGGCCAGCACGAAGCGGCGCTCGCCGCCCAGCAGCAAGGCCGAGCGGTACACCGCGTCCCACGGGGTGATGTGGTCGTTGCTGCCGGCTACGGTGAAGCTGTCCAGGTCGACCTTGTGCAGGTCGATGGGCGTACCGCACACCTCCAGACCGGCCGGATGGGTCAGCGGGTTGAGCTTGAAGAAGTCCAGCAGGTCGCCATGCAGCGCAGCGGGCAGGCGCGTGCTGTCAGCGTTCCAGTAGAGGATGTCGAACGCCGGCGGCGTCTTGCCGAGCAAGTAGTTGTTGACCCAGTAATTCCAGATCAGGTCATTGGGCCGCATCCAGGCGAATATCCGTGCCACCTCGGCGCCATCCAGCACACCACGCTGGTAGGAGCGGCGCTTGGCGGCCTCGATGGTCTGCTCGTCGGCGAACAGGCTGGCGGGGCTTTCGAACTTGCTGTCCAGCAGGCTGACCAGATAGGTGGCGCTGCGCACCCGGCGTAGCTGATGCCTGGCCTGCAGGTGGCCTTGCAGCGCGGCCATGGTCAGGCCACCGGCGCAGGCGCCCATCAGGTTGGGGTCGCGATTGCCGCTGATGCTGCGGCAGGCGTTGAGCGCCTCCTCCAGCGCTTGCACGTAGCTGGACAAGCCCCATTCGCGGTGGCGCGGGTCGGGGTTGCGCCAGCTGATCATGAAGACCTGCAGGCCGCTCTTGAGCATGTATTGCACGAAGCTGTTGGTCGGGCTCAGGTCGAAGATATAGAACTTGTTGATTTGCGGCGGCACCACCAGCAGCGGTCGTGCATGTTGCTTTTCGCTCATCGGCTTGTACTGGATCAGCTCCAGCAAATCGTTGCGAAACACCACGGCGCCGGGCGTGGCGGCCAGGTTGCCGCCCACTTCAAAGGCGCGCTCGTCTACCTGGCGAGGCAGGCCGTCGTTGTGGCGCAGGTCGTCGAGCAGGTGGGCGACGCCGCGCACCAGGCTCTGCCCGCCGGTATTGAACAGCTCTTTGACCGCCAGCGGGTTGAGCAGTGAGTTGCTTGGCGCCAGGGCGTCGTTGATCAGGTTGAACAGAAAGTGCGCCCGCGCCCGGTCATCGTCGTCCAGATGGCTTTCCTCGATCCACAGGCGGGTCTGCTTCTGCCAGGCCAGGTAAGCCTGCAGGCCGCGGCGGTAGAACGGATTCTGGCTCCACGTCGGGTCGTTGAAGCGTGGGTCGCGCGGGTTCGGCTGGCAAGGCGTGTCGCCCAGCAGCACGCGACCCAGCTGGCCGCCCAGGGCCAATAGATGGTGGGCGGTATGCAGCGGGTGGCGCAGGCCGTGGCGGCTGACATTGCGCAACGTGGACAACAGGTCACGCCCGCGCAGGCCGAGGATGGCGTTCTGCACGTTCATGCGGGTGGCGGGAAGCGTTGGCGCTCCTTTGGCCGGTTTGTCTTTCATGGCAACACTCCCTCGTCTGACCCTTTCCGGCTGCTGACCTCTGCGAGCACGTGTTGGAAATCGCCCTCACGCACCCGGAGCCGGGCGTGGGTGCATGACAGCGCGCTGGCGCTCTTGCTGAAGGAAACTCATGATGATCGGGGCGACGGCTTCGGCCCGGGTGATCAGGAACAGATGACCGTCGTCGATAATGTGTAGCTGGGCATTGGGAATCCGCCAGGCCAGCAGGCGCATGTTGATCAGCGGGATCAGTGGATCGTCGTCACCGGCCAGCACCAGGGTTGGCTGCTGGATCTTGTGCAGCCAGTGGATGCTGGTCCAGCCGAGCCCGGCGAACAGCTGCCAGTAGTAACCCATCTTGCCCCCGGAGCGCACCTTGGCGGCATGCTGCATGGCCAGGTCCGGGTCGCGCCGGAAGCCGCCGCCATAGATCAACGGCGCAATGCGGATAACATGCGACGGCTGTACGTAGCGTCGCGGGCTGGCCATCATCCACAGCACCTTGGGCTTGCCTGGCACCATCACTGCACCGGCAGCGGTAGCGGCCAGCACCAGCTTCTTGCAACGCTCGGGGTAGTCGTGGGCGAACTGCTGGGCCAGGGCGCCACCCCAGGACACGCCGATGACGTTGACCTGGCCGTAGTCGAGGTAATCCAGCATCCGTGCCGTGAGCTTGGCCAGCCCGGGAAACCGGTACGGGTGACGAGGCGTTGACGAACCGCCGACCCCTGGTACATCGAAGGCGATGACTTCCAGGTCCGGGTCCAGTGCCTCGATGAACGGGAACACCAGCTCCAGGTTGGCGCCGATGCCGTTGAAGATAAGCAACGGCGTCAGGTGTGGCTTGCCCGGGCGGACGGCGGTACGGATGGACTGGTTATCCAGCTCGACAGTCCTGAAGATATAGGGTTGCGGCATGCGCATGACTCTTGGGTGAATGAACACCGTGGCGCCCTGACGGTGGCCACGGCGCTGCAGCTCAACGCTCGTGGACGTATGTCCCCGGGGCGGCTTCGCCGGCGGCGTAGGCCCGGTTGCCCAGGCGCGTCGGCGCCTTCTTCAGCTCACCGGCCCGCTCGGCCAGCCAGCTTTGCCAGTGCAGCCACCACGAGTCGGCATGCTTGGTGGCGTTTTCCTGCCAGGCCAGCGGATCACCTGGGCGATCTGTACCGGTCATGAAACGCGCTTTGGGGTTGCCCGGCGGATTCAGGATGCTCTGGATATGCCCGCTGTTGGACAACACGAACTCGATCTTGCCGCCGAACAGGTGCGCCGAGCGGTAGCACGACTGCCACGGGGTGATGTGGTCGGCAGTGCCGGCCACGCTGAAGATGTCGCACTGCACCTGCTTCAGGTCGATCGGCGTGCCGCACACTTCCAGGGCATTGGCGCGGGTCAGCGGGTTGCTCTTGAACATTTCGATCAGGTCGCCATGGAAGGCGGCCGGCAGGCGCGTGGTGTCATTGTTCCAGAACAGGATGTCGAACACCGGCGGCTCGTTGCCGAGCAGGTAGTTGTTGACCCAGTAGTTCCAGATCAGGTCGTTGGGGCGCATCCAGGCGAACACCTTGGCCATTTCGCTACCTTCGAGCACACCGGCCTGGTAGGAGTGGCGCTTGGCTGCCTCCAGGGTCTGCTCGTCGACGAACAGGGCGACCTGGTTATCCATGGTGGTGTCCAGCACGCTCACCAGCAGGGTCAGGGCATTGACCTTGTTCTCGCCCAGGGCGGCATAGTGGCCCACCAGGGCAGTACAGGTAATACCGCCGGAACAGGCACCGAGCATGTTCAGGTCCTTGCTGCCGGTAATCGCCAACACCGCGTCGACCGCTTCCTTGAGCGCATCGATGTAGGTCGACAGGCCCCACTCGCGCTGGGCCTTGGTCGGGTTGCGCCAACTGATGATGAAGGTCTGTTGCTGCGAACGCAGGCAGTAGCGCGCCAGGCTCTTTTCCGGGCTCAGGTCGAACACGTAGAACTTGTTGATCTGCGGCGGTACCACCAGCAATGGGCGGGCATGCACCTGCTCGGTGATCGGGCTGTACTGGATCAGTTCCAGCACGTCGTTGCGGTATACAACGGCGCCTTCGCTGGTGCCCAGGTTCTTGCCCACTTCGAAGGCGTCCATGTTCACTTGGCTGGGCATACCGCCATTGTTGACCAGGTCCTTGGCCAGGTTGGACAGGCCGTCCAGCAGGCTCTTGCCGCCGGTTTCGAAGAAGCGCTTGACCGCCGCAGGGTTGGACAGGGTATTGGTCGGTGCCATGGCTTCGGTCATCAGGTTGATGACGAACTGGCCGCGGCTGATGTCCTGGGGCGACAGGTCGCTGCTGCCGATCCAGTCCTGCAGCTCCTTGCGCCAGGCCAGGTATGTCTGCAGGTAGCGGCGGTAAAGCGGGTTGTGGCTCCAGGCCGGGTCACTGAAGCGACGGTCGTCGCTTTCCGGGGCCAGGCTGGATTTGCCCAGTAGCACATTCTTCAGCTCCAGGCCGAAGTGGGCCACATGCTTGGCGCTGTGCAGCGGTTGGCGCACGGCCTGGCGCAGCACGGTACGTGCCGAACTCAACAGGTCCTTGCGACGAATACCGATGACCGGGTTCAGCCCCAGGGTATTTTCCGAGGCTTGCCGCTGCAGCTCATCGTTGTTCTTGTTACTCATCTACGACGCTCCGTTGTCCTGAGACGAGTACCGGTTTGCTGTGACGGGTGCACAGTGCTGAGCCCGGTACTGCTACTCGGGTGACCAGTGATAAGGAACAGCGGTGCTGCGAAATTGCTGACTACCTGCAAGGTAATGCAGGGAATTGCCACTCCCCATTGGTTACCCGACTTTCATGTAATGCGCAAGACAGCCTTTATTGGGCAGTTTGTAAGGCATTCAAACAGATGCTTCTAGAAAATGCGCTCTAAACCCTGCGGCCCCTGCGCTAGAGCATCAGTTTGACCACCGACTCGGCGGGATCGCGGGACTTGCCGGCCTTGTGCAGCTCGTCGAGGTATTCGGCCCACAGTTGTTCCTTGCGCTGGCACAGCTGTTCGAGGTATTCCCAGGTATACAGGCCGCTGTCATGGCCATCGTCGAAGATCAGTTTCAATGCATATTGGCCGGCAGGTTCCAGGCCGCTGAGGCCGACGTTGATCTTGCCGAACTGCAGGATGGGGTTGCCGTGGCCCTGGACCTCGGCGGAGGGGGAGTGCACGCGCAGGAATTCGGCGGGCAGCTGGTAGACCTCGCCGGGGGCGTAGGTGAGGCTGAGGGTTTTCGAGGCTTTGTGCAGGTTGATGGCGGTGGGCAGACGGGCCATGGGCAGAATCTCTTGGGAGCTGATAATGGACAGCTTCGGGAGATTCAGAGGATTGTGCAAGAGGGCTAATTGCAGCCCATCGCGACACAAGGCCGCTACAGGAGATGGTGGTTCCGGTAGGGACAGCCTTGTGTCGCGATGGGCCACAAGGTGGCCGCTTGCGTCCTTACAAAATGTAACGCGACAGGTCTTCGTTCTGTGCCAGCTCACCCAGGTGGCTGTTCACATAAGCCGCGTCAATCTGGATCGGCGCTTCGTCATGGGTGCTGGCCAGGTCGCCGGCACTGAACGACACCTCTTCGAGCAAGCGCTCGAGCAGGGTGTGCAGGCGGCGGGCACCGATGTTTTCGGTCTTCTCGTTGACCTGGTAGGCGATCTCGGCCAGGCGCTTGATGCCGTCGGCCAGGAACTCGATGTTCAGGCCTTCGGTCTTCAGCAGGGCCTGGTACTGTTCGGTCAGCGACGCGTGCGGTTCCTGCAGGATACGTTCGAAATCTTCCGGGGTCAGTGCCTTGAGCTCCACGCGAATCGGCAGGCGGCCTTGCAGCTCGGGCACCAGGTCGCTCGGCTTGCTCAGGTGGAACGCACCCGAGGCAATGAACAGGATGTGGTCGGTCTTGACCATGCCCAGCTTGGTGTTGACGGTGCAGCCTTCGATCAGTGGCAGCAGGTCACGCTGCACGCCTTCGCGGGACACGTCGGCGCCGCCAACGTTGCCACGCTTGGCAACCTTGTCGATTTCGTCGATGAACACAATGCCGTGCTGCTCGACCGCTTCCAGTGCCTTGGCCTTGAGTTCTTCCTCATTGACCAGGCGGCTCGCTTCTTCATCGCGAACCATCTTCAGCGCTTCCTTGACCTTCAGCTTGCGTGCCTTGCGCTTGCCTTTGCCCATGTTGGCGAACAGGCTCTGCAGCTGGTTGGTCATTTCTTCCATGCCGGGCGGCGCGGCAATTTCGACGCCCACTGCATCGGCTACTTCGATCTCGATTTCCTTGTCGTCCAGCTGGCCTTCGCGCAGGCGCTTGCGGAACAGCTGACGGGTGTTGGAATCAGTGCTGGTCTGCGCGGCTTCCTCGGCAAAGCTGCTGACCCGCGCCTGCGGCAACAGGGCATCGAGGATGCGATCTTCGGCGGCATCTTCGGCGCGGTGGCGCACGCGAATGATTTCTTGCTCGCGCAGCATTTTCAGCGCGGCATCGGCCAGGTCGCGGATGATCGACTCGACATCCCGGCCCACATAGCCCACTTCGGTGAACTTGGTGGCTTCGACCTTGAGAAACGGCGCATTGGCCAGCTTGGCCAGGCGGCGGGCGATTTCGGTCTTGCCGACGCCGGTAGGGCCGATCATCAGGATGTTCTTCGGCGTTACTTCGGCACGCAGCTCGGCGGGGAGCTGCATGCGCCGCCAGCGGTTGCGCAGGGCAATGGCCACGGCGCGCTTGGCGTCATCCTGGCCGATGATGTGGCGGTTGAGTTCGTGGACGATCTCGCGGGGGGTCATGGACATGATCAATTGGGTCCTTGGGCAGATGAGTCAGCGTGGAAAAGCCCCCGCACCGGGCAGGGGCGCCAGAACAGCTGAATCACTCGGCCAGGTCCTGCTCCTCGATGGTCAGGTTGTGGTTGGTGAATACGCAGATGTCGCCGGCGATGTTCAGGGCGGTCTCGGCAATTTCACGGGCAGAAAGGTCGGTCTTGTTCAGCAGGGCGCGTGCAGCGGCCTGGGCATATGCACCGCCCGAGCCCATGGCGATAAGGCCATCTTCGGGTTCGACAACGTCGCCGTTGCCGGTGATGATCAGCGAAGCATCCTTGTTGGCTACCGCCAGCATGGCTTCCAGGCGGCTCAGGGAACGGTCGGTACGCCATTCCTTGGCCAGCTCGACGGCGGCGCGGACCAGGTGGCCCTGATGTTTCTCAAGCTGGCCTTCGAAGCGCTCGAACAGGGTGAACGCGTCGGCAGTGGCGCCGGCAAAGCCCGCGATGACCTGGCCGTGGTACAGGCGGCGCACCTTCTTGGCGTTGCCTTTCATCACGGTGTTGCCGAGGGATACCTGGCCGTCGCCGCCCATGACGACTTTGCCGTTACGGCGGACAGAAACGATGGTGGTCAAGGGGAGAGTCTCCACGCAGCGGGGCGAAAGTGCCTGATGCAGACTCATATGGGGGTGGGGGGAAGGATTTCAACCGCAGGGGATGAATGGTCGCGCTTGGCAGGGGACACCGTGCAAGGGCATTCGCGGGCATGCCCGCTCCCACAGGGGACAGTGATCTGCTGTGGGAGCGGGCGTGCCCGCGAATGGCTTTTACTCAGGCTTCGTGGCAAACGTGCCCGTCGACCAAGGTATAACGCACGGCACCCGGCAGGCAGTGGCCGATGAACGGGCAGTTCTCGCCGCGCGAGAACCACTGCTCGCCAGCCACGGTCGAGGCTTGCGGGTCGAACAGCACCAGGTCGGCAGCGCCGCCCGCCTTCAGCTCGCCGGCTGGCAGGCGCAGGGCCGCCGCCGGGCCGCTGCTCAGGCGCGCCAGCAGGGTTGGCAGGTCGAGCAGGCCGTCCTGCACCAGGGTCATGGCCAGCGGTAGCAGCAACTCGACGCTGCTGATGCCTGGCTCGGTAGCGCCGAACGGGGCCAGTTTGGCATCGCGCTCATGTGGCTGGTGGTGGCTGGAGATCGCCTGGATCACCCCCGACTTCACCGCCGCACGCAGGCCGTCACGGTCGGCGGCGGTGCGCAGCGGTGGTTGCACGTGGTAGAGGCTGGAGAACTCGCGCAGCGATTCGTCGGTGAGGATCAGCTGGTACAGCGCTACATCAGCGGTCACCGGCAGGCCTAGTTGCTGGGCCTGTTCGATCAGCCGCGCGCCCCGGGCGCTGGTGATCTGGGTGAAGTGCGCACGTACGCCAGTCTGTTCCACCAGCAGCAGGTTGCGCGCCAGGGCCACGGTCTCGGCGGTTTCCGGGATGCCTGGCAGGCCGAGGAAGCTGGCCATGGCACCTTCATGGGCCAGGCCGCCCTGGGCCAGGTCGCGGTCCTGGGAGTGGAACACCACGGTCAGGTCGAAGGTGGCAGCGTATTCCAGGGCGCGCGCCAGGGTACGGTTGTTGGGGATTTCCTTCAGGCCGTTGCCGAACGCCACACAGCCGGTGTCGCGCAGGGCCACCAGCTCGGCCAGTTGCTCGCCTTCCAGGCCCTTGGTCAGGGCGCCGATCGGATAGACCTTGCTGTTGGCGGCCTCGCGGGCGCGGTCAAGGATCAGCTCGGCCACCGCCGAAGTGTCCAGTACCGGCTTGGTCTGTGGCGGGCAGCACAGGCTGGTGACCCCGCCTGCCACGGCAGCGCGGGTTTCGCTGGCGATGTTGCCTTTGCGGCTGTAACCCGGCTCGCGCAGCGACACCCCGAGGTCTACCAGGCCAGGCGCGGCGATCAGGCCGGCGGCGTGGATCGTGCGGCTGGCACTGAACCCGGCCGGGGCGGCGCCAATGGCGGCAATGCGACCGCCGTCGAGGTGCAGGTCGGTGACCTGGTCGAAGCCACTGTTCGGGTCGATGACCCGGGCGCCGAGAATACTGACGGTCACTGGGTGTTCTCC
Organism: Pseudomonas oryzicola; assembly: GCF_014269185.2. NCBI lineage: Bacteria > Pseudomonadati > Pseudomonadota > Gammaproteobacteria > Pseudomonadales > Pseudomonadaceae > Pseudomonas > Pseudomonas oryzicola. The sequence continues at coordinate 639,367 of NZ_JABWRZ020000001.1, forward strand.
TGCTCGAATTGACGTTGCGCGTTCTGCCCGCTCATGGCCATGGACAGCACAGCCATGCGCACGGCGATGCCGTAAGTGACCTGGTTGAGGATCACCGAATGCTTGCCGTCGGCTACCGCCGACTCGATTTCCACGCCGCGGTTGATCGGGCCGGGGTGCATGACGATGGCATCGGGTTTGGCGCCGGCCAGGCGCGCGGTGGTCAGGCCGAACAGGCGGTAGAACTCGCCTTCGCTGGGCAGCAGGCCGCCGGCCATGCGCTCACGCTGCAGGCGCAGCATGATCACCACATCGACGTCTTTCAGGCCTTCGGCAAGGTCGGTGTAGACTTTCACCCCGTACTGCTCAATACCCACGGGAATCAGGGTTTTCGGGCCGACCACGCGAATGTCCGGGCAGCCCAGCGCCTTGAGCGCAAGCATGTCGGAGCGGGCTACGCGTGAATGCAGGATGTCACCGACGATCGCCACCGAGAGGTTCTCGAAGCTGCCTTTGTGGCGACGAATGGTGAGCATGTCGAGCATGCCCTGGGTCGGGTGCGCATGGCGGCCATCACCGCCGTTGATCACGGCAACTTCGGGGCACACGTGCTCGGCGATGAAGTGCGCGGCACCGGAGTCCGAGTGGCGTACCACGAACATGTCGGCGGCCATGGCCTCAAGGTTGCGCAGGGTGTCGAACAGGGTTTCGCCCTTGCTGGTCGAAGACGTCGACACGTTCAGGCTGATCACGTCGGCCGACAGGCGCTGGGCTGCCAGTTCGAAGGTGGTACGGGTACGGGTCGAGTTCTCGAAGAACACGTTGCACACGGTCTTGCCGCGCAGCAACGGGACTTTCTTCACGGCCCGGGCACCGACTTCCAGGAAGGAGTCGGCGGTGTCGAGGATCTCGGTGAGCAGTTCACGGGGCAAACCGTCGAGCGAGAGGAAGTGGCGCAGCTGGCCCTGATCATTGAGCTGCAGCGGGCGCTTGGCGTCGATTGGCGTCATCGCGGGGGGACTCTTAAAGGGCGGAAGCGTTGGCGAGGTCCTGGCGCTCGAGGGCGAGCGGTGCGGGTCCGGTCAATTTTACCCGTTCATGGGCCGCCAGCGACAGGGTGGCGCCGAGCACATTCGGGCGGATAGGCAGTTCACCGGCATCCAGGTCCAGCAGGCAGACCAGGGTGACGCTGGCCGGGCGGCCATAATCGAACAGTTCGTTGAGCGCGGCGCGCACCGTGCGGCCGCTCATCAGCACGTCATCCACCAGCACCAGGTGCTGGCCCTCGACCTCGAACGGCAGCTCGGACGGGCGCACTTGCGGGTGCAGGCCGTTCTGGCTGAAGTCGTCGCGATAGAACGACACGTCCAGGGTGCCCATGGGGCTGGTGTCGCCCATGGCTTCCTGCAGGGCCTGGGCGACCCAGACACCGCCCGTGCGGATACCGATATAGCGTGGCTCGGCAATTTTTCGGCGGGCCAGGTGGGCGCGAAGGTCGACAGCCATCTGCCGAATCAGCTTGGCGGGATCGGGTAGGCTCATTGCAGGCTCCTTGGAAGGGTGCGCCGAGCGGGCCCGGCGGCAAAGATGATCAGGTGTTGGCCTCCAGCCAGCCTTGCAGCAACAAGGCGGCGGCAATGGCATCGACCGGGTTGTCACGGTAGCTGCCGCGCTGGCCGCCACGGGCCATGCGCTCGCCTTTGGCCTCGAAGGTGGTCAGGCGCTCGTCGTGGGTGTGCACCGGCAGGTTGAAACGGCCGTTCAGGCGGCGGGCGAATTTTTCTGCGCGGGCGCTCATTTCGCTGGGGGTGCCATCCATGTTCAGCGGCAGGCCGACGACGATGGCATCAGGCTTCCACTCGGCAATCAGCTTTTCTACCTGGGCCCAGTCCGGCACACCATTCTGTGCCTTCAGGGTGCACAGCTCGCGGGCCTGGCCGGTGACTACCTGGCCGACGGCTACGCCGATCTGTTTGCTGCCGTAGTCGAAACCCAGCAGCAGGCGTGGTTCAGGCTGCAGTTCGGCCATCAGGCGTGGCCCGCCTGACTGGTCAGCAGGTTCAGGTTGATGCCCAGGCTGGCGGCTGCGGCTTCCAGGCGCAGGTCGCTGGCCAGGCCGAAGATGATTTCCGGGTCGAACGGGCAGTTGAGCCAGGCGTTGTCGGCAAGCTCGGCTTCCAGCTGGCCCGCTTCCCAGCCGGCATAACCCAGGGTAATCAGGCTCTTCTGCGGCCCCACGCCTTCGGCGATGGCGAACAGTACATCCTGCGAAGTGGACAGTGACAGGCCCTGTAGTTCTACGGTGGCCTGGTAGCTGCATTCGCTGCTATGCAGCACGAAGCCACGGTCGGTCTGCACCGGGCCACCTTGGTAGATCGGCACCTGCAGGGTGCTGGCCGGTGGCGCTTCGTCCGGGCGCAACTGTTCGAGGATGTCGGCCAGGTTGAGTTCCTGCGGCCGATTCACCACCAGCCCCATGGCGCCATGGGCGTTGTGCTCGACGATGTACGTGAGGGTCTGGGCGAAGTTCGGATCGGCCATGTGCGGCATGGCGATCAGGAACTGATGCTTGAGGTAGCTCGGCGTGAGGTTTTTCATGGAGGATAGTGTGGCGCCAGGTGGCGAGGCTGACAAGGTGCGGATTTGTGTCGTCGTTTTGGCTCGGGCGTGAGGGGCTTGGCGTCTGTCAGGCCTGGCGCCGCCTGCTCGCGATGCACCGCGCGGGCGGCGCTCGATATCCGCACCAACCCATCCCATGTCCAGCGACAATGCTCAGTTACTGGACAAACGGTCCCCGCGGGCAAAGCGCCAGGTGCGGATGATTTCCAGCCGGTCGAACTCGGCCAGGTCGCCGGTAAACGGCGCGAACGGCGCCGCCAGCCGCACGATGCGCTGCGCCGCCTGGTCGAGTACCGGCTGCCCGGACGACTCCAGCACCAACACCTCGTACAACGAGCCATCGCGGTTGATCGACACCATCATCCGCAGGTTGCCGTAGATCTGCTGCCGACGCGCCTCCTCGGGGTAGTTGAGATTGCCCACCCGTTCGACCTTCTTGCGCCACTCTTCCTTGTACCAGGCGCCCTTGTCACGCATGGTCGACGCGGCATTCAGGCGGTGGATGCGCGGGCGCTTGGCATACATCTGCTGCTCGTTGGAAAGCTCGGCTTCGAGGCTGGCGATCTGGCTCGACAGTTGCGAACTGTCGAACTCCGGCGTGGCGGCCGCGGGTTTGGGTTGCGGCTTGCTTTCCTTGGGCTTGGGCTCGACCTTCTGCGCTTTCGGTGCCTTGGTTGCCACCGCGGACTTTTCCGGTACGGGCGGGGGCGTCACTTCGGGCTTGGCCGCAGGCGGCGGGGTGACCTTGTTGATCTTGCTGTCCTGGAACGGCGCCACCTCGGTGGTGGTAGGCACCGCTTTCTTCTCCAGGGTGCCGCTACCCTGCTGGTTGTCCTGAGCCTGGAAGTCGGCCTTTTCCGGGCGCTTCTCGCTCTTGAACGAGGCCAGGGTGATGTCCATGGTCTGGCGGATTTCCGCCGGCTTGACCACGGTGAAACCCACGCCAAGGATCAGCGCCAGGTGCACCAGGGCAGCCAGGAACAAGGTAAAGCCAAGCCGATCCACCGGGCGAACGCGCGGTGGCAGCAGGTCGGCGGGGATGTCGGCAGGCAGCGTCATCAAGTATCCAGCAACCGCAGGGCGGGGCAGCAGCTCAGTCGAAAAGGACCGGCATCATACCCCACTCCGCGCATTTGCTCCGCGTCGGCGGTCAGCGCGCCTTGAGCTTGCGATCAATGGCATCCATCAGCTTGCCACCGATGTCGGTGTTGTAGGCCGCGTCGATCTCGCGGATGCAGGTGGGGCTGGTGACGTTGATTTCGGTGAGGTAGTCGCCGATCACGTCCAGACCGACGAACAGCAGGCCCTTTTCGCGTAGGGTCGGGCCGACCTGGGTGGCAATCCAGCGGTCGCGCTCGGTCAGTGGGCGCGCCTCGCCACGGCCGCCGGCAGCCAGGTTGCCACGGGTTTCGCCGCTGGCCGGGATGCGCGCCAGGCAGTAGTCGACCGGGTCGCCGTCGATCATCAGGATGCGCTTGTCGCCATCCTTGATCTGCGGCAGGTATTCCTGGGCCATGATTTGCTGGTTGCCGTGCTGGGTCAGCGTTTCAAGGATGACCGACAGGTTGGGGTCGCTCTTGCGGTGGCGGAACACCGAGGCGCCGCCCATGCCGTCCAGCGGCTTCAGGATCACGTCGCCGCGGCTGTCGGCGAACTCGCGCAGGATGTCGACACGACGGCTGACCAGGGTCGGCGCCATGCACTGCGGGAACTGCGTGGCGAACAGCTTTTCGTTGCAGTCGCGCAGGCTCTGTGGGCGGTTGACCACCAGCACACCTTCGCGCTCGGCCTGTTCCAGCAGGTAGGTGCTGTAGACGAACTCCATGTCGAAGGGCGGGTCCTTGCGCATCAGCACCACGTCCAGCTCGGCCAGTGCGCTGTCCTGCTCCTCGCCCAGTTCGAACCAGCGGGCCGGGTCGGCGAACACCTTCAGCGGGCGCATCTGCGCGCGGGCCTGGCCGGCACCGAGGTACAGGTCGCGCTGTTCCATGTAGAACAGTTCCCAGCCACGCGCCTGGGCGGCCAGCAGCATGGCCAGCGAGCTGTCCTTCTTGTAGGAGATGGACGCGATGGGGTCCATGACAATGCCGAGGCGAACGCTCATGGGGTGGTTCCTCTTGGCGGCGCGTGGCCGCGGTGGATCGAAAGTAAAGTGGCTCAGGGTGGCGCCGTGAACGCCGCTGGTCAAGGGGCGCGGCAGATGGAACGGGCACCCGGAGTGTGCTAAAAATGCCAGTCAGAGTGCTGTGCAACAGGACTTTGAGGCTGCTGCGCAGCCCGATCGCGACGCAGCGGCCCCACGATTTCCGCATTATCAGCCACGGTAGCCCAACAGATGGAACAACCCCTGAAGGTGATGGTGATCGACGATTCGCGCACGATCCGCCGCACCGCACAGATGTTGCTCGGTGAAGCGGGCTGCGAGGTGATCACCGCCAGCGATGGCTTCGATGCCCTGGCCAAGATCGTCGACCACCGGCCCAGCATCATCTTCGTCGATGTGCTGATGCCGCGCCTGGACGGCTACCAGACCTGTGCGGTGATAAAGCACAACAGTGCCTTCAAGGACACCCCGGTCATCCTGCTCTCGTCGCGTGACGGCCTGTTCGACAAGGCCCGCGGCCGGGTGGTCGGGTCGGACCAGTTCCTGACCAAGCCGTTCAGCAAGGAAGAACTGCTCGATGCGATCCGTGCCCATGTGCCCGGTTTTGCCGCGACCCAACAACACGCACCCTGACCGCGTCATGCCATGGCACGGTCTTTCTTTCCTGATGGGGAAACAGCATGGCCCGAGTTCTGATTGTCGACGACTCGCCGACAGAGATGTACCGATTGACCGAATGGCTGGAAAAGCACGGCTTCCAGGTGCTCAAGGCCAGCAACGGTGCCGATGGCGTGGCCCTGGCCCGGCAGGACAAGCCAGACGCGGTGCTGATGGACATCGTCATGCCCGGCATGAACGGCTTCCAGGCCACTCGCCAGCTCAGCAAGGACCCGGAAACCAGCGCCATCCCGGTGATCGTGGTCACCACCAAGGACCAGGAAACCGACCGGGTCTGGGCTAGCCGTCAGGGCGCCCGTGACTTCCTGACCAAACCGGTGGAGGAGGACGCCTTGATCGCCAAGCTCAAAGAGGTGCTGGGGGCTTGACCACCCGCCCGCAGGGCGCGTCGCTGACCGCCTTCGAGTTGTTGCTGGACATCGACCGGCGCTGCCGTCTGCTGGTCGCCGACCAGCCGCCGCAGGACCAGCGCCTGCAACAGTGGAGCGGCATCGGCTTTCGCATTGCCGGCCAATGGTTCGTGGCGCCCATGGGCGAGGTGGCCGAGGTGTTGCGCGAACCGCGCAGCAGCCGTGTCCCTGGCGTGCAGCCGTGGGTGTGTGGGGTGGCCAACCTGCGTGGTCGGCTGTTGCCGGTGATGGACCTGAGCAGCTTCTTTGGCCTGGGCCAGGCCGCCCCGGGCAAGCAGCGGCGGGTGCTGGTGCTGGACCACGATGACCTGTTCGTCGGCCTGCTGGTGGATGAGGTGCTGGGCCTGCAGCACTTCGCCCTGGACAGCCTGCAGTTGTCGCCGCCGCAGCCGCTGATCCACGCCGCTGCACCCTTTGTGCAGGGGCACTTCCCGCGTGAACGCAACTGGGCGATTTTCAGTCCCTTTGCCCTGGCCCAGGCGCCGGGCTTTCTCGATGTGGCGTTATAGGACCTGCGAACGTGAACAAGCCTGCCCCTCCCGTCACCACTACCACCGTGACCCCACGTACCCGCAGCATTGCGCAGATCACCGTACTGTTCCTGGTCCTGATCCTGTCGATCATTCTGCTGTTCGCCAACTTTGCCTACCTCAACACCCAGTCCAACTACGACAAGCAGTACATCGGCCATGCCGGCGAGCTGCGGGTGCTGTCGCAACGTATCGCCAAGAATGCGACCGAAGCCGCCACGGGCAAGGCGCTGGCGTTCAAGCTGTTGTCGGATTCGCGCAACGATTTCGAACGGCGCTGGGGCTACCTGCGCGAAGGTGACAAGTCCACCGGCCTGCCACCGGCGCCGCCGGCGGTGCGTGACGAGATGGAAGCGGTACGCCGTGACTGGGAAAACCTGCGCAGAAACACCGACACCATCCTGGCCAGCGAACAGACCGTATTGTCTCTGCACCAGGTGGCGGCGACCCTGGCCGAGACCGTGCCGCAGTTGCAGGTGGAATACGAAAAGGTGGTCGAGATCCTGCTGCAAAGCGGAGCCCCGGCCAGCCAGGTGGCGGTGGCCCAGCGCCAGCTGCTGCTCGCCGAACGCATCCTCGGCTCGGTCAACACCGTGCTGGCCGGCGATGACGCCGCAGCCCAGGCGGCCGACGCCTTTGGTCGCGATGCCGGGCGTTTTGGCCAGGTGCTGGAGGGCATGCTCAACGGTAACGCGGCAATCCAGGTGACCCGTGTCGAGGATGCCGACGCCCGCGCGCGGCTGGCCGAAATCGCCGAGCTGTTCCAGTTCGTCGCCGGCTCCGTGGACGAGATCCTCGAAACCTCGCCCGAGCTATTTCGTGTACGTGAAGCTGCGGGCAATCTCTTCAGCCTGTCGCAAACCCTGCTCGACGAGGCCTCGCACCTGGCCAACGGCTTCGAGAACCTGGCCGGTGGGCGTACCCTCGACACCGTTGGCGGCTACATTCTCGGCCTGCTGGCGCTGACCTCGATCATTCTCATCGGCCTGGTCATGGTGCGCACCACCAACCGCCAGTTGCGCGAGACAGCGGAAAAGAACGAACGCAACCAGCAGGCGATCATGCGCCTGCTCGATGAGATCGAAGAACTGGCCGATGGCGACCTGACCGTGACCGTGTCGGTGACCGAAGACTTTACCGGTGCCATCGCCGATTCGATCAATTATTCGGTGGACCAGCTGCGCGACCTGGTCGCCACCATCAACCACAGTGCCATGCAGGTCGCCGCTGCGGTGCAGGACACGCAGAACACCGCTCGCCAGCTGGCCAAGGCCTCGGAACACCAGGCCGAGCAGATCAGCGAGGCCTCAGAGGCCGTCGGCGACATGGTCGAGTCGATCGACCGGGTTTCGGCCCACGCCTACGAGTCAGCCAAGGTGGCCGAGCGCTCGGTGGCGATCGCCAACAAGGGCAACGAGGTGGTGCATAACACCATCAACGGCATGGACAATATTCGCGAGCAGATCCAGGACACCGCCAAGCGGATCAAGCGCCTGGGCGAGTCCTCCCAGGAAATCGGCGATATCGTCAGCCTGATCGACGACATTGCCGACCAGACCAACATTCTTGCCCTCAACGCGGCAATCCAGGCCTCGCTCGCCGGTGAAGCCGGCCGGGGTTTTGCCGTGGTCGCCGATGAAGTGCAGCGCCTGGCCGAGCGTTCATCCTCGGCCACGCGACAGATCGAAGCGCTGGTGCGCACCATCCAGGCCGACACCAACGAGGCAGTGATTTCCATGGAGCAGACCACCGCCGAAGTGGTGCGCGGAGCACGCCTGGCCCAGGATGCCGGGGTAGCGCTGGCCGAGATCGAAGGGGTATCGCAGAACCTCGCCGACCTTATCCACAGCATCTCTGACGCGGCCCAGTTGCAGACCTCTTCGGCCGGGCAGATTTCCCACACCATGGCGGTGATCCAGCAGATCACCGCGCAAACTTCGGCCGGCTCCAGCGCCACTGCCGACAGCATCCGCCACCTGGCTCGCATGGCCAGCGAGATGCGCCGTTCGGTGTCCGGGTTCACCCTGCCGCCGCCTGCAGAGCCCATGACGAGCCCTAGTGAAGCGCCGCGCTGAGGAATGCCAATGGCCGTAGCTGCGATAAGCCCCGAACGCCACGATACCGTGGCGCTGGCCTGGACCAAGGCCGCCATCCTCGACTGCCTGGCCCAGGCGCGCCAGGCGCTGGAGCGCTTTGCCGGCGAACCGGGCGACCTGTCGATGCTGGCCTTCGTGGTGGACAACCTGCATCAGGTTCATGGTTGCCTGCGCATGCTCGAACTGCGCGGCGCCACCCGCCTGGCCGAGGAACTGGAACTGTTCGCCAAGGCCTTGGCCGAGGGCCAGGTCAGCCCCCGGGGTGATTGCCTGGGCGCTTTGTTCCGTGGTCTGGAGCAACTGCCTTCGTACCTGGAGCGCCTGCGCGGTGCCCGCCACGACCTGCCGTTGGTGATGCTGCCGCTGCTCAATCAGCTGCGTGCCTGCCGTGGCGAGGAACCGCTGGCCCAGGCCAGCCTGATCAGCGGTGCCACCCAGCGCTTTGCCGGTGCCGACGACCTGGCCAACCTCGACCTGTCGCTGGGCAACTGGCGTGAGCAGATGCAGGCCGGGCCGGGCCGCGATGCCCTGCGCTCGGTGGTGACCGCGCTGTGTGACGACCTGATGCGCATCAAGGAACGCCTGGACCAGTTCGTGCGTGGCGACCGTCAGCACAACGAGCAGCTCGATGCCCTGCTGGCACCGCTACGCCACGTGGCCGACACCCTGGCGGTGCTGGGCTTCCAGCAGCCACGCCGGGTGATCATCGATCAGGTGCTGGCCCTGCAGGCTCTGGCCCAGGGCGAGCGAGCGGTAGATGACGCGGTGTTGATGGACGTGGCGGGGGCCCTGCTGTACGTCGAGGCTACGCTGAACGGCATGGTCGGCCCATTGGAGGAGAGCGGCCAGGGCGGCCTGCCGGGTTCGGACCTGGCCGAGATCCGCCAACTGGTGCTGAACGAGGCACTTAACGTGCTGCAACAGGCCAAGGACCTGATCGGCGATTGCCTGGAGTCCGGTTGGCCGCGGCAACGCCTGCAACCCTTGCCGGGGCTGTTGCAGCAGGTTCGCGGGGCGCTGGCGATGTTGATGCTGCCGGCCGTGGCCGAGCTGTTCGATGGTTGCGCCGGTTATGTACAGCGCTGGTTGCAGCACCTGGAGGTGGAGCTGCCAGCCGCCGAGCTGACGCACCTGGCGGAAGCCTTGAGCGCAGCCGAATGCTACCTGCAATGGCGGGTGGCCGACCCGTTGGCCGATGGCCAGCCGTTCATCGACATGGCACGCGTCAGCCTGGCAACGCTGGGCGTGCAGTGCACCCAGGTCGATGCCACTGCAAGCCACGATGGCAGCGTGGATGGCATCGATGACGAGTTGCGCGAAGTGTTCCTCGACGAAGCCGGTGAACTGTTGCCGGAAATCGAGCGCCACTGGCTGCGCTGGCGGGCCGACAACCAGCAGCATGAGGCATTGAAGGAAATGCGCCGCGCGCTGCATACGCTCAAGGGCAGTGGCCGCATGGTGCACGCCGAGGCGGTGGCCGAGCTGGCCTGGGGCGCCGAACATTTGCTCAACCGGGTACTCGAGGGCCGCAGTGTGCTCAGCCCGGAAGGCGTGGTGGCCTTGCAGCGGGTGTTCGTCCACCTACCCGACCTGCTGGCCGACTTTGCCGCCGGCCAGTTGCCGCAACTGACCGAAATCGAGCAACTGGCCGGGCACCTGCATGCCCTGGCTGAAAACGCTGCCCCGCTGGCGGCGGACCTGGGTGGCCTGGACCCGCAATTACTGGACATCTTCCGCAGCGAGGCGCAGGGTCACCTGGCCAGCCTGGATGCTTTCCTGCGTGACGCCGGCGACCACGACACGCCGGTAAGCGATGGCTTGCAGCGTGCATTGCACACGCTCAAGGGCAGCGCCGCCATGGCCGGAGTAATGCCGGTGGCCGAACTGGCCACTGCCTTCGACCGCCTGGCGCGTGAGTACAAGGGCCACCAACTGCCGCTGCAAATGGCCGAGATCGAATGGCTGGAAGCCGCGCGCTCGCTGTTCCACCTGGGCCTGGCGCAACTCGACAGCACACCGCTGGCGGCCATCCCCGGCGCCGCCGAGTTGATCGAGCAGGTCAGCCAGGTGGTAGACGAACGCCTGGCCAACTCGCATGGCGACCCGCAGCATGCGCGGCGCAGCAAGCGCGACCCGCAGCGGGTCGCCAGTTTCCTGGCCCAGGCCATGGATATCCTGCTGGATGCCGAATCGTTGCTGTCGCGCTGGCGGGAGCAGCCCGGCCAGCGCGACGCGCTGGATGCTCTGCTCGACCAGCTCACCACCCTGAGCCACGCTGCACACCTGGCGGACCTGTGGCAGATGGACGATATGTGCGAGGCCCTGCTCGACCTGTACGGTGCCGTGGAGGAGGGCAGTCTGCCTGCCGATGCGCGCTTCTTCACCCAGGCCCAGCTGGCCCATGAAGCCCTGCTGGACATGCTCGACGAAGTGGCGGCCGGGCAGGACATTGCGCCACGCGCCGAGCTGGTCGACAGCCTGCGCAATCTGCTGGGCCAGGCCCTGGCGCCGGAGGCCACCGGCCTGGTTGGTATCGACACGGTTACGCCGCCGCACCCGGACATGGACCTGGCCGATACCCTGGGCCTGGGGCTGGCGCACAAGCCTTTGCAGCCCGCTGCGGTGGAGCCGCTGGCCGAAGAGCCGGAAAGCCCAGGCGAAGAGCTGCTGGAAGTGTTCCTTGAAGAAAGCTCGGACATCGTCGAAAGCGCTGCTGCAGCGCTGGCGCGCTGGCAGGCCGACCCGCGCAGCAGTGTCGAGGTGGACAACCTCATGCGCGACCTGCACACCCTCAAAGGTGTGGCGCGTATGGTCGAAATTGCGCCAATTGGCGACCTGGCCCACGAGCTGGAGTTTCTCTACGAACTGCTGGCTGCAGGCCGCTTGCCACCGAGCGCACCGCTGTTCGCCCTGTTGCAGAACTGCCATGACCGCCTGGCGCACATGCTCGATGCCGTGCGCCTGGGCCAGCCCCTGCATGCCGCGACGGCGCTGATCGATTACATCCGCAACTTCAGCAGCGCGGCGCTGACCGACAGTGCTGCGGGCCAGGGGCCGGTCGGCGCCGCTGCCAGCGAGGCGCCGGCGGCAGTACCGGAACGGGCGCCTGGCGACATGGTCAAGGTCGATGCAGAACTGCTCGACGAGCTGGGTAACCTGGCCGGTGAACACTCGATCATCCGCGGGCGCATCGAGCAGCAGGTCAATGATGCCCAGTTCACCCTCAACGAGATGGAAACCACCCTCGAGCGCATGCGCGACCAGTTGCTGCGCCTGGACATCGAGACCCAGGGGCGTATTTCCAGCCGCCAGCAGTTCGAAGGCGATGCCTATGACGACTTCGACCCCCTGGAGATGGACCGTCATTCGCAGCTGCAGCAGCTGTCGCGGGCCCTGTTCGAGTCTGCCTCGGACCTGCTCGACCTCAAGGAAACCCTGGCCCAGCGTGCCCAGGAGGCCCACAGCCTGCTGCAACAGCAGGCGCGGGTGAACAGCCAGTTGCAGGAAGGCCTCACGGCCACCCTGATGGTCCCTTTCGAGCGCCTCGTGCCGCGCTTGCAGCGCGTGGTGCGGCAGGTGGCCAGCGAGTTGGGCAAGCAGGTCGAACTGGTGGTCGGCAATGCCGAGGGCGAGCTGGACCGCAGCGTGCTCGAACGCATGGTGGCGCCGCTGGAGCACATGCTGCGCAATGCCGTCGACCACGGCCTGGAAAGCCGGGAAATGCGCCTGGCCGCCGGCAAGCCGGAGCAGGGCACCATTCACCTGAACTTACTGCACGAAGGCGCCGACATCGTCATCGAGATGACCGACGATGGCGCCGGCGTGCCGCTGGAGGCGGTGCGGCGCAAGGCCATCAAACGCGGCCTGCTGGACCCGCAGGCGCATTTGAGCGATCACGAAATCCTGCAGTTCATCCTGCGCCCGGGTTTTTCCACTGCCGAGAAGATCACCCAGATTTCCGGCCGTGGCCTGGGCATGGATGTGGTGCACGAAGAGGTCAAGCAACTGGGCGGTTCGATGAGCATCGAGTCGGCGCCCGGCAAAGGTGCGCGCTTTCTGATTCGCCTGCCGTTCACCGTGTCGGTCAACCGTGCGCTGATGGTGCACCTGGGCGAAGAGCAGTACGCCATCCCGCTGAATACCATCGAGGGCATCGTCCGTGTGCCACCCGCTGAACTGGCGGCGTGCTACCAGCTGGACATGCCGCGGTATGTGTACGCTGGCCATGAATACGAATTGCGCTATCTGGGCGAGTTGCTGCAGGGCATGCCGCGCCCGGCCTTGCTGGGGCAAAGTGTGCCGCTACCGGTGCTGCTGGTGCATTCTCAGGAACAATCGTTCGCGATCCAGGCCGACGCTCTGTCGCCCAGCCGCGAAATCGTGGTCAAGAGCCTGGGGCCGCAGTTTGCTGCGGTTGCCGGCTTGTCAGGGGCGACGTTGCTGGGCGATGGCCGTGTGGTGCTGATTATCGACCTGTTGGGCCAGTTGCGGGGCCAGCAGCGGCGCCTGGCGCGCCTGCCGGGTGGCGGTGCGGCCCAGCGCCAGGTATTCGGGCCGGCACCGCGGCGGGCCTTGCTGGTGATGGTGGTGGACGACTCGGTAACCGTGCGCAAGGTCACCAGCCGCCTGCTGGAGCGCCACGGCATGAGTGTGCTGACGGCCAAGGACGGGGTCGATGCCATGGCCCTGCTGGAAGAGCACCGCCCGGATGTGCTGCTGCTGGATATCGAGATGCCGCGCATGGATGGTTTCGAGGTCGCCACGCGCATCCGCCGTGACCAGCGGCTGAAAGACCTGCCGATCATCATGATCACCTCGCGCACCGGCCAGAAGCACCGCGACCGGGCCATGGCCATCGGCGTCAACGAGTACCTTGGCAAGCCGTATCAGGAGTCGCTCCTGCTGCAGAGCATCGCCCACTGGAGCCAGACCCATGCTTGAACTGATCGCCGGCCAACGCAGCAGCCTGACCGGACTGTTGCTGCCGTTGGGCGACCGTACCCTGGTATTGCCCAATGTCGCGGTGGCCGAGTTGTGCGGCCAGCGCAACGTGCTGTGCCAGCGCGGTGAGCCGGCCTGGCACATGGGCTGGATCGACTGGCGCCAGCAACGCCTGCCGCTGATCGGCTTCGAGGCCGCGTGTGGTGGCGAGACCCCCTGCGGTGAACGGGCCCGTGTCGTGGTGCTCAATGCCTTGGGCGATACCGGTTTACGCTACCTGGCGCTGCTGCTGCAGGACATACCCCGCTCGTGCAAGCTCGACAGCCAGCTGAACTATGTGGACGTGGCGCTGGGCCGCCTGGAACTGGCAGCGGTGCAGGTGGGCGAGCAGGTGGCGAGGGTGCCGGACCTGGTCGGGCTGGAGCGGCTGGTGCGTGACGCGCAATTGCAACCTGACCTTGGCTAGGATGTGAAGCACATGGCCCTTTCGCCGGCATGCCCGCGAAAGGGCCGTCAGCCTCACATCAGGAACCCAGCCCACCGCGGGAGGTCTGTGTTTGCATGTACTACGGTGAACGCTTCAACGCCTGGACCCATCTGGTCGGTGCTGTCCTGGCCTGTATCGGTGCCATCTGGCTGATCGTGGTCGCGGGCCTGCAAGGCGACCCGTGGAAGATCGTCAGCTTTTCCATCTATGGCAGCACCCTGCTGTTGCTGTACAGCATCTCAACCCTATACCACAGTACTCGCGGGCGGGCGAAGGTGATCATGCGCAAGCTCGATCACCTGTCGATCTATCTGCTGATCGCCGGCAGCTACACGCCATTCTGCCTGGTCAGCTTGCGTGGGCCGTGGGGCTGGAGCCTGTTCGGGATCGTCTGGGGGCTGGCGGTAATCGGCATGCTGCAGGAGATCAAGCCGCGTTCCGAAGCGCGGATTCTGTCAATCATCATCTATGCGGTAATGGGCTGGATCGTGCTGGTGGCGGTGCAGCCGCTGCTGCGCGCACTGGGCACTGCCGGCTTCGCCTGGCTGGCAGCCGGCGGTGTGTTCTATACCGTCGGCATCCTCTTCTTTGCTTTCGACAGCCGCTTCCGCCATTGGCACGGCATCTGGCATCTGTTCGTGATTGCCGGCAGCCTCATGCACTTCGTGGCGGTGTCGTTCTATGTGCGTTAGCTAGAAATCGCCCCACAACTGCTGTGCCACCGACAGTGCCACAACGGGTGCGGTTTCGGTGCGCAGTACCCGTGGACCGAGGCGCGCGGCGTGGAAGCCGGTGGCTTTGGCCTGGTCGACCTCGGCCTCGCTCAAGCCGCCCTCGGGGCCGATCAGGAAGGCCAGCGTGGCCGGCCTGGCATGGCTGGTGAGGGGCTCGGCGACTGGGTGCAGGACCAGTTTCAGGTCGGCCCTTGCGCTGTTCAACCATTCGGCCAGGGTTACCGGTGGGTGGATGACCGGCAAGGTCGAGCGCCCGCATTGCTCGCAGGCGCTGATCGCTACCTGGCGCCAATGGGCCAGGCGTTTGTCGGCGCGTTCGTCCTTCAGCCGCACTTCGCAACGTTCGCTGACGATCGGGGTGATTTCATTTACACCCAGCTCGGTGGCCTTCTGGATCGCCCAGTCCATGCGCTCGCCGCGGGACAACCCCTGGCCGAGATGGATATGCAGCGGTGAATCGGCCTGGCCAGCGAGGGCCTGGTCGAGGCTGACGCGTACGGTTTTCTTGCCCACTTCGAGCAACTGGCCACGGTACTCCTGGCCGCTGCCATCGAACAGTTGCACGGCGTCGCCGGGGGCCATGCGCAGTACACGACCGATGTAATGGGCCTGCGCTTCGGGCAGGTCGTGCTCGCCGAGGCTCAGGGGGGCGTCGATGAAGAAGCGGGACAGTCTCATGGGGTGCTCGTAGGAAAAGGGGTACTTGTCTCTTGCAGAAGCGGCCTTTCGCGACCCAAGGCCGCTCCTGCAAGGGGTTGCGTTCAGGTCCGCAAGCCTAGCCCGGGTCGCGGAAATCGGGGTGGAAGTTGGCCGGTACCGCCACGCTGACGCTCTCGCGGGTGGCGATGTCGATACCCTCGCTGGCCACTTCTGCCAGGAAGTCGATCTGCTCCGGCGTGATCACATAAGGCGGCAGGAAGTACACCACGCTGCCTAGCGGGCGCAGCAGGGCACCACGGGTCAGGGCATGCTCGAACACCTTCAGGCCGCGGCGCTCCTGCCACGGGTAGGCGACCTTGCCGGCCTTGTCCTTGACCACCTCGATGGCCAGGGCCATGCCGGTCTGGCGGATTTCGGCGACATGGGCATGCTCGGCCAGGTGCGCGGTGGCGCTGGCCATGCGCGCAGCCAGGCCCTTGTTGGCTTCGATCACGTTGTCCTGTTCGAAGATGTCCAGTGTCGCCAGTGCGGCAGCACAGGCCAGCGGGTTGCCGGTATAGCTGTGCGAGTGAAGGAATGCGCGCAGGGTCGAGTAGTCGTCGTAGAACGCCTGGTAAACCGTGTCGGTGGTCAGGCACGCGGCCAGCGGCAGATAGCCACCGGTCAGGGCTTTGGACAGGCACAGGAAATCCGGGCGGATGCCGGCCTGCTCGCAGGCGAACATCGTGCCGGTACGGCCGAAGCCCACGGCGATCTCGTCGTGGATCAGGTGCACTTCGTAGCGGTCGCAGGCCTCGCGCAGCAGCTTGAGGTACACCGGGTGATACATGCGCATGCCGCCGGCCCCCTGGATCAACGGCTCGACGATTACCGCGCTGATCGAGGCGTGGTGTTCGGCCAGGGTCTGCTCCATGACCTGGAACATGTTGCGCGAATGCTCCTCCCAGCTCATGCCTTCGGGGCGCAGGTAGCAGTCGGGGCTAGGCACCTTGAGGGTGTCGAGCAGCAGTGCCTTGTAGGTTTCGGTGAACAGCGGTACATCGCCAATCGACATGGCCGCGATGGTTTCGCCATGGTAGCTGTTGCTCAGGGTGACGAAGCGCTTCTTGCCTGGTTTGCCAACGTTCTGCCAGTAGTGGAAGCTCATCTTCAGTGCCACTTCGATGCATGAAGATCCGTTATCGGCATAGAACACCCGGTCGAGCCCGGCCGGGGTCATGGCCACCAGGCGCTCGGACAGCTCGATTACCGGCTGGTGGCTGAAACCGGCCAGTATCACGTGTTCCAGCTGGTCGACCTGGTCCTTGATGCGCTGGTTGATGCGCGGGTTGGCGTGGCCGAACACGTTGACCCACCAGCTGCCCACCGCATCCAGGTAGCGCTTGCCTTCGAAGTCTTCCAGCCACACGCCTTCGCCGCGCCGGATAGGGATCAGCGGTAGCCGCTCGTGGTCTTTCATCTGGGTACAGGGGTGCCACAGGACATCGAGGTCGCGTTTCATCCATTGATCATTGAGGCCCATTGGCACTTCTCCTGGCTGTGGGTTGGTTCGACCGCGTAAGCCTAAGCAATGCCGCGGGGCAGAACAACCGGCGCGGTGCAATGGCGGTGGGGATCGCCGCATTCGAGCGGGCGGGCGCCAATGGCAAAAATGTCAGTTGGCAAAAGCACTTGATGTCGCTGTGCTGGCAGGGCCGACGCACCTGACGTATTCTTAACGCATCTCTCTCGGGGCATTCCTGCCTCTACTCGTTTCTGTAACCCCTGACTCGGAGTTCGCCGACATGGCTGCTGCTTGGGTGCGCCTGTGCGCGTTGGTATTGATTGGTGTGTCCAGCAGCGCTGCGCTGGCAAAGGACAAGACGCCCTCGGCGATCGTCGTGGGTGGCGGCCTGGCGGGCCTCACGGCCGCTTATGAGCTGCAGAACAAGGGCTGGCAGGTGACGCTGCTGGAAGCCAAACCAGGCGTCGGCGGGCGCTCGGGCCTGGCCACCAGTGAGTGGATCGGCAATGCCAAGGCGCATCCGCTGCTCAACCAGTATCTCGAGCGTTTCAAGATTGAAACACAGCCGGCACCGGAATTCGTGCGTAGCCCCGGTTACCTGATCGATGGCGAGTATTTCAGCACCACCGACCTGGCCAGCAAGCAGCCGGCCACGGCCGAGGCAATCAAGCGCTACGAAAAGACCCTCGACGACCTGGCCCGGTCGATCGACGACCCGCTGAACCCGCAAGCCACCAGCACGCTGTTCGCCCTCGACCAGATCAACGTCTCCACCTGGCTGGACAAGCTGCAACTGCCGGCCACCGCCCGCCAGCTCATCAACCAGCAGATCCGTACCCGCTACGATGAGCCGTCGCGCCTGTCGCTGCTGTACTTTGCCCAGCAGAACCGTGTTTACCGTGGCGTCAGCGACCGTGACCTGCGGGCTGCGCGCCTGCCAGGTGGCAGCCCGGTGCTGGCCCAGGCCTTCGTCAAGCAACTGAAGACCATCAAGACCAGCTCGCCGGTGACGGCAATCATCCAGGACAAGGACGGCGTCACGGTCAAAGTCGGCAGTGTCGGTTACCAGGCGGATTACCTGGTGATGGCCGTGCCGCTGCGCGCCCTGGCCAAGATCCAGATGACCCCGAGCCTGGACAGCCAGCACCTGGCGGCGATCAAGGGTACCAACTATGGCTGGCGCGACCAGCTGATGCTCAAGTTCAAGAAGCCGGTGTGGGAAAGCCGTGCGCGCATGTCGGGCGAAATCTTCAGTAACGCCGGCCTGGGCATGCTGTGGATCGAGCCGGCGCTCAAAGGTGGCGCCAACGTGGTGATCAACCTGTCGGGCGACAATGCCCGCTTGCTGCAGGCGTTCGGTGACAAGCAGATGGTCGACCAGGTGCTGATCCGCCTGCACGCGTTCTACCCGCAAGCCCGGGGTTCGTTCACCGGCTACGAGGTCAAGCGCTACAGCACCGATGCCGGTACCGGCGGCGCTTACCTGGCCTATGGCCCGGGGCAGATCAGCAAGTACTGGCGCTTGTGGGAGCGCCCGGTGCAGCGCATCACCTTTGCTGGTGAGCATACCGACGCTCTTTACCCAGGTACCCTGGAAGGTGCCTTGCGCAGTGGCCAGCGCGCGGCGAACCAGGTGCAGGACCTGCTGGCTGGCAAGTCGTTCGACCCGGCCAAGGCGGCACCGGTGGCGGCTGCGGCGGCAGGCGTCGTGGCGGCCAAGGAGAGCAAGGGCGGGTTCTTCTCCAACCTGTTCGGTGGTTCTTCCGACAAGGGTGACAAGGCCCCCGTCAAAGCCGAGGCGAAAAAGGTCGAAGAGGCCAAGCAGGACAAGCCAGGCTTCTTCTCGCGGCTGTTTGGCGGGGCGGACAAGCCTGAAGTGAAGGCCGAGCCGGTTGCCAAGGCAGAACAGGTGTCGCCGACACCTGCGCCAGCGCCGCAAGTTGCACCGGTCCCGGCTGCGCCAGTACCTGCGCCGGTGGCCAAGGAAGCGCCGGCCAAACCAGCGGCAACCAAGGCCGCACCCGCCAAACGTGCCTCTGTGCACAAGCAAGCCCGCAAGCCTGCCGAGACCAGGAAGGCCACTGCCAAGTCCGCGCCTACCAAGAAAGCCGTTGTCGACACTCAGGCCAAGGCTGGTTGATCCGTTGAATTTGCTGGCCCTATAGCCGGCAAGCCAGCTCCCGCAGATGCATCACAGGTTCGAAGGCTTGTGCAATGCCTGTGGGAGCCGGCTTGCCGGCGATGGGGCCGGTACAGGCAAGCACTGATTCCCTGACTTTCGTTAATGTTTCCTTAATGGGAAGCTTTCACAATAAATATCGGATTTTTCGATAATCCAAAGCAATTTTTTCCGCTTTTCTTCGATACGTTTCGCGTTAGTCTGTGCACAGCTTTCACGGGGAAACACGTCAACATGCAACTGCGCAATTCACCTTCTCGCTACGGCGTGGTCAGCATCGTCCTGCACTGGGGCGTGGCTGTTGCAGTCTTCGGCCTGTTTGGCCTGGGTCTGTGGATGGTTGGCCTTGACTACTACAGCCCATGGCGCAAGGCAGGCCCGGACTTGCACAAGAGCATCGGCCTGGTACTGCTGGCGGTGATGCTGCTGCGGGTGCTCTGGCGCTTCATCAGCCCGCCGCCACCGGCACCGGCCAATCATGGCGCTGTTACCCGTCTGGCCGCCAAGCTGGGCCATTTTTCACTGTATGTCGGGCTGTTCGCGGTAATGATCGCCGGTTACCTGATTTCCACCGCCGACGGCGTGGGTATTCCGGTGTTCGGCCTGTTCGAGGTGCCGGCACTGGTCAGCGACCTGCCTGACCAGGCGGACCTGGCTGGCGTGATTCATCTCTGGCTGGCCTGGGGCCTGGTGATTTTTGCCGTACTGCATGCCCTGGCAGCGCTCAAGCACCATTTCATCGACCGTGACGCGACCCTGACCCGTATGCTGGGCCGCAAAGCTTGACTCTCAACCTCAATTGCATAGGAAGGAAGTAAGGATGTTGAAAAAGACTTTTGCCGCTCTGGCGCTCGGTACCGCACTGATCTCTGCCGGCCAGGCCATGGCTGCCGAGTACAAGATCGACAAGGAAGGGCAGCACGCTTTCGTCGACTGGAAGATCAGCCACCTGGGCTACAGCTTCATTCACGGTACCTTCAAGGACTTCGACGGCAACTTCACCTGGGACAGCGCCAAGCCTGAAGCCAGCAAGATCAGCGTCGACCTGAAAACCGCCAGCCTGTGGTCGAACCACGCCGAGCGTGACAAGCACATCGCCAGTGCCGACTTCCTCGACGTGAAGAAGTATCCGCAAGCCAAGTTTGTCTCCACCAGCGTCAAGCCCACTGGCGACAAGACTGCTGACGTGACCGGCGACCTGACCCTGCATGGCGTGACCAAGCCGGTGACCTTCAAGGCCACCTTCAATGGTGAAGGCAAAGACCCATGGGGTGGCGAGCGTGCCGGTTTCAATGCCACCACCACGCTGAACCTGAACGACTTCGGCATCAAGGGCCCAGGCCCGACCTCGCAGACCCTCGACCTGGATATCAGTGTTGAGGGTGTGAAGCAGAAGTAATTCCGACCTGCTGAAGACCGAGGGGGCCGCAAAGCGGCCCCCTCGTCATTTCGTATCTGTCAGCCCTTGCGGGTCAGCAGTGCCGGGCGCTCACCGCGCGGGCGGCTTGGCAGGTCATCCAGTTGCTCTGGCGTCGGGTAACGGTCGAGCTTGGATTCCTTGCGAATGATCAGCGGTTGTTTTTCCGGTTGGCGCGGATTGCGCACGGCCGGCTCTTGGCGAGCTGCATCATCACGGGCCGGACGCCCACGGCCACCGCCATCACGGCGGGCACCGCCACCGTTGTTGGCGCGGGCCGGGCGTTTCTCGCCGCCACCGCCGCTGCGCTGTTGGCCGCCAGTACGACCTTGGCCGCCGCCGCCGCTGTTGCTGCGCTGGCCATTGCCTTGGCCGGCATTGCCGCCCGGGCGGCGATTGCGCCCCGGGCCCTTACCGTTCTGGTACGGGCTGACATAGTCGGCACGGTTACCGAAGTTGTCGATGTCGTCGTCCAGGAACTCCTCCGGGTCGCGGTCGGCAGGTACTTTCGGCACGCTGGTGCTGGCTTGTTGTTGCTGCTGCTGACGTGGCTTCTTGTCACGCGGTTTGCGCTGCTGTTGCTTGTCACCCGCCTTTTCTTTCTCGGCCGGCTTGTCCGCAGCCTGCTGCTTGGCCTTGCCTTTGTCCTTGCCCTTGTCCTTGCGGCCGCCGTTGGCATCTTTGCCGCCTTCGCCACGGGCCTGCTGATTACGGCCGCCGCGGCCGTTGTTCTGCGGGCGCTCGCGTACTTCAGGCTTTTCGGCTTCAACCTGG
Organism: Pseudomonas oryzicola; assembly: GCF_014269185.2. NCBI lineage: Bacteria > Pseudomonadati > Pseudomonadota > Gammaproteobacteria > Pseudomonadales > Pseudomonadaceae > Pseudomonas > Pseudomonas oryzicola. Next base: position 660,479 of record NZ_JABWRZ020000001.1, read on the forward strand.
CTGGCATCGAAGCCCATCAGGTCGCCGTCCGGAATCTTCTGCTTGGTTACCCGTTCGATGCTCTTGAGCAACTTCTCTTCATCCGGCGCGACCAGGGAAATGGCCTCGCCAGAGCGCCCGGCACGGCCGGTACGGCCGATACGGTGAACGTAGTCTTCCTCGACATTCGGCAGCTCGAAGTTGACCACGTGGGGCAGTTGGTCGATGTCCAGGCCGCGGGCGGCGATGTCGGTAGCGACCAGTACCCGCACACTGTTGGCCTTGAAGTCGGCCAAGGCCTTGGTACGAGCGTTCTGGCTCTTGTTGCCGTGGATCGCGGCTGCGGTCAGGCCGTGCTTTTCCAGGTATTCGGCCAGGCGGTTGGCGCCGTGCTTGGTGCGGGTGAACACCAGCACCTGTTCCCAGGCGCCCAGGGTGATCAGGTGCGCCAGCAGCGCGCGCTTGTGGCTGGCAGGCAGGCGATAGATGCGCTGCTCGATACGCTCGACCGTGGTGTTCGGCGGGGTGACCTCGATACGCTCCGGGTTGTGCAGGAGCTTGTCGGCGAGGTCGGTAATGTCCTTGGAGAAGGTGGCCGAGAACAGCAGGTTCTGGCGCTTGGCCGGCAGGCGCGCGAGCACCTTCTTGACGTCATGGATGAAACCCATGTCGAGCATGCGGTCGGCTTCGTCGAGCACCAGGATTTCCACGTGAGCCAGGTCGACCTTGCCTTGGCCGGCCAGGTCGAGCAGGCGGCCCGGGCAGGCGACCAGCACGTCGACACCCTTGGCGATGGCCTGGATCTGCGGATTCATGCCGACGCCGCCGAAAATGCAGGCGCTGACCAGTGGTAGGTCGCGGGCGTAGACCTTGAAGCTGTCGTGTACCTGGGCGGCCAGTTCGCGGGTCGGGGTCAGGACCAGCACGCGAGGTTGGCGTGGGCCATGGCGCTGCGACTTGTCGGGGTGGCCGGCCGGGAACAGGCGCTCAAGGATCGGCAGGGCGAAGCCGCCGGTTTTACCAGTACCTGTCTGTGCAGCGACCATCAGGTCGCGGCCTTGCAACACGGCGGGAATCGCCCGCTGTTGCACGGGGGTCGGCTGGGTATAGCCCGCAGCCTCGATAGCGCGGACAAGAGCCTCGGAGAGACCGAGGGAAGCAAAGGACATGGGCAATCCTGTTCTCGTGTGGGCTGGGCCCGTGTGGGATGTTCTGCCTGGCGCGACGGGCATCGGATGGATGCGATCGCGTCCGGTCCAGCTGGGCTTTCACTGCACATCCGGGTAACGGAGGCTGGACGCTTGAGTGCGTCGATGCCGATCGGGATGCCTGTTGCGAGGCCGAGCGTCCGGGCGTGAGCCGGGCGGGAAGGCCCGAGTATAACAGAGCTATCGCGCCGTGCTGCTTTCCTGCTGCTCAACGGCGTTGGGAATGTTTCCGATGTCGCCTGAGTAGCGCTTGCTGATCACTGCGTAGGCCGGTTCCTGCTTGAAGCGCCGCAGCTCTTCGGCAAAGGCCAGGGCCAGCAACTCGCGCCCCGGCTTGCGTACCAGGCCCAGGTATTGGGCCTGGTGGCTGATCACCAGCGGCATCACCTCGACTTGTTGTTGCAGGCCCAGATGCTGCAGCAGGTAATGGCCAACCCTGCGGTCGGTGATTGCCAGGTCGATTCGGCCCAGGACCAGCTTGCCGAAGTTGGCTTCGTGACTAGGGGCGGCTTCGCGTTTGAAATACCTCGCCTCGTTGAACGCTGCACCATAGTTGTAACCGGGCGAGGTGCCGACGGTGAGGCCGGTGAGGTCCTCCAGTTTGCTGACCGGATGGCGCCGTGTGCCGGCCTGGAACAGGACGAACTCGACATACGACATGGGCTCGGGAGCGTAAACCAGGTAGGGCTGGCGTGATTCGTTCTGGAAGATGTCGAGGATGCCGTCGGCCTGGCCTTGCTCGATCATTGCCAGGCAGCGCTTCCACGGCAGAATCTGCACGTCCACCTCGACGCCAAGGCGTGCGAACACCCGGGTGGTGACTTCGTAATCGATGCCACGCAGCTGACCGTCCTGCAGATATGCATAGGGTGCCCAGTCATCGGTCACCAGGCGCAGGCGTTCGCCCAGGGCCAGGGGGCTCAGGCAGGCCAGCAGAATTATCCAGAGCATACGGACGACATGTGGCATGGCCTGCACAATTTCACTCAATTGTGGGACGACCGCAGCAGATGCTCCTCGATGTCCTTGCGCCGCTCGCCCAAAGTCAGGCGCAGGCCCGGATGGCGCAGGCACTGGCGCAACTGCTCGGGCTGCATGTGGCCATGGCGGGCATTGAGGTTTTCCAGGGCCTTGTCCCACCAGGCCGATGCGCAGGCACGGTCGAACTCGTTGGGGTAGTGGTAGCAGCCATACAGCAACTCGCGGGCGAACTGGCGTTCGTGGCTGGGCAGAGTCATGCTCAGTGCCTTGTAGCCCAGGCGTTGCAGGACCGGTGGCCGTGGCAGCTGGTCATTGACCAGGTGCACGTCGGCCAGCGCCGCGCGGCTAAGCGGGTCATGGCCATGTTTGCGCAACCAGGCCTGAATCTTGGCGCGGAACTGCGCCTTGCGGCTCCAGTAGTGGTGGATGACGTCGGTGCATTCTGCCAGCTCCAGAGTGCGGTAGGCCGCCACCGCCAGGCAGAATTCCTCCAAGGTATAGGCCTCGCGAGCCAGGGGGTGGAACTCGTCCATCATGGCGATGGAGCGGTCCAGGGTGTCTGCATCCTGCGCCGTGAGGCCGATCACCCCGGAGTTGACCAGTGGCATTTGGCAATCGGCAAGGCCACGGGACTCAAGGACGGCCAGCAGGTTCTTGTACAGCAGGCACTTCTGGTTGCTGCCATAGCGTGCGCCGATGGCATTGCACAGCAGGTGGCCTGGGGCTACCCGGGCGAACAGCTCCAGCGGCGACTTGCGGAAGAACGTGTCGGTGTCGATCAGCACGGCCAGTGGATATTGCTGCAGCACTTGACGCAACAGCACATGCTTGCTGCGGAAGTGGTAACCGTGAGGGGCGTTCCATGCCTGGCGCGTTGCTTCGTCCAGCAAATGCACGGTTACCGGCAGGCCGGCGTAGGGCTGTGGGTTGTCGGTGTAGACCTGAATGTCCATGGCTTCGCCTGCTGCCGTGTCCAGATGGGCCAGGGCGCTGATGATGCTGAAGCAGGCTTCTTGGTGATAGGTCGCCGGGCCGAAAGCCAGGTAGACGAGCTGTGGATGCGAGTGCTGCATGGCAGGCAAGACCTGTGTAAACCCGAAAAAATAAGGCTTTAGTCTATGACCAAAGCCTTAGTAGGATCTTAAACAGATTTTGCAAAAAATTTCAGCGTGGCAGCTTCAGATTGTTCCAGATGGCCAGGCTCGGTTCGGCCTGGTTCAAGGTATAGAAGTGCAGGCCTGGTGCGCCGCCTTGCAGCAGTTGCTCGCACATGCGGGTGATCACTTCCTCGCCGAATGCCTGGATGCTGGCGGTGTCATCGGCATAGGCTTCCAGCTGCTTGCGGATCCAGCGCGGGATCTCGGCGCCACAGGCGTCGGAGAAGCGTGCCAGTTTGCTGTAGTTGGTGATCGGCATGATGCCGGGCACTACCGGGATATTCATGCCCAGCTTCTGTGCGCGCTCGACGAAGTAGAAGTAGCTGTCGGCGTTGAAGAAGTACTGGGTGATGGCGCTGTCGGCACCGGCCTTGACCTTGTGCACGAAGTTGGCCAGGTCGGCCTCGAAGTTGCGTGCTTGTGGGTGCATCTCCGGGTAAGCAGCCACTTCCAGGTGGAAATGGTCAGCGGTTTCCTGGCGGATGAACTCGACAAGGTCGCTGGCGTAGCGTAGCTCGCCACTGGCCATGCCCATGCCCGAAGGCAGGTCGCCACGCAAGGCGACGATACGCTTGATGCCGGCGGCCTTGTACTCGGCCAGCAAGGTGCGCAGTTCGGCCTTGGTGTCACCCACGCACGACAGGTGCGGCGCGGCGGGGACCTTCACTTCGCTTTCCAGCTGCAGCACGGTGTTCAGTGTGCGGTCGCGGGTCGAGCCACCGGCACCGTATGTGCAGGAGAAGAAGTCCGGATTGTAGGCAGCCAGCTGGCGGGCGACGCCCATCAGCTTTTCGTGGCCGGCGTCGGTCTTGGTCGGGAAGAACTCGAAACTGTAGCGGCGTTCCTGGGACATCAGACGTTCCTCTAGCAGCCCGCCTCAAGCAGCAAGCTGCAAATAGAAGCCAGATCGGTGATGGCCGATCTGGCTTGGGCATCGTTCAACAAGTTTGAGCCTGGGCTGCAAGCGGCATGGGTGGGTTTTGCACCTGTCTGCCGCTTGAAGCTTGCCGCTTAGTAGCGGTAGGCGTGCGGCTTGAACGGGCCTTCTACGGTAACGCCGATGTAGTCGGCTTGCTGCTGGGTCAGCTGGGTGACCACGCCGCCGAAGCCGCGGACCATTTCCAGGGCCACTTCTTCGTCGAGCTTCTTCGGCAGCACTTCAACGGTCAGGCGTTCGGCTTTCTTCTCGGCCGACAGGTCGGCGAACTTCTGCTGGAACAGGAAGATCTGCGCCAGTACCTGGTTGGCGAACGAACCGTCCATGATGCGGCTTGGGTGGCCAGTGGCGTTACCCAGGTTGACCAGGCGGCCTTCGGCCAGCAGGATCAGGTAGTCGTCGTTCTGTGGGTCGAAGCTGCCGGCGCCGGTGCGGTGGATCTTGTGCACCTGCGGCTTGACCTCTTCCCACGCCCAGTTCTTGCGCATGAAGGCGGTGTCGATCTCGTTGTCGAAGTGGCCGATGTTGCAGACTACGGCGCGCTTCTTCAGGGCCTTGAGCATGTTGGCGTCGCAGACGTTGACGTTACCGGTGGTGGTCACGATCAAGTCGATCTTGCCCAGCAGGGCCTTGTCGATGCTGGCTTCGGTGCCGTTGTTGATACCGTCGATGAACGGCGAAACCACTTCGAAGCCGTCCATGCAGGCCTGCATGGCGCAGATCGGGTCAACTTCGGTGACCTTGACGATCATGCCTTCCTGGCGCAGGGACTGGGCCGAGCCCTTGCCCACGTCACCATAGCCGATCACCAGGGCCTGCTTGCCCGACAGCAGGTGGTCGGTACCACGCTTGATGGCATCGTTCAGGCTGTGACGGCAGCCGTACTTGTTGTCGTTCTTGCTCTTGGTGACCGAGTCGTTGACGTTGATCGCCGGGACTTTCAGCTCGCCCTTGGCCAGCATGTCCAGCAGGCGGTGCACGCCAGTGGTGGTTTCTTCGGTGATGCCGTGCACGCGCTCCAGTACCTGCGGGTACTTCTTGTGCAGCAGTTCGGTCAGGTCGCCACCGTCGTCCAGGACCATGTTGGCATCCCATGGCTGGCCATCTTTGAGGATGGTCTGCTCCAGGCACCACTCGTACTCTTCCTCGGTTTCACCTTTCCAGGCGAACACCGGGATACCGGCGGCGGCGATGGACGCGGCGGCCTGGTCCTGGGTGGAGAAGATGTTGCAGGACGACCAGCGCACTTCGGCACCCAGGGCAACCAGGGTTTCGATCAGCACGGCGGTCTGGATGGTCATGTGGATGCAGCCCAGGATCTTCGCACCTTTGAGCGGTTGCTCGGCCAGGTACTTGCGACGCAGGCCCATCAGTGCAGGCATTTCCGATTCGGCGATGATGGTTTCGCGACGGCCCCAGGCGGCCAGGGAGATGTCGGCGACTTTGTAATCGGTAAAACCAGCAGGCATGTTTGCAGCGCTCATGAGAGCCTCCATTCGTAATGTGCGAATGGGCGCCGTTGTGCGTTGAGCGTCCGCGGGAGCGGACAACGCCCCATCCGAGCCTGACAGGCCGAGCCTGCTGCAGCGCCCCTCGGACGGGTGGCGGGCATGGCACCGCTGTGGGCAACCATGTGAAGCGGCGGAGATTATAGCCGCGCCCGCTGGCTTGCCCAAGGTTTTCTGTCGATTAATCGCGACGATAGTCGATGTTCAATGGAGCGACAGCGACCGCTCTGCCATCATTGCTACATCGCAGCCAAGCAGGTCAGGAGTACAGATGAACTTTCACACCCGCAAATGGGTTAAACCCGAAGACCTCAACCCCAATGGCACGCTGTTCGGTGGCAGCCTGTTGCGCTGGATCGACGAAGAGGCGGCGATCTACGCCATCGTCCAGCTGGGCAACCAGCGCGTAGTGACCAAATACATATCGGAAATCAACTTCGTCAGCGCCTCGCGCCAGGGCGACATCATCGAGCTGGGCATCACTGCCACCGAGTTCGGCCGTACCTCGATCACCCTCAAGTGCGAAGTGCGCAACAAGATCACCCGCAAGGCCATCCTCACGGTCGACAAGATGGTCTTCGTCAACCTTGGCGAGGATGGGTTGCCGGCGGCGCATGGGCGGACCGAGATCAAGTACATCCAGGACCAGTTCCCGGATTCGGCAGTGGAATGAAAATTCTGGGGCTGCTTTGCGGCCCCAGGATCTCAAGGCAGAGCGCTGACCTTGCGCACCACCCGCCCGATGCTCAAGCCCTGCACCAGGATCGACGACAGCACCACGATGTAGGTGATCGACAGCAGCAGGTCGCGCTCCTCGCCCAAAGGCAGCGACAGTGCCAGGGCCACCGACACCCCTCCGCGCAGGCCACCCCAGGTCAGCACCCGTACCGTGCCCTTGGGCACCGCGCGCCAGCGCCGCAGCAAGACGATCGCCGGAGCTACGGTCAACAGTCGTGACAGCAGCACCGCCAGCGCCAGTACACCGCCGGCTGCCAGGTGCAGCCAGTTGAACGGCAGCAGTAACAGTTCCAGGCCGATCAGCGCGAACAGCAGGGCATTGAGCATGTCGTCGATCAGCTCCCAGAACCCGTCCATATAGCGGCGGGTCATGTCGTTCATCGCCAGGTTGCGCCCCAGGTTGCCGATGATCAGGCCGGCTACCACCATGGCGATCGGCGCCGAAACGTGCAGTTCGTAGCACATGGCCGAGCCCCCGATGACCAGCGCCAGGGTGAGCATCACTTCCACCTGGTACTGCTCGACGCTCTTGATCATGCGGTAGGTGGCGTAGCCGATCAGGCCGCCGAACACTACCCCGCCAATGGCCTCGCGGGCGAACAGGATCGCCGTGTCGGTCATGCTCGGGGTTTCGCCCAGGCGGATGATGCCGAGCAACACGGTGAACACCACCACTGCGGTGCCATCGTTGAACAGCGATTCGCCGACAATGGTGGTTTTGAGCGGTTTGGAGGCATTGGCGGTACGTAACGCGCCAAGCACGGCAATCGGGTCGGTAGGCGAGATCAGGGCACCGAACAGCAAGCAGTAGATCAACGGCACCTGCCAGCCGAACAGGGCGAACACCCAGTGCGACAGGTAACCGATGACCACCGTGGCAATCAGGACGCCGACGGTGGCCAGCAGGCCGATCGGCCAGCGGTAGCTGCGCAGGTCGGAGAGGTTGACGTGCAAGGCGCCGGCGAACAGCAGGAATGCCAGCATCCAGTGCATCAGCAAGTCATTGAAGTCGATCTGGTTCATCAGCCCTTCGACGCGTTCTTCCAGGCCAGGGAAGCCGATCAGGCTCAGGCCCTGCAGCATCAGGGAAAACAGCAGCGCCGTGACCATCACGCCAATGGCGGGGGGCAGGCCGATGAAACGGTAATTGACGTAGGTGAGGAGGGTGGTGAGGCAGATAAATGCGGCAACTAGTTCAAGCATCCTGAATCCTGTGACAGTGGCTTCCAAGTCATAACCCGAATGGCTCGGGCAGTTCTTTGATGATCTGGCGAGGGGCTCGGGGCACAGGATTTGACCAGAATTGCTGGAAGCGTTCCGTGTGCTTACAGCTGGAGGGTGCAATTATGCAACGTGGCCATGTCTGTGAGGCCATGGTTGTCAGCCGGTTTGCAAGACTCAAGTCATGCGCCAGGGCTGACAACCATGGCGTAACAGGTTCGGCACGTTGCAACAAATGTGGGAGCGGATTTATCCGCGATGCGCCGCGCGGGCGGCGCTCGATCTAACAGGCGCTGAATCCCCATCGGCGAACACATCCCGGGCAACCCGACCGCCAACGCTATATATTCATCCCTCGAAAACGTCACAAGGACCCAAAGGCGTGCTGGCAACTTCCCTGGTTCTGATCGCCGCCCTGCTGCATGCGACCTGGAATACCCTGATCAAATTCAGCGGCGAACGCCTGCTGGTGATTGCCAGCATGGACACGGTGGCGCTGGCCTTCGCGGTGTTTGCCGTGGCCTTCGCCGAGGTGCCGCCGGCCAGCGTCTGGCCGTGGCTGCTGGCCTCGGCGCTGGCCGAGCAGTTGTACCGCTTCCTGCTGATCCAGGCCTATCGCGTGGGCGACCTGGGGCTGGTCTACCCGCTGATGCGCGGGCTGTCGCCCCTGGTGGTGCTGGCACTCACCCTCGCCTTTGCCGGCGAATCGCTGAGCCAGCAGCAGATCGTCGGCATCCTGCTGATCCCTTGTGGCATGGCCTGCCTGTTGTGGCAGGGTGGGGGTGGTGAGCGGCTACCCTGGTCGATGCTGCCGGTGGTCGCCCTGATTGGCCTGTGCATCGGCTGCTACACCTGGTTTGACGGTCAGGCCGTGCGCCTGTGGGGCAAACCCTGGGATTACCTGGTGTGGCTGACGTTGCTCAGCGCCTGGCCCTTTCCGTTGCTGGCCAGCGTGGCGCGACGTGCGCCGTTCATACTGTTCTGGCGCCTGCAGTGGCGCCTGGGGTTGGCGGTCGGCCTGTGCGTGTTGCTCAGTTATGCCTTGGTGCTGTGGGCCATGCACCTCGGCTCGGTGGCTGAGGCGGCGGCGCTGCGGGAATTGAGCGTGATCCTGGTGGTAGTGCTGGGCATGCGCTACCTCAAAGAACCTTTTGGTCGGCCCCGACTCCTGGCTTGCGGGCTGGTGTTGGCCGGCATGTTGATAATGAAGCTTTGACCTCGAGACTGAACAAGGAGTCCTGCCTATGACCGTTGCCCTGTGGTGCATTCTGATCGCGTTGGTGTTGCCACCCCTGTGCGGGCTGATCGCCAAGGTAAGTGGCCGTTTCGGCCTGAAAGACAACCACGACCCGCGCGCTTTCCTGGATACGCTTTCCGGCCTGCCACGCCGTGCACATGCCGCCCAGCAGAACAGCTACGAGGCCTTTCCGGCGTTTGCCGCGGCGGTGCTGGTGGCCGATATCGTCGGCAATGCCGAGCAGGTGACCCAGGATGTGCTGGGGGTGATGTACATCACCAGCCGCTTGCTTTACATCATCTGCTACCTGGCGGACTGGGCCGTGCTGCGCTCGCTGGTGTGGTTTGCCGGGATGGCGATGATCGTGGCGTTCTTTGTAGTTTCCATCTGAAAACCGGGGGGCCTGATTCGCGGGCAAGCCCGCGAAGAGCCCACCGCCGATCAAGGCACCTTTGGTACTTCAGGCAACGGCTTGCCCTTGGGCCACAGCATCCAGATCTGCCCTTGCTGCTTCATGTTCCCGGCCAGTTCCCCGGCTTCCGGCCCGGTGCCCCAGAACAGGTCGGCCCGCACCTCACCCGTAATCGCCCCTCCGGTATCCTGAGCCGCCACCGGGCGTACCACCGGGGTTGCGTCCGGGCGGGTGGTGGATAGCCAGAGCAGGCTACCCAGCGGAATCACCTTGCGGTCGATCGCTACGCTGTACCCAGCGGTCAGCGGCACGTTCAGCGAACCGCGCGGGCCTTCGTTGCTGTCGGGGCGGGTGCTGAAGAATACGTAGCTGGGGTTGCTGGCCAGCAGCTCCGGTACGCGCTGCGGGTTGGCCTGGGCCCAGGCGTGAATGGCGCCCATGCTGACTTCTTCCTTTTTCAGCTGGCCTTGTTCCACCAGCCAGCGCCCGATCGGCCGGTATGGATGGCCGTTCTGGTCGGCGTAGCCCAGGCGCAGCTGGCGGCCGTCTTCCAGTTGCACCCGGCCGGAACCCTGGACCTGCAGGAACTGCAAATCCATAGGATCGGTCAGCCAGGCCAGCACTGGTGCCTTGGCGCCGTCGCGGTTGATGACTTCGGCGGTGTCGTAAGGCTTGAGTACCCGCCCGTCGAGACGACCGCGCAGGCGTTTGCCCTTGAGCTCGGGGTACACGCTGGCCAGGTCGACCACGATCATGTCATCAGGAATACCGTAGACCGGCACGTGGTTGGTTGCCGACTGCTTCAGGCTGCCGGGGTAGACCGGTTCGTAGTAGCCGGTAATCAGGCCATGGGCGTTGTTCTCGGCGGAACGCAGGCCGTATACCTCCAGGTTCTGCTCCAGGAATGTGCGGACCTGGGCGGCGCTGGCCGTGGCACTGCCGGCGGCTTCGCAGGTGGCGGCCCACACCGGGTCGCGCGCGAGCTTCTCGCAACCGCTGCGCCAGGCATAGAAGCCGGCTAGCAAGTCTTCGTCGCTGACTGCCGGCAGGTCATTCCAGGTGGCCGGGACGTAGGTGGCAATGGCGTGGGGCTCCGGCTTGGCGTTCTCGCCGCCGTTGCAGCCGGCCAGCAAAGCCAGCACCGGGAGCGTCCAGGCCAGATGGCGCAGGGCTGATTTCATGTGTGCATTCCTGTCATGGGCGAAGATGAATATTCACCCCTGTATTTCATGTGGCTATTGGTCTTTGGCCCGCGGGCAGCGATACTGGCCGCCCATTTGCGCAGGCCGAAGTGAGTGTGATGTTGAAGCGATTGACCGTTGTTCTGCTGGCAGCATTGGCCCTGGGCGGCGCCTTGAGTGGTTGCGACCGGGTCGACCCCAACTCGCCGCTGGGCAAGCGCAAGGTAATCTTCAAGGACATGCTCAGAACCAGCGAAGACCTGGGCGGCATGTTGCGTGGCCGGCTGCCTTTCGATGGGGTGAAGTTCGCCGACGGTGCTCAGAAGCTGGACAACCTCGCGCACCAGCCCTGGCAACACTTTCCACAGGTGCGTGATGGTGGCGACAGCAGCGCTCGCGCCGAGGTATGGGAACGCCAGGCACGCTTTCACGACCTGGCCCGGCAGCTGGAAGGCGTCACAGGCGAACTGGCCGATATCAGCCGTAGTCAGCCGCTCGATGCTGCGCAGTTGAAGGCGCCGATGGACAAGGTCGAAGCGGCGTGCAAGGCCTGTCATACCGAATTTCGTAATCATTGATGGCTTGCATGGCTCTGTCTGCAGGCGCGACACAAGGCCGCGCCTACAGTGATCGCGTTTGCCGCTGGCCTTAGCGGTCCAGGTCCTCCACCGCTTCCTGCAACTCCTTGCGCGACTCGGCCAGCTTGTCCTTGCGCTTGTTGATCTTCTCGGAATCGCCTTTCCTCTCGGCCTTTTTCAGGTCCTTTTCGCGCTGGGCCACTTCGTGACGGGCTTCGAGCACTTTCTGCTCGCGTTCCTTGCGCAGGCCAGCATCGGTACAGTTGTCGACCCCACGCAGCGCCTCTTCCAACCCCGAGACCTGGGCGGAGTTGCCCTGGTCACGGGCAATCTTCAACTGGTTCTCGATGGCGCTGCGCTTGGCCGCGCAGCCGGTCAGGCCGGCATCCGGCTGGGCAGCCTGGGCGGCGCCAGCGGCAAGGCCAAGTGTCGCGAGCAGGAAAAGGGTCGAAATACGTTTCATGAAAAGCCTCCTTGACGGGGCGGGGCAGCAAAAGTTGAGGGAAATCCTGCCTTGGTTTTGCTCATTTAGAAACCCTTGTTGCACCTTTCTGGTGGAATCTCGGAATATCCCTGCAGGTAGATGGGTAAAAAATCATTGCCCAATACTCTGGCTGTCGACCCGAAACCCATCGATGCCGGTCATGCCGAGCTGGGTGGCGATGGCTTGAACCTCATGGGCAGTGAAAAATTCCACAAGCTGTTGCCCGCGCTTTTCGCCAATACCGGGCAAGGCTTGCCATTCGGCGGCTGTACGCGCAACCAGGTCCGGCCAGTTGCCGATCACCGCCAAGCCTGCTGGTATGGGCGTGCCAAGCCCGCGCAGCCATTGGGCAAAGGGCCGTGAGCGGGCTTGCTCGAAACTGCCCAGCAGCTGCGCCGCTGTGGCGTCGCTGATACCGGCGACCTGGCCCAGGCGCTCGGCATCCAGATGCAGCCAGTCGGTCATCGATGTCACCAGCCCGGCAGCCACCAGTCGGCGCCAGGTGCCGGGGCCTGTGCGCGGCAGTGCCAGCCCCTGTTTACCACTGAGCCAGGTGAGGCGGGCACTGAACTGCTCCTCGCAGCCGACATCGGCCTGCCAGCAACTGTGGGCGTGATATTGGCCGGGCTGCGGCGCGGTTACTGGCTGGCGCTCCACGGCGCGGTGTACCACCTGTTCCAGGCGCGGGATGGTTAGCCCGGCAAGGCTCACGGCCACCTGGTCACCGGGGCGGATGTCGAGGCTCTGCCAACGCGCCAGCGAGCCCAGGCTTACCTGGGCGATCTGCCGGTCGTCAAGGGTAACCGGCAGCACTTGCAGTACCGGCGTAATCCTGCCGGTGCGGCCGATGCGGAAGCGGACTTCGCGGACTTCGGCCAACGCCTGCGTATATGGGTACTTCCAGGCAGCGATCCAGTACGGCGCCCTGGCCCGCCAGCGCTCGGCGGGCGGCCGGCTGCCCTGGCGCAGGATCACACCATCGCTGGCGAAGGGCAGGGCGGTGCGGTACCAATGATCGCGCCAATGGGCTGCATCCTCCGCTGTATCGATGGCGACGCTGTAGTCCTGGCTTTCGGGGAAGCCCAGTTGTGCCAGCTGCGCAAGGCGCTCGGCCTGTTGCTCGGGGCCTTGTGGCCAGTCCCAGACGAACAGGCCGATACCATTGCCCTGCTCATCGCTCAACACCTTGCGTGCCAGCAGCCCGGCCACCGTGCCGCGAGCGTTGGCGCTGCCTGCCTGGGCTTGCACGTGCGCGTCCAGGCGCCAGTACAGTTCGCCCTGCAACAGCAAGTCCACGG